>DASVLP010000055.1:0-33249 GCA_036384795.1 Sphingomonadaceae bacterium | reverse complement strand
GAGCTGTTCACCCGGGCCGACAACTATTCGAACCAGGTCTACGTGCTGCCCAAGCACCTCGACGAGAAAGTCGCCGCGCTGCACCTCGACAAGCTCGGCGTGAAGCTCACCAAGCTGACCCAGAAACAGGCCGACTACATCAGCGTGCCCACCCAAGGGCCGTTCAAGGCAGACCACTACCGGTATTGAGTTTCCGACTTGCGATCCCGGCACCCCTCTTCCTTCCGCCGGGATCGCATTCCTTTCTGGATGCAGATACGGACATGACCCAAGCAGCCTATGACGTGCTCGGCGTTGGCAATGCCATCGTAGATATCCTTGCCCAAGCCGACGATGCCTTTCTCGACCGCCACGGCATGGTCAAAGGCGGCATGGTCCTCGTCGATGAGGTACGGGCCCACGCGATCTATCGCGCGATGGACGCGGGGCTCGAAGCGTCGGGCGGATCGGCCGCCAATACCATTGCCGGGGTCGCCTCGTTCGGCGGCAAGGCAGCCTTCATCGGCCGGGTGAAGGACGATGAATTCGGAACCATTTTCGCGCACGACTTGCGTTCGCTCGGAGTCGCTTACGAGACGGCCGCCGCCAAGGACGGTCCCGCGACCGCCCGCTGCCTGGTGCTGGTGACCCCCGACGCACAGCGCACGATGAACACCCACTTGGGTGCCTGCGTCGAGCTGACCGAACGCGACATCGACCCGGCGCTGGTCGCCGCCTCGCAGATCATCTACCTCGAGGGCTACTTGTTCGATCCGCCCCACGCGAAGGAAGCCTTTCGCAAGGCCGCGCGGCTCGCGCGCGAAGCTGGTCGCAAAGTTGCGCTGACACTATCGGACAGCTTCTGCGTCCACCGCTATCGCGGCGAATTCCTCGCCCTGATCCGCGACCACGTCGATATCCTGTTCGCCAACGACGCGGAGATTGAGGCGCTCTACCCCGGCGCTTCGCTCGCCGACGCGGCGACAACTCTGGCTGGTCAGGTCGAGATCGCCGCGGTCACGCGCAGCGAAAAGGGCTCGTTGCTGGTGCGTGGCGGCGAGCGCGTCGAAGTCGCGGCAAAACCGATCGCTCGACTGGTCGACACGACCGGCGCCGGCGATCTGTATGCGGCGGGTGTTCTGTTCGGATTGACCCGCGGCCGGCCTTTGGCCGAGTGCGGCAGGCTCGGCTCCATCGCGGCCGCCGAAGTGATTTCGCACTACGGCGCGCGACCCGAAACCTCGTTGGCCGGCCTGGCCGGAGAACCTGCGCTGTTCTAGCCATGCTTGGGCGCGCTTACCGTCACGTGAATCGCGCCTTCGATTCCGCGCCCGGCGGTCGCGAGGATCGCGTCATGCACTCCATCCAGCCCGAAATCGTGGCTGCACAGCTTGTCGATCGGCCAGCGCCCGCTGCCGACGATGTCGAGCGCGGTCTGCACGGCGCGGTAACTGTGGCCGCGCGGCGCGCGGACCGTAAGATAGCGTTTCTTGATCTCGTTGACCGGCACGTGGGCGCCGAGGCCGTTGAGGCTGAGCCACGCGCCCTTGGCCGAAAGCGCGATCGCCTGGGCGGCGATGCTGCCGTCCGGGTCGCCGGTGGTATCCACCACCACGTCGACCCCGCGACCACCGGTCGCTGCCATTACGACTTTGGCGAGATCCTCCTGCTCGGTGTCGACTGCGATGTCCGCGCCCAGCTCGAGCGAGAGATCGAGCCGCGCGCGGTCGCGGGTCATGCCGACGACGATCACCATCAGCGCACCGGCCGCTTTCGCCGCGAGCGCACAGCCCAGCCCCTGCTGACCGGGGCCGAACACCAGCACGGTCTTGCCGATCCCGGCGCCGCCGTCGAGCACCGCCCATTGCACGCCATTGCCGAGCGGGACGGCGAGAGTCGCATGGCGTGCGTCCATCGTCGGGGGGATGCGATGGATCACCGCGTTGGGCGCGAGATACATGTATTCGGCGTTGCCGCCCCAAAGGTGCGGCGCGATATCGGCGTTGCAGGTGCCATAGCGGACCGTGTTGAAGCGGTCCTTCACGTTGAAGAAGTCGGCTTCCATGCACAGGCGGAAATCGCCCTGGAGGCACCATTCGCAATGCCAGCACGGCAGGTATTCGTGGAGCGCGATGCGGTCCCCCGGCTTCAGGCCCCAGCGCCTCGCGGCGGCACGGCCAAGCCGCTCGACCGTCCCGACCACTTCGTGGCCCATGATGCACGGCGCGGTGTTCTCGCGGCGATACATTTCCGGATCGCTGCCCCCCACGCCCGAGGACTCGACCTTCAGCAGGCCGTCGTCGTCGCCGATCGCGGGGAATTCGAACTCGCGGATTTCGGTCTTTTCGATATCGGTCTTGACCGCAGCGCGGACCAGTTTTGCCATAATTCCTCACCCGATTAAGCAACGGCTCGCCCAAAACGCGCGGCCCGGCAATACGAATGCCTATCACCGCTGGAATTGTTAGGCAAAAGAAGATACCGATAACGGACAACGGGAGGGACGACGCGTGAGCATGACGAAAGGCCAGGTCGGCCTCCTTGCCGGGTTCGCGGCCTTGGCGCCGCTCGCGATCGACATGTATCTGCCGGCGCTTCCCCCGCTCGCGGCCGACCTCGGCGCATCGGTCGAGCAGGCCGGTTCGAGCGTCTCGGTGTTCCTGATCGGCATAGCCGGCGGGCAACTGGTCGCGGGCCCGCTGTCGGACCGCCTCGGGCGCAAGCCGCTGTTCCTCACCGGCCTCGTATTGTTCGCCCTGTCGGCGACGGTCGCGGCGCTGACGACGAGCTTTGCGGTGCTGCTCGTCGCGCGGTTGCTGCAGGCGTTCGGCGCGTGCTCGGCGATGGTTTCGGGGCGGGCGATCGTGCGGGATCGCCTCGACGCGACCGAGAGCGCGAAGTTCTTCTCGTTGCTGGCGCTGGTCGGCGGGATGGCGCCGGTGCTCGCGCCGCTGCTGGGAGCGGCGCTGATCCAGTTCGGCAACTGGCGGCTGATCTTCTGGGTGATGGCCGGTTTCGCCGCGCTCCTGGTGGTCGGCGGAGGCGCGGCCTTGCCCGAATCCCGCTCGGCGGAAACCGCGGCAAAGGCGCGCGCGGAGCATCCGTTCGTCGCCTATTGGGCCCTGATCTCCAATCGCTCGGTGGCGGGCTATCTGCTCGCCGCGATGTGCAACAGCGCGGCTTTCTTTTCCTACGTCGCGAACAGCTCGGTCGTGCTGGTCGACGGCTACGGCTTCACGCCTACCGAGTTCAGCGTGATCTTCGGGGTGAATTCGGTCGCGCTGATCGGCGCGGCGCAAATCAACCGCCGCATGCTCAAGACGCGAAGCGTGGATGCGCTGCTCGCGCTTTCGGCGCGCAACGCGCTGATTCTCGCGGCGCTGCTGCTGTTCTTCATCCTGACGGGAATCGGCGGGATCTGGTCGTTCCTCGCGTTGCTGTTCTTCTTCGTCGGTTCGATCACGCCGGTGCAGGCCAACACGATGGCCGGCGGCCTTGCCCACGCCGACTTGCGCGCCGGATCGTGCGCCGCGCTGTTCGGCGCGGCAACCTTTGCCGGGGGAGCGGCGGCCTCGTGGATCGCGGGGCTGCTCTACGACGGCACCGACCGGGGGCTCGGCGTGGTCGTTGCGGTCTGCCTGGTGGGTGCGGCGGCAGCGATCCGGCTGGTCGTGCTTCGGCCGCCGGTCGCCTCTCAGCCCGCCTGAGACTGCAGCGCGACGGTGTTGGCCCGATCGCTGAGATCGCGCCATTCCTCCATCTCGGCCAGCTGTGCCTTGAGCGAAGCTTCGATCATCACGTAGGCATCGGCCCCACCGATGAACTGGCGCGGCGGGTTCGGGGCGTCGGCCAGCTCGAGCAGCGCGCCGGCGAGGTCTGCAGGCCTGCCCTGCGCGAGATTGGCGATCATCGCCTGCATTCCTTCGCGCATCGCGTCGTATTCGGCCATCGGGTGCTCGGGAGGCAGCGCCGATGCGCCGAACTTGGTGGCGAACGCGCCGGGTTCGACTACCGAAACCTTGATCCCGAACTGCGCGACTTCGGCGGCAAGGCCTTCGCTCAGTCCCTCGACCGCGAACTTCGAGGCGCAGTAGAGCGCCATGAACGGTCCAGATACCCGGCCGCCGACCGAGGCGAAGTTGATGATGTGGCCGCTGCCCTGCGCGCGCAGGCGAGGCAGCGCGGCGCGGATCACGTCGATCGTGCCGTAGAGGTTGACGTCGAACATCGCGCGCACGCGGTCCATGTCCGCTTCCTCGACGGCGGCCTGCACCGCGAAGCCGGCATTGTTCACCAGCAGGTCGATCCGCCCGAAATGCTCGAACGCAGCGTGGAGCGCCGCACGGACCTGGTCCGGACGGGTGACATCGAGGCCCAGCGCAAGGGCGCTGTCGGGATATTGCGCGCCGAGATCGGCCACCGCGTCAAAGCTGCGATCGGTCACCGCGACCTTGTCGCCGCGCACCAGCGCCGCTTCCGCCAGCGCCCGACCGAAGCCGGTGGCACAACCGGTGATGAACCAGACCTTTTCACTCATCCTGTTTCCCATCCTCGATTGGTTGGCCGCGTTGTGCGGCTCTGCGATTGACTACATCGTTAGACTATATATTTAGACGATATGGGAGACGGAGCAAGCGAAGTCGCGGACCGCGAAAGCATCAACATCAACGAGCTGCTCGACCTCGGCAACTGGAGCGGCTTCCAGAAGCTGATCCTCGCGCTGATGTCGTTGGCTTATTTGGTCGACGGACTCGCGAACCAGTCGCTCGGCCTCGCGATTCCGTCGCTGATGCAGGACTGGGGCCTGCCGCGCGAGGCGTTCGCCAGCATCGCCGCGGTCGGCCTGCTTGGGCTGACCATCGGCGCGGTGATCGGCGGCATGCTGGGCGACCGGTTCGGGCGGCGTACGATGATGATCGTCTCCACCGGGTTCTTCGGCCTGATGACGCTCGCCCAGGCATGGGTAAGCAATCCCCATGAGCTGCTGATCCTGCGCCTGTTCGACGGGCTTGGAATCGGCGCGATGATTCCCAACGGCGCGGCGATGATTTCGGAATTCACTCCCAAGCGCGGCCGCGCGGTCGCACTGGCGGTCGGCATGACCTTCATCGCCGTCGGGGGAATGGTGGCCGGGCTGATCGGCAACGCGGTGCTCGGCCCTTACGGCTGGCAAGGCCTGTTCATCGCGCTCGGCGCAATCGCGATCGCGGTGGCCGCGCTGTTGCTGCTGTTCCTGCCCGAATCGCCGATCTATCTGGCCAACGCCGGCGCGAGCCCGGAGCGGCTGCGCGCGATCGCGCAGCGTTGCGGGCTGCCGGTCGGGGCGGGGGAGATCACCGCGAACGATCCGCGCGCTGCCGCAACCCACCGGACTCCGATTTCGGCGCTGTTCGTCGGCGGCGTCGCGTCGAGCACGATCTTCCTGTGGCTGGCGTTCTTCTTCTGCCTGCTGGCGAACTATTCGATGTTCAGCTGGGTGCCCGCCATGCTCGCCGGCCTCGGCTTCCCGCCGCCAACCACCGGGCTCGGGATGACGTGGCTCTCGCTCGGGGGGGTGATCGGCGGGATGGGCAGCGGTTGGCTGATCCAGAAATTCGGCTCCAAAAGCGTCGTTCTGACGATGTCGGCCGGCGGCGTGGTCGCGGCTCTGGCGCTCGGCCTGCTGATCAAGGGCGGCCCGCAACCGCTGGTTACGATCCTCGCCTTCCTGTTCGTGATCGGCACGTTCTCGTCCGGGCTGCTCAACGGGCTCTACACATTCTCGGCGTTTCTTTACCCCGATAGCGCGCGCGGCACCGGCGTCGGCGCAGCCGCCGCGGCGGGCCGGGTGGGCGCAATCGCCAGTTCCTACGCCGGGGTGATCGCGCTCGGGCTCGGCGGAGCGTCGAGCTATTTCGTGCTGATCGCCGGTTCGCTGGCGGTTTCGCTCGCTGGGGTGGCGCTGATCAAGCGACAGATCCCGAAGGCGGCGTAAGCGTCAGATCTGCGGGGCGATGTTGAAGATCCGCTCGGCGTTGCGGTGATAGATCGCCGCCTTGTCATCCTCGGCGACGTCGATCGCGTCCATCTGCTGCACCGATGTCGCGCTGTCGACGAACGGATAGTCGATCGCGAACATCACTTTGTCCGCGCCCAGCGCGTCGATCGCGAAGCGGACCGACGGTGCCCAGTTCATCCCGCTCGTCGTCACCGCGAAGTTTCGCTTGATGTACTCACTGGGCGCGAGCTGGAGCGCCGGGCGCTTGCCCTCGGGCGCCGTGAAGTTGGCGTGCATCGCGTCGAGCCGCGGCAGCCAGTAGTGCAGTCCTTCGCCGCCGTGGCCAAGCACCACGACAAGCCCGGGAAAATGATCGAACACCCCGCTGACGATCAGGCGCAGGGCGTGAAGCGAGGTCTCTGCTTGAAAACCCCAGATCGCGTGCTCCAACGTGTAGTCGAGGAACGGCGCGATCATCTGCGGCGAGGGCGCACGCGGGTGGATGTAGAGCGGTGCTCGGCAAGCCTCGCACGCTTCGAGAATCGGCCGGTATTCCGGCTGGTCCAGATAGTCGCCGTTGGTGTGCGAATTGACGATCACCCCGTTGTAGCCGAGCGTGGTCATCGCCCGCTCGATCTCTTTCGCCGCGCGCGCCGGATCCTGCGGCGCGAAACTCGCGAGCCCGGCATAGCGGCTGGGGTGTTTGCGCATCGCCTCGGCCAGCACGTCATTGGCGAGTGTCGCCAGTGACGTGCCGGTGTCGGCATCGAACATCTGTACGCCGGTCGACGCGAGCCCGATGAGCTGCACGTCGACGCCGGTCTCGTCCATGATCTGCAGCCGCTCATCGCCGAGATCGAGCAGGCGGCGCTGAAGCGGTGAACCGTCGGCGGCCTTGCTCCAGAAGAACAAGTCGGCGTCATACGGTTCGCTCGCCGCGCGGTCGAGCATCGGGCGCAGCACCTCGGGAATGACGAACGCTTCCTCGGTGGCGATCCGGCGCATCAGTTCCAGTCTTTGCCGTAGACGCGCATTGCGGTGCCAAAGAGGATCTGCTCCTGTTCGGCGGCGCTCATTCCTTCGACCGCCTGCCGTCCGAGCGCGGCCATGTGTTCATACGTGCCCGGCGATTGGGTGACGTCCGAACCCCACATCATTCGCGACGCGCCGAACAGGTCCATCACCCGCTTCACCACCGGTCTGAAGTCGATGCCGACTGCTTCGAGGCGCCCGAGCGGGATCGTGGTGAACTTGACCGTCACTCCGTCGAACCTGGCCACGCCTTCGAGCAGCTCGTCCACTCCGTGGTCCGGCGGGCCCGCGTCGCTCTTGATCGCGGCGAAGTGGTCGATCACCACCGTCAGGCCGGGGATTGCGCCCATGATGTCCTTGAGCCGGGTCAGGCCTTCGGCGCGGTTCCAGGGAAAGAAATGGACGCACACCGGCACGTCGAGCTCCGCCGCCGCCTGCCACGCCTCGCGCGCAAGCGGGGAATCGAGCCACGAAATGTCCATCCCCTTGACCAGTTCCATCAAGCGGACGCCGGCCGCGCCGCGATCCCGCACCCAACGCCGCACCGTCTCGGCGCAGTCCCGCGCGGTCGCATCGATCGAGCAGACCGCCGCGAGCCGGTCCGGAAACCGGGCTGCACTGTCGCAGACATACGAGCTGTCGAAGCCGTAGATCGAGCCGCGCTGGACCAAGACCGCCTTTTCGACCCCTGCCGCGTTCATCTCGGCGAGCAGGCGCTCGATGGTCATCGGATCGTCGAGATCGCCGGGATTGAGTTCGCCGCTCGGCGGGGAAGGGGGGTAATTCTCGGTATCGCCCGTTACCAGGTGGGCGTGGGTATCGATCATCTTCAAGTGCAGGGATTCCTTCAGGCGTCGGGCCAGATTTCTGCGGCGAGTTCGACCAGTTGGCGCAACTTGGCCCACTGCTGGTCTTCGGCGAGGGTGTTGCCTTCCTCGGTCGAGGCGAAGCCGCACTGCGGGCTGATGCAGAGCTGCTCGAGCGGCGCGATCGCGGCCGCTTCGTCGATCCGCTTGCGCAGCACGTCGCGGTCTTCCAGCGCACCGGTCTTGCTGGTGACGATCCCCAGAACCACGCGCTTGTCGCCCTTCGGAAGGAACCGCAGCGGCTCGAACCCGCCGGCGCGGTCGCTGTCGTATTCGAGGAAGAAGCCGTCGTAATCGAGCTTGTTCAGCAGCCGCTCGGCGATCGGCTCGTAGCCGCCCTCGGCGAACCAGTGCGACTTGAAATTGCCGCGGCAGATATGGGTGGTCATCGTCATGTCGGCTGGGCGCGCGGCGAGCGCGGTGTTGAGCACCTTGATCCACTTGCCGAGCATCTCGTCGGGATCGTCGCCGCGATCCGCGATCTTTGCCCGCATCGCCTGGTCGCACAGATAGGCCATGTTGACGTCGTCGAGCTGCAGATAGCGGCAGCCCACGGCATAGACCGCGCGCACGAAGTCGGCGTAGGCCGCGCCCAGATCGGCGAAGAATTCGTCGAGCCCGTCATACACGCCTTCCTCGACCATCTGGCGCCAGTCGCGCGAGGCGGACGCGAGCATCGTTGGGCACGGAATGGTGAGCTTCGCGGTCTGGCCGGTGTTTTCGAGCACGAAGCGGATGTGCTCGATCATCGGGTGGTTGCCGACGCGGACCCTGTCGACGACGCGGGGCACCCGCAGGACATTGGAATGCTTCTGCTCGGAGCCGTGGGCAGTCGGCGCCATCGCCACTTCGACCACGGCGGTGCCTTCGAGCCCGGCGAAGAAATCGAGCGACCAATTCTCGCGGCGGAACTCGCCGTCGGTGATCGACTTGAGGCCGACGTCTTCCTGCTTGCGGATCACCGCGCGGATCGCATCGTCCTCGGCCGTTTTCAGCTCTTCGGCCGATAGCGTGCCTTCGGCGTGGCGGCGCCGCGCCTCCAGCAACGCCGCCGGCCGCAACAGGCTGCCGACATGGTCCGCGCGAAATGGCTTCCCTTTCGCCATCACTCTTCCCCCTGTTTGCCCTCGCTCAGGCGAAAGCGTTGATTGCGCGGAGCTTGTTTTCGTATGCTTCCCGGCCTTCCGGCGTCAGGAACCAGCGGAAATGCGGGCCCTTCGACATCGGCGGCAGTTCGCCGGTCGCGAATTGCCAGCTCTCTGCCTCGTCGCGACTGACGTAGAGTTCGCCCACCGCCGAGCCGGAATAGAGCTCCAGCCCGCCTTCGGCGGAATCGTGCATTGCCGCGATCTCGAGATTGCCGCGCACCGGCTGGACCATCCCTTCCATCTTCTGCACCCAGGTCTTGCCGTGATCGGTGCTGGCGACGAATTGCGGGTGGGCCGTGCCTTCGGCCGCCCAGCCCGGATTGGGATTTCCGCCCGCGCCCTGCATGAACAGCAGGTCCTTGGTCGGATGGACGAAGAACGGATCGGGATAGCCGCAGGGGTGGCTCGGGTCGGTCAGCCGTTCCCAGCTCTCGCCGGCGTCGGTCGAATGATAGAGTCCGATACCGGTGGTGAAGAAGATCTCGTTCGGGGTGCGGTAGAACACCACGCGATGCTGGTCGCGGCGGAACTTGTCGTCCGCGCGCTCCATCGAATGCAGCGATTCCCAGCTGTTGCCGCCGTCCCGGCTGCGCAGCAGATCGCCCTGTTCGACGCAGATGTACAGCGTTTCCGGCTCGGACGGATGCGAGGCGATGTGCTTGATGTGCGGCTGCGAGCGCGGGAAGATCCAGTGCTCGGTGCCTTCTACCTTGGTGCAGCTGGGAAACGCGGTCCAGCTCTCGCCCAGGTCCCAGCTACGGTAGAACATCACCGGCTCGGTCCCGAGGTTGAGGATCGTCCGGTCGCCGACATGCTGCACCAGCAGGGTGTAGCAATGCTCCGATGCGACGCCGGAGTCGCGCCGCTCCCAGGTCTTGCCCTGGTCCCGGCTCATCAGCAGCCCGCCTTGGAAATGCATTCCGGCGAACAGCAGATCGTTGCGCTCGTCGTAGACCAGGCAGCTCACGTGATTCCCCGGAAGCAGCAGCCCGTCCTGGAGCTGCCATTCGGCGTCAGGCCCGTCGCGGCGGAAATCGAGCACGCCTTCGGTGGTCGCGACCAGCATCCGCCGCGCGGCGCGCTCGCTCGACGAGGTCGTCTTGCCGTTCGCGGAAATGCAGATGATCGTGTCTTTGGCATCGTAAGCCATCGGGTCGCTCCAACCGAATTTCGTATAATCTATTGTATAATCATCCGGGGCGACATTCAAGCGCGGGCGAAGAAAATCCGTTCCGCATTGCCGCCGAAAATCGCGTCGATCTCCGCCTGCGGCCGGGCGGCGAACAGTTCCCGCGTCCAGCTCAACGCATTGGCGTAGCCCTCGCGCGAGGCGACGACCGGAAAGTCGCTGCCCCACAGCAGGCGCTCCGCCCCGAACGCGTCGAGCGCCTCGATCAGGATCGCGCCCTGCGACGCGTCGAGCACCGGCGACCCATCATTGGGCAGCGGTTTGCCGATCTGGCGCGGGGCGATCTGGCCGAGCGTCGGGATCTTGAGCGAGACGTTCGGAAAGCGGGCGAGTTCCAGGATCGCGCGCCAGGTCGCCGGCTCCCTGTCGCAGTCGGGGCGGGTCCAGCCGCCGAGTTGCTCGAGCACCAGCGGCAGTTCGGCAAACTCCGCGGCAAGCATGTGGAAGTCTGCATGAACGATGTTGGCCGCCGCGCCGCCGCAGCTGATCGCCAGCCCGCATTCGGCCGCCGCGCGCCATATCGCCAGCGGATCGCCGCCGGGGCTGCGCGCCTCGGGCCGCAGGCGCAGCCCGGCCATTCCACGCGCGGCCCCCCGACGGACTTCGTCGGGGGCGTTCTCGGCGCCTGCATTGACTGCGCCGACGCTTGCGAAACGGCCGGGAAAACGCGCTAGGCATTCCTCCTGGTAGGTGTTGTCGAACTGGCCGAGCACCTGCGTGAGCACGCCTTTGCCGACGCCGTTCCGGTCCATCTGGAACACCAGTAGGTCGACCGGCTCGAACCACAGCGGGGAAGCGTGGCAATGCGCGTCGATCAGCACCTTTCGTCTCCTTTCATCCTGTTTCGTATCATTGTTTCGCGTCGGTGCCTTGCGTGCTGGTGTCCGAAAGATTAGGCAGAATTGTTATACAGTTTTGCAGGGGCGTCTAGTGGGGCAGGCCAGCCAAAATCTCGTTCTCGTGCCGGGCTCGTTGTGCGACGAGCGCGTGTGGCAAAACCAGGCCCGCGACCTCGCAGGGCTCGCCGCGATCACAATCGCGCACCTGCATGGGCACGATTCGATTGCCGGGATGGCGCGGGCGGCGCTGGCGGACGCCCCCGAGCGCTTCGCGCTGGCCGGGTTCGCGATGGGCGGCCGGGTCGCGCTCGAAATGATGCGCCTCGCCCCGGAACGGATTACGCGCCTGGCTCTGATCGATTCGAGCGTCCACGCGCTCGCGCCGGGCGAGGCGGTGCGCCGTCAGCCGCAGATCGACATGGCCCACCGCGAGGGCATGGGGGCGTTCGCGCGCTGGTGGAACCCGCAAATCGTCCACTCCTCGCGGCGCGAGGACGCGGACTACATGGGCCTGCTCGAATCGATGGCCGAAAGCTTCTCGCCCGCCGAGTACGAGCAGGAAGTGCACGCCTTGCTCACTCGGCCGGATGCGCGCGAGGTGCTCGGCCGGGTCAGCGTCCCGACGCTGGTGCTCTACGGCGCCGAGGACATGCTGAGCGGGCCGGAGCGCAACCGCCAGATCGCCGACGCGATTGCGGGCGCGAAGCTGGTGGAGATAGCGGACGCCGGCCACTTCCCGCTGCTGGAGAAGCCCGGCGAAGTCACCGCCGCGATGCGCGAGTGGCTCGCCGCGTGAGCGCTATTTCCACGGGTCCACGATCACGTGGATCGCGCCCTCCACCTCGCGCCCTGCGGTGGCCTTGATCGCGAGATCGACCTCGTCGAGCCCGAAGGTGTGGGTGCACATCTTCTCCAGCGGGAAGCGGCGCGAGGTGATGATCCGCAGCGCGGTATCGACCGCCCACCAGCTGCGCCCGCGGCCAGAGCGCACGGTGAGATACTTCTGCTTCACCGCCTTCACCGGCACGCCGCGGTCCATCGCGTTGACCCATAGCCATGCGCCGTAGTTCGCGAGCTCGAGATATTGGTCCATGTTCGCCCCGCCCGGATCGCCGGTGGTGTCGACCACCACGTCGAGCCCGCCATTTGGGCCGAGGATGCGTTTGAGGCCGTCGAGCAGGCTCTCGTGCTCGACATCGAGCACGTGGTCTGCGCCGAGCTCGGGCGCGAGCTCGAGCCGTGCGCGATCGCGGGCGCCCTTGCCGGCGAGGATGATCGTCGACGCCCCCGCGTCCTTTGCGCCCAGCACCGCGCCGAGCCCTTGCTGGCCGGGACCGACGATCAGCACGGTCTTCCCCGGCCCGGCGTTCACGTCCATTGCGACCCATTGAACGCCATTGCCGATCGGGATCGCCAGCGTCGCGAGCTCCGCCGGCAGGTCCTGGGGGATTTTGTGGAACACGGTGTTCCACGGGAGATGGAGGTATTCGGCGAACCCGCCGACAAGGTGCGGCGGATCGGTCGGGTCGATCAGCCCGAAGCGACGCGGCTTCGCGCCGCCGAAGAAATCGGCGTCGGGGCAGAAGCGGTATTCGCCCTTCAGGCACCATTTGCACTGCCGGCACGGCAGGTACTCCTGGATCACCACCCGCTCTCCGGGTTCGACCTTCCACATCTTGCGCGCTTTCGGCCCCATTGCGGCGATCGAACCGACGGTCTGGTGGCCCATCGCGACCGGCGACCACTTGTCAGCCGCGCGGTAGACTTCCGGCTCCGCGCCTCCGACCCCGCAGGCCTCGATCCGCAGCATGCCTTCGTCCTCGCCGAGCTCCGGCCAGGGATAACTGCGCAGCTCGGTCCGTTCGGCGCCGGTCTTGATCGCGATGCGGACGTTGTCGGGATGATCGGTCATGGAACTTCCTTCCTATGCGCATCTGATCGATAGACGATCTTTTCGGCAACTTGACAGGCCGCATCCACCGCCGAAAGGATGCGCGGCTCCCGGCCCTGGCTCATGCGGGCGTCCCAGGCGGAAGGATCAGATCGATGAACCCGATGAAGGCGGTGGTAATGCACTCGTTCGGCGGGCCCGAGGTGCTGCGTTACGAAGACTTCCCAAAGCCGGTTCCGAGCCCCGGCGAAGTGCTGGTCGAAGTCCACGCGGTCTCGGTCAACCGCACGCTCGACCTGGTCGTGCGGGAAGGGAAATACGGCGCGCCGATCGCGCTGCCGCATATCCTGGGGGTCGACCCTTCGGGCGTGATCGCCGCGGTGGGCGAAGGGGTGACGCAGCGCAAAATTGGCGAGCGGGTGGTCACCCTTCCGTGGCGCAGCAAGCCGGTCGGGCCGCTCGACGCGGTCGGCATGCAGCACTTGGGCGGCTATGCCGAATTCGTAAAGCTGCCGGCTTCGGCGACGGTGCCGATCCCGGATGGGCTGGATTTCGCGGACGCCACGGTCGTCACCCGCCACGCCCCGCAGGCGTTCAACCTGCTGCGCGATCGGGCCGGACTGAAGGCGGGCGAAAGCGTGCTGGTGATGGGCGCTTCGGGCGGGCTCGGCAGCGCGGGCGTGCAGGTCGCCAAATCGCTCGGCGCGACGGTGATCGCCGGAGCCGGCGCGCCGGAGCGGGTTGCGGCGGCGCTGTCGCTGGGGGCCGATCACGGGGTCGACTACCGGGCCGAGAACCTCACCGAGCGCGTGCTGGAACTGACCGGCGGCCGCGGGGTCGATGTGGTGTTCGAAAACATCGCCGATCCGGAGCTGTTCCCGCAGGCGTTCCACGCGCTCGCCCGCCACGGTCGGCTGGTCACCGCCGGCAGCCACGGCGGCGGCACCGTGCCGCTCGATGTGAAGCGTCTGTATCTCTACCAGATTGCGGTGATGGGCAGCATCGGCTTCACCGACGAAGACGTCGCCGCCAGTCTCGCGGCCGCGGCGCGGGGCGAATTCAAGGCGCTGATCGAGGCGATCCTGCCGCTTAGCGAAGCAGCCGAGGCGCATCGCCGGGTCGCCGACCGCGAAGGCGTCGGCAAAGTGATCCTCTCGCCCAAGCTCTGACATCAGCCGGCTTCCGCCCGCTCCGTATCGCGCGCCCAGGTCCGGTTGGCGAGGATCAGCAGCAAGGCCGAAACCAGCGCTGTCGAGGAGGCGACGGCCATCGAGATCGCGATCGCGCCTTCGCCCATTCGGGGCACCAGAATGTCGTTGAGCGCGCCGACGATGAACGGCCCGAGGATGAAGCCCATCAGGCTGGCGACCAGGAAATAGAACGCCGACGCGGTCGCGCGCAGATTGGTCGGCGCGACGTTGACGTAGAGCGGATAGCTCACCGCCACCACGAACTGAGTGAACAGCGACGAGAGGCCGAGCCCGGTCTGCCACAGCAGCGGCTGGGGCGCGAACAGGAAGGTCATGTCCGACAGGAACGGCAGGATCGCGACCACGATCGCCGCGCGGATCTGCCAGCGGATGTCGCGCCGCACCAGCATGCCGACGATCGCTGCCGCGGCGAGCGCGCCGATCAGACCGGCTACGCCACGCACCGTGCCGAAATAGATGCCGATGTCCTGCGGGCCGAGATGATGGACCCGGTCGAGAAAGGTCGGCCCCCAGGTCAGCACCGCGCCCTGGTTGATTGCGTTGAAGCCGCCGGCGACGACTACGAACCCATAGGACGGAGCTCTAAGCAGTTTTCCGACGCCCGTGAAAAACCCAATTCGATCTTTCGCTTCGCTGCGCGCGGCGCGCGGCGGCTCGCGAACCGTGAGGAAGAAGATCACCGCAACGACGATCCCCGCGAGCCCGACTGCGTGATAGGCGGCGCGCCAGCCGTAATGCGCGAGCATCCAGCCTACCGCCGGAAAGCCGATCAGCGGACCGAGCGAGACCGAGGCCGACAGCGCGGCGAACGCGACCGTCCGGCTCTTTGCGTCGAACGTATCCGCGATCAGCGAGGCAGTTGTCGGGTGGCCGGCGGCTTCGCCCGCACCCAGCCCGAAGCGCGCGGCGGCGAGCTGCCAGCCGCTCTGCACCGAGCCGGTGAGCGCGGTTATCGCACTCCAGAAAGCCAGCGCGCCTGCCAGCAGGTTGCGGCGGTTGTGGTTGTCGGCGACCCACGCCAGCGGGATCGCGCAGATCGCGTAGCACAGCGCGAACGGCAGCCCGGCGATCAGCCCGGTTATCGTGTCCGACAGCGCCAGCTCCCGGGTGAGCTGCGGCATGACCAGCGCCAGCATGCTGCGGTCGACGTACGAGAAGGCATTCACCAGGCAGAGCAGCGCGAGGATGAGGATCGCACCGCCCGCCGTTCGGCCCAATGCCGGATTCGAGGCGACGGGCGCGCCGGTGGGAGGAGCGCCCGCCCGGTTCACCAAAGCTGCTCGGATGCCAGCCGCGCGCCTTCGACCATGCTCTCGATCTTGGCCCATCCGATCTGGTGATGGACCCGGCCCATGCCCATCCCGCAATCGGTGCCCGCCTGGACGTTCTCCTTGCCGACGCAGTTCGCGTAACGGATCAGCCGCTCGGCCACGAGCTCGGGATGCTCGACCACTTCGGTCTTGTGGCTGACCACTCCAGGGATCAGGATCTTGCTTTCGGGCAATTTGGTATCCTGCCACACGCGCCATTCATGCTCGTGCTGCACGTTGCCGGCTTCGACGCTGTAGGCCTGGATATTGAGGCTCAGCATCAGGTCGACGATGTGCTTCAGGGGCAAGTCTTCCGAATGCGGGCCGTTCCAGCTGCCCCAGCAGCAATGGTAGCGGATGCTTTCCGCCGGGATGTTGCGGATCGCGTGGTTGAGGGCGTCGACGCGGACCTTGGCGTAGCGGCGATATTCGTCGATCGTCGGCTTGGGATAGATCGTCGGCCAGCTGTCGCAGATGCCGGGATCGTCGATCTGGACGATCAGCCCGGCGTCGACCACCGCCTCGTATTCAGGGCGCATCACCTCGGCGAGCCCTTCGATGAAGTCGTCTTCCTTGTCGTAGTATTCGTTGAAGATGAAGTGATCGAGCCAGCCCGGCGAGATCACCGGGAAGAACGCCTCGACGTCGGTGCGGCCATCGAGCGCTTTCTTGAAATTGGCGATTTCCTCGTGAAGGGTGTCGAGGCTGCGGCTTTCGAGCGGGCCGGTGCACACCATCTTCTTCGGGCGCGCGACGGAAGGCCGCTTGGAATCGACTTCGGCGTAGTATTCGTCGAACTTGTCGCGCTCGCGCGATTTGAACACCGTGGCGCCGACTTCGCCTTCCCTGAGGTCGCGTTGCTCGATCCCGCCCATGCGCTTGCTGTAATAGGTGAAATCGCGCCGGCGGCCGAGCTCGCCGTCGCTGATCACGTCGACGCCCAGGTCGACTTGGTGCTGGACCACGTCCTCGATCGCGCGTTGGCGCATCTCGGCATAAACTTCGTCTTCAGGCGCTTCGCCCTTGCCGACCTTCATGTCGAGCGGTTCGAATTCGCGCAGCGAGGCGGAAAGGCGGCCTGCGTGGGTGCAGAGAATGCGGTCGGTGCTGTGGCGCACGGTGATTGAACTCCTGAATGAGGAAAGAAAACCGCCTTATTGGCTGCCGACATCGGCGATCCGCACGATGCTGCGCCGCTTGAGCTTCCACCCCTGCGCCGTGCGGGCGTATTCATCGTTGTTCTGGGCGATCAGTTGAGGAACCAACGTCTTGTTGTTGCCAGGCGTGGTGCTGAAGAAATAGATCACCACTTTCGAGACACCGCGTGCGTGGGTGCGGTCGATCACGTCGATCGCCTGGTTGGAAATCGAGTGAAGGCGGCCGTGGTCGGGGGCCCAGTCGGCGGTACGGGTCTGCCAGTATTTACGGATCGCGTCGCGGCCCACCATTTGGTTGCCGAGCACTTCCCAAATGCCGTCTTCGGAAAAGGCCTGGGCCAGCGCATCGGGGTCTTTCGCGTCCAATGCCAAGGCGTATTTGAACGAGGCAGTTTCGCACAATTGCTGGATAGTCGCGATTTCCTGGTCGGTCAGCGGCGCCTGCGCCGAAACGGCGGCGCCGGCCGCGGCGCATGTGGTAGGGATTGCCGCCGCCAGGGCGAGGGCGGTAACCGAAATGAGCCTGCGCATGATCCTCTCCCGCTGCGGACATTTCGTCCGTCAAGATTGCTATCATAAAGTGTATAACAATCCAGCACGGTGTGCGCAACGGCTATACGGCTTCGTCCGGGTGAACTTCGCTTAGGTTCCGCGGCATTTGCGGGCGCAAGGCGAACGTCGCGCCCAGGCCGATCAACACGATCGCGATCAGCGCGTAGCGGTAGTCGGCGACAGCCGGTTCCGCCCTCCCGGCCACGTCGGCGGAAAGGGCGAGCATGATTGCCGTTGCCGAGACCGCGACCGCGTTGAACAGCTGCATCGAGATAGTCGCGACCACATTGCCGGAGTTCATGTGCGTTTTGCCCAGGCTCGCATAAGTGAGCGAAGCCATTCCCGTGAAGACCAGCGAACGCGCCACTCCTGCGACAACCAGGGCGACGAGCAGCAGTGGCACCAGCCATGCGCCCTTGGACGCGAGCGCCACGGCCAACAGCGCGGCCAGCCCGGCAATGCTCGCCCAGAACACCGTCTCGCGATAGCCGAAGCGATCGTACAAAGGCTTGGCGAGCGGTTTCATGACCAGATCTCCGCCGTTGAGCGCCATCAGCATCAGCCCCGCAACGAGAGGATCGAAACCGAACCCCAACTGGAACAGCAGCGGCAATGCGAACAGCATGGCGCGGGCCGGAAGGCGAATGACCGATCCCGCGCCGATCGCGGTGGTGCGGAAACCGGGAATAGCCAGCGACCGGAACGATACGATCGGATCGGGATGGCGTTCGACATGGCGCCACGCGGTCCAAGCCAGAACCACGCCGAGCGCGATCAAAGCCCATGGCAGCGGGCGGGCAAGTCCTCCGCTCAAGCGGTCGAAACCGGTGAGCGCCGCGATCAGGGCTCCACTGATCAACAGGGCGCCGACGATATCGAACTTGCGTGAACGATCGGGCGCGGCTTGCGGAATGCGCAACCGCGCGATCACGAACAGCACCAGAGCGATCGGAAGGTTGAGCAGGAAGATGTATTCCCAGCGCATGTAATCGACGATCAGACCGCCGACCGAGGGGCCGACGGTGGGCGCCACCAGCATCGGCATCGCGGTGATCGCAAGCGCGTCGACCAACTCCTCCTTCGGCGTTTCGCGCACCAGGATCAGGCGCCCGACCGGCGTTAGCAGTGCGGCGGCGATGCCTTGCAGTGCGCGCGCGGCGATGAAGGGCCAATAGCCGTCGGCAAGGGCGCAGAGCAGCGAGGAAAAGCCAAATCCCAGCGTCGCGCCAAGAAACACCCGCCGCGCTCCGAAGCGGTCCGCTGCCCAGCCGCTCACCGGCAGCATCGCCACCAGCATCGTGAGATAGATCGTGATCGCCAGGCTGAGCGATACGACCGGCACGCCGAAGTCGCTCGAAATCCTCGGCACCGCCACCGCCAGCACCGCGCCGTCGAGTTGTGCCATGAACATCGACGCGGCGACGACGACGATGACGTCGCGGCTCTTCAGCGAAAGGAATCGCTTCACCGGTCGGGGCGGCTGGAGAGGGCAGGGCGCATCGCGTGCGCCCTTAGCCCAGGATCGCGGGCGGCAAAATTCGCGTCAATAGATCGCGTCTTCGTCGGTCTCCTGCGAAGTGAACACGTGCGGCTTCTGCCGCTTGGCCGCGCTCCGGCTCCGAATGAACGTGATGATGAGGCCGGCAAAGCCGAAGATCGTGCCCATCATCTCGAAATTGGTCA
This sequence comes from Sphingomonadaceae bacterium, assembly GCA_036384795.1. Classification (GTDB taxonomy): domain Bacteria; phylum Pseudomonadota; class Alphaproteobacteria; order Sphingomonadales; family Sphingomonadaceae; genus Andeanibacterium. The sequence continues at coordinate 14,415 of DASVLP010000055.1, read as the reverse complement.
TTTCGAGCGGATTGAGGCTCATCATGTCGTACTTGCCGTCGATCACGAAGCTGAAGTTTGCGTGCGACCAGGCGAAAAATTCGGGGGTCATGGGTCCTCTCCCGTTCAGAAGGATTTCCGGAGACGCGAAGGATCGCGCCAGAACGGCTGCGGTGCCGAACGGAATTTCAGCATCGGATAGAAGTAGTTGGCATAGGCCGCGAGCAGGATGCAGTGCATCACGAAGTTGCGGGTGACCGACAATTGCACGTGCGGCAGCGGTGACCAAGGCACGTTGACGAGCAAGATGTTCATCGTCACCGGCATGAGGATCACCAGGCCCAGAGGGACGAACCGGTTGGTCACCAACGCCAGCCCGCCCAGCATTTCGCAAACTTTGGCGAAAGTGAACAGCTTGAGCTGCACCGCGGCGTATACGAATTCGTTGCCGGTCGAGTCGGTGACGACGGGCTGCGGCCAAAACAGCACGAAATAGTTGAGCCCGGAGACCAGATTGAACCCGCCCAGATAATAGCGGCAGAACTCGACCCCGTATTTTTCGATGGTGCGCCACATAGGCCGTCCCCTCTCGCGAATTATCGATTGCCAGGATCGAATGTCCCTTTCCCGAACGCTAGCTTAATGCGATATGATCGTCTACCAATAAGATATACATTTTTTGGCGACCGCGACGTGCGGAAGCCGGGCGGGAGGGAGCATCCATGGCAAAGTTCGGGTTGAACGATCGCAGTTTCGCAATCCCCGCGGTGCGCATCCTGCTGGGGGTGCAGTCGATCCTGTCGGGCCTGAACTGGTGGGTCAAGATCCTGCCGTTTCCCAACATTCACGATTCTCTCGCGGGCCCGACCAAGCACGAGATCCTGCGAGTGATGGTCGAATCGGGCTGGATGTTCACCACCACCAAGGCGATCGAGATCCTGCTCGGGCTGGCACTGGTGTTCAATCGCCAGGCCGTGCTCATGCTGGTCATCTCGTTTCCGGTCATGCTGATGACCTTCCTGTTGGACCTGTTCCCGTTCCTGGCCAACATCGGCCCGTTCGTGGGGGGGCAGTTGTCGCTGCTCGCGTTCTGGCACAGCTTTCTCGACATGTTGTTCTTCGGTGCCGGCGTGCTGGTGATGCAGGCCTATCTGATGAGCGAGTATTTTGGCGATTACCGGTCGCTGTTCGCGGTCAAGCCAAGCGGCCCCGCTGCAGGGTGGTCTGCGGTTTTCGAAGCAAACTGGCTCAAATGGGCGCTGCGCTGGCTCAGCTATACGGTGGGCGCGCTCTCGACCCTGTGGATCGTGGGCATGGTGGTGCATCTCATTCCGTGGAGCAGCCTGGCGCTTCTCGCGCCGCCGCGCTGACGCACGGCATCCGCGCAGTCGGCCGGGCGCCGCCCGCGAACTGATGCCACAGCGCGGACATGCGACTAAGGCCCGCCCGGCGGCCCGGCCTCACTTCTTGGGCGGGCTACCGAACTCGGTTTGCTTCAGGCCCACGGCGGCTCGGCCATAACCGGTCATCGCGCGGTCCGCGGTGAACGCGAAATGTTGCGCGGCCGAATTGAGGTCGCGGAACATGCGCTGCATTTCGTTGCCGTCGTAGATCGCGCTGCCGCCCGCAATTTCGAAAATGCGGTTTGCCGAATGGCGCGCGCGCTGCACCGCAAAGGCCCAGTTGCGGGGGATCTGAGCGCGCTCGAGAGGGGAAATCGCCGTCGGCGACTTCGCGCGGTCGATCATTTCGGCATCGCTGATCACCAGCGCGAGCGCGGCATCGATTTCCGCGCCTACTTCAGCGATTCGTGCGAGCGTGGCGGATTGTTCCGCGATCTCCAGCGGACCGGCGCCGGCCAGCTTTTTGCCGAGATCGGCGGCGAAGCGCCGGACGATCCCGCGCGCCATGCCGAGCGGCGCGCCGACGATCGAGAAAGGCGCCAGATCCGCGAACGGCATGCGATAGATCGCTCCCTCATGCATCTGCGCTCCAGGAGTGGTGCCGGCCAGCATGTCGGCCAGGCTGCAGCTGCGATAGGCCGGGATGAATGCATTGGCGATCCGGATCGAGCGGCTTCCGGTGGCGCGCATGCCCATCGTGTACCAGTCGTCGATCACTTCGATATCGGTCTTCGGCACGACGAAGAACCGCGGCTCCATGCTGCCGTCGGCCTTCTTCACCGCGTTCCCGATGATCACCCAGTTGGCGTAGTCGATGCCCGAACAGAAGCGCCCATTGCCCCCGGTGAGCTTGTATCCGCCCTCGTGTTCTACGACTTCGCCGCCCAGCCGGAAAACGGTGCCGATCAAAGTGGTCGGATCGGCCATGATCTCGCGCTGAGCTCTTTCCGGAAACAGGTTGATCAGCCAGCTATGACCTGCGAGCACCCCGTAGATCCATGCAGCGGATCCCGAAATCGAGCCGATTTCCGCGGTCACGCGTACCAGATCGGCAAAGCCGAGCTCGGACCCCCCGAGGTTTTCCGGCATGACGATGCCGAACAGCCCAGCCGCACGAATCTTGTCGACGAGTTCGTCGGAAAGATGACGCTCGGCTTCGGACGAGGCATCCGCCGCCGCGATGTCGGGCAGCAGCTCGCGAACTTTCGCCAGTGCATCGGCGCCAGAGGCCACGGTGGGGTTGCCCGTTTTCGCGGGCTTTCCTGTATCCGCATGCTTCTGGCTCGCCATCTTTTGCCCTCCGTTCGGCACTTCCCAGCGAGCGGCAATTGACCCCTCGCGGCACGATTGTTATACATTTGAGTATCCGATATTGGAGGGCACTTCAAGGCTCCTCGACAGAGTGATAACCCTGAGGGGGCCCCGCGGGAGTTGAGCGAAATGGCTGAAGTTGTTCTGGGCATCGGCACGAGCCACGGCCCGATGTTGGTTACCGAGACCGAGACCTGGGGCCAGCGCGTGCCCGCCGACAAGGTGGCGGTGCATGCCTGGAAAGGCGGTGACTGGTCGTTCGATCAACTGGTCGCAGCCCGGGCGAGCGAAGGGATCGCCGAACAGGCCAACAAAGGCGTGTGGGACGAGCGCCAGGCCGTGTGCCAGAAGAATATCGAGCAACTCGCCGACATCTTCGAGGACGCGAAGGTCGACGTGGCGGTGATCGTCGGCAACGACCAGAACGAAATCTACCGCAGCACGCTCAATCCCGCATTCGGCGTCCACTATGGCGACACCATCACCAACCACGAATTCTCGGCGGAACGCAAACAGGAGCTCCCGCCGGGCATCGAGGTGTCTCTTCCGGGCTACATTCCGGCAGGCGGAGCCGACTATCCGGGCTGCCCGGAACTCGCGCTCAAGATCATCGAGCAGGCAATCGCCGACGAGTTCGACGTCGCGGCGATGTCGGCGCTGCCGCGCAAGGAAACTCCGCACGCCTGGGGCTTCGTCTACCGCCGGATCATGCGCGACAAGCCGTGCCCGAGCGTGATGGTGACGGTGAACGCGTTCTTTCCACCGAACCAGCCGACCTCGCGCCGCTGCTACAAGTTCGGTCAGTCGATCCTCGAGGCGATCCGCGAATGGCAGAGCGACGCGCGCGTGGCATTGATCGCCAGCGGCGGCCTCACCCATTTCGTGATCGACGAGACGGTCGACCGGACTTTTCTCGATGCGCTCGAGCGCAAGGAGTTCGAGCCGGTGTTCGCGCTCGGCGAAAAGACCTTCCGCGACGGAACTTCGGAAATGAAGAATTGGATTCCGGTCGCCGGGGCGATGGCGCAGCTAGGGCTCAAGCCGCACGTGCTCGACTACGTCCCGTGCTACCGCAGCGAGGCCGGGACCGGAAACGCCATGGGCTTCGTTTACTGGCGGTGAGCGCTCCATTACCCGACCCAGCGGAAATGAGTTCGCGTGCCCCCGTCGGCTCGCGACAACAAGGGAAATCGCCAATGTCCGATCGATCCGCTCCGGTGCTGTACCTGAAGGACAAGTGTCCGTTCTGCCTCAAGGTTCTGATCTTCCTGCTCGAGGCCGGCGAGCTGGACGAAGTGGTAGTTCGCAGCTTCGTTCCCGGGACCCCGGAAGAAGACGCGCTCAGGGCGGAGCTGGCGCCGCATTTCGAGACGGTGACCTTTCCCGCCGCGCAGATCGAGCCCGGCGTCTACATAAAGGATTCCGATGCGATCATCGGTCATTTCGCCCAGCAGGCGGGCGTCGATCCCGCCGGGCTGCCGGTGTTCCAGTGGTACGCGAACGGGCCGTTCGCACAGCTCGGCGCGCTGTACCGGGAAAACATGGAACTGAAAAAACAGCTCGGTTGATGCCAGCTTCAGGTCAGCACTTCGCGCAGCGCGGCGGAGGCGTCGATCGGCTTGTTCTCCATCCCCACCAGATCGTGCGCTCGGTGGACCGCGTCGCGCATCCGGCGCAGGGTTTCGCCGTCACGCAGGCCATCGGGATCTCCCGCGCGAACGGCGATGTCGATCAGGCGCCACAGCTCGTCGAGCTCGGTTTCGCGGTAGATGCACTGCTCGGCGGTCCTCGTTCGCTGCAGGCGATCGGCCAAAGTCTGGATCGTGAGGTCCGAAAAATTCTCGACCGGGATGATATCGTCGAGGTCCACGCGTTTTCTCCGAGATAGGGTAGTGACTTTCAGGGCAAGCTGGGATAAAATATATTATTGTCTAACAAAGCAGGTTTCGTCAAATGCTCTCCCACGAAGACAACGAATTGCTCTGCAGGATCGGCCCGGGCACTCCGATGGGCGATTTCATGCGGCGCTTCTGGATGCCCGCCGTGCTCACCAACGAACTCGCGCCGGACGGCAAGCCGGTGCGCATCCGGTTGATGGGCGAAGACCTGGTCTGCTTCATGGACAGCGAAGGCAAGGTCGGCCTGCTTGACGAACATTGCCCGCACCGCGGATCGTCGCTCGCGCTCGGCGTGAACGAGGATTGCGGGCTGCGCTGCCTGTTCCACGGCTGGAAGTTCGACGTCAACGGCCAGTGCCTCGACACCCCGGCCGAGCCTGAGAATTCGAAGCTGGCCAAGGCGATGAAGGTCAAGGCCTATCCGACGCGGATCGCGGGGGGGATGGTATGGACTTACATGGGGCCTGCCGAAACCCAGCCGGAATTCCCGCACTTCCCGTGGTTCGACGTGCCCGAAGGCCACTGCGAGGCGTTTCGGGTGGTTTACGAGTGCAACTATTCGCAGGCCCTCGAAGGCGCGGTCGATTCCTCGCACGCGGGCATCCTTCATCGCTCGGTGCCGTGGAGCCAGGAAGCCCGCTGGCCGCACGAGAAGGACTTGCGCCCGAAGCTCGAGGTCGAGTTCACCCGCTACGGCATGCGTTATTGCGCGGTGCGCAATGCGGACGAAAGCACCAAGAACGGCCGCATGACCCAGGTGCCGCTGCCATTCTACACGTTCATTCCCCCCGATGGTCCCAAGGCGCCCGAGTTCCGCCGCAACCGCCGGCTGATCAACGCGTTCGTGCCGCGCGACGACTACAGCACCTGGCACATCCAGTTCTTCTACGACGAGGGGCTGAAGATCGACCGCCAGCACCGGCTGGAGGAATCGGGCGTGAAGTTCGACGAGAACTTCTTCAAAACCAACGGCATGGACGTGTGGTACAACCAGGACCGCGAGCTGATGAAGCACGGCGAAATGTCGGGCATCGTCGGCGTCGCGCTGGAAGACCACGCCGTCAGCGAGACGATGGGCAAGATCGCCGACCGGACCAAGGAGCACCTCGGCCGCAGCGACATGGCGGTGGTCGCATTCCGCCGCATGATGCTGAAGGCGCTGCGGCGGTTCCAGGAAACCGGGGAAGTTCCCGAAGCCGACCAGGCGCAGTTCGACTGGAGCCGGATCACCGCCGAAACCTTCTTCTTCGAGCCGGAAAAGAAGTGGCAGGATATCCAGCCGCTCGCCGAAGGTCTCCAGCCGGTCGACGCGGCGGCCTGAGCCGTGGCGCATTTTCTGGTCGAATATGTCGAGCTGGGTAATCCCGCCGCTCGCGAGGAGAAGCGCGGCGATCACATCGCCTATCGCAAGGGCCTTGGCGGCGCGATGGCGCTGGCAGGCCCGCTGCTCGCCGAAGACGGACAGCCGACCGGCAGCATCGTGATCCTGGAGGCCGAAGACGAAGCGGGCGCGGAGGAACTGGCGCTGGCCGACCCTTACGTCGCCGCCGGCGTCCTCGAGCTCGTCTCGGTCCGGCGCTACCGCATCGCGGCGATGAAACCGCCGGGATGATCACCATAGACCCGCTTGAATTCCGCAATGCGCTCGGCCGGTTCGCGACCGGTGTGACGGTGATCACGACGATCGACCGCGAAGGGCGCCGCTTCGGCGTGACGGCCAACAGCTACAATTCGGTGTCGCTCGATCCGCCATTGGTGCTGTGGTCGCTTTCGAAGGGCTCGCGCTCGATGGAGGCGTTCGAGAACTGCCGGGCGTTCGCGGTTCACATCCTCGGCGCGCATCAGGAGGATCTGGCGCGCCGCTTCGCCTCGCGCGGCGAAGACAAGTTCGCCCAGCTGGACACGCGTGAAGGGTTCGGCGGGGTGCCGCTGTTCGACGATTGCGTCGCCCATTTCGAGTGTGCGACCGAGAACCGCTTCGAGGGCGGAGACCATCTGATCTTCCTCGGCCGGGTGGTCCATTTCGAAGCCGGCGAGCACGAGCCGCTGCTGTTCCATCGCGGCGGATTTACCCGCGTGCACTCGGGCTGAGGGCCGTCAGCTTCCGACGTATTCGAAACGATAGGCTTGCCCGTCGCCGCGCACCCGCCCGGCGGTGCGCCCGCGAAAATGCGCGGGAAAGCACACCGTGTCGCGATCCGCGATTGCGGCCAAAGTGTCCTGCCGGACTTTCGCCGCGCGTTCCGGATCGTGGTCGAACGGCAGGGTAAGCTCGGGGCGAGCGAGCTGGACCGGGTGGTGCAGCATATCGCCCCAAAACAGCGCCTCATCCCCGCCTGCGCGGGCCTTGACGAGGCACGAACCGGGCGAGTGGCCGAACGCCGGTTCCAGCCACACGCCGTCGCCGATCTCTTGCTGCACGGCGTGCGACGCGCTGAGGTCGACGATTTGGGCCATCCCCGCTTCGACCACCGGCAGCACCGAATCGGCGTAGGCCTCGCGATGGAGCTGCTCGGCCGCCTCGCCGGCGAAGAACTCGAAATCCTGCTTGCCGAAGATGTAGCGGGCATTCGGGAAGGTCGGCACCCAGCGGCCATCATCGAGCCGCGTGTTCCAGCCGATGTGGTCGACATGCAGGTGGGTGCACAAGACCAGGTGGATGTCTTCCGGCCGGAAGCCCGCCGCAGCGAGGTTCGCCAGATAGGCGGTGTCGAGCATGTGGACGCTCGGCATCGAGCGGTGTTTGTGGTTGCCGTTGCAGGTGTCGACCAGGATGTTCTGGCCGCCAAGCTGAAGCACGAAACTGTGCATGCTGAGCGTAATCCGCGAGGTCGTTGGATCGTCGGTCAGGTCGGGGTCGTCGCACCATGTGCGCACCCGGGCGAGGTCCGTCGCGGTGATGCCGGGAAACAGCACCGGCAAGGGCGGGCCGTCTTCCAGCTCCATCACCTTGCTGACGGTCAGGCGACCTAGTCTCTGCGGTTGCATATCATTTCCTCTTATTTGATTGCCTAACAATCCATCCCCGTTACAAAGGTGCTGTCAACCGGAATAACCGACTCCGTCCGGCCGTGGGGAGAGTGGAATGGCCCGATATTCGATCCCGCTAGCCGCGGCGGCGCTGAGCCTTGCGGCCTGTGCGGCAAAGCCGGCCCCCGCGCCCGAGGGCGATCCGCAAACCGCGGCCTCGCGCGCCGCGATCACCGATTACGCGCGCCTGCTGATGGTCGAGCACAAGCCTGGCGAGGCGTTCGGCAAGTACTATGCGGACCTGTTGATCCAGCACGACCCATGGATCGGCGACGGGGGCAAGGGCGACGTTTCCTTTCTGAAGAAACGGCGGGAGGAGAACCCCGGCAAGTACGACGCGACCGAGCAATATATCACGGTGATCCACAACATCCTCGCCGACGGGAATCTCGTCGCGATCAAATCGCACGTGTTCACCAACCCGAAGGACCATGGCCGCGAGTTCACCGACATCTGGCGGATGCAGAACGGCAAGTTCGCCGAGCACTGGGACGTGATCCAGCCGATCGCGGCCGATTATGCCTCGAGCGTCGGCTGCGGCGTGGGTGGAACCTACGAGGCGGCGAAGCAGGCCGGCGACACTTCGGCCAAGCCCGTGTGCGGCAAGCCGGACCCCAAAGGCGACAAGGCCGCCAACAAGCGGCTGGTGCTCGATTACATGGCCATGGGCTACAAGCCCGGGAAGCTGGCCGACGCGATCGAGACGTATCTCGCGCCCGACTTCGTCCAGCATAGCGGCCACATTCCGCCCGGGCGCCAGGGGCTGATCGATTACATGCAGCCGAAGATGGCGGCCCGGCTGGCCGATCACCGGACTTGGAAAGTCCAGCACGTGATCGCCGACGGCGACCTGGTCCTGGTGCATCGCCTGGTAACGAGCGACAGCGACAAGCGTGGCGCCGCCTACATCGATCTGTTCCGGGTGAGGAACGGCAAGATCACCGACCATTGGGACATCGTCCAGCCGACGCCGGCGTTCAGCGTCTCGGGCCGTTCGATGACCGGCGGGCCGGATGATCCGCTCGAGCCGGGCCGCCAGCACCGCGCGCCGCGCGCGGACGAGACCTGATGAGAGGAAGCGACGGCGAATGAACGTTTCCCGCCACGATCCGGCCGCAGTCGAACGCAATCGCGCCGCGATCACCGATTACTGCCGCCTGCTCAAGGTCGAGCACAAGCCGTTCGAAGCTTTCGCCAAGTACTTCGCGCGTGACCTGATCCAGCACGACCCGTGGATCGGCGACGGCAGCGGGGGCGACGAGGAATATCTCGAAGGCCGCCGCGAAGACGATCCCGAGGAATACAGCGCGACCGACGAATACGTTTCGGTGACCCACAACGTGATGGCGGACGCCGAATTCGTCGCGGTCAAATCGCACGTCTTCGTCGGTCCGAACGACCTGGGCCGGGTGTTCATCGACATCTGGCGGGTCGAAGACGGCATGTTCGTCGAGCACTGGGACATCATCGAGCCGATCGACCAGACCCATTTCAGCGGGCTCACCCAGGGCCGCACGCGCGACGAGGCGCTGGCGATGGGCGAGACGCTGAGCAAGCCGATCTACGGCAACCCTGACAGGTCGGCCGACAGCGCCGAATCCGAGCGGGTGGTGCTGGAATACATGAAGATGGGGCAGGAACCCGGCCGCCTGGTCGAAGCGCTCGAAACCTTCCTCGCCGACGATTTCGTGCAGCATGCCGGGCGCATTCCGCCGGGCAAACAGGGCTCGATCGATTACCTTTCCGGGCTCGCCGAGGGCCGCACGAAGGACAACCGCACTTCGCACTTCGCGCGCGTGATTTCCGATGGCGACCTGGTTCTGGTCCACCGGCTGGTCACCAGCGACAGCAACCCGCGCGGAACTGTTTTCGCGGACTTGTACCGCGTGCGGAACGGTCAGGTCACCGAGCATTGGGACGTGGTCCAGCCGGTGCCGGAATTCAGCGTCTCGGGCCGCTCGATGACCGGCGGGCCCGACAGTCCGCTCGAGCCCGGCCGCTACGTGGGGCCCGACCGCAACCCAAGTCACTGATCCGGGAGCTTCGATCCGATGAACGATATTGTCCGTGCAGATCAGGTCGGCAGCCTGCTGCGTCCCGCCGAATTGCTGGCCGCGCGCCGCGCGTTCGAAGCCGGGGCAATCTCCGCCGAGGCGCTCCGCGAAAAGGAAGATGCAGCGATCCGCGACGTGCTGTCGCTGCAGGCCGAAACCGGCATCGGCGTGATGAGCGACGGCGAATTCCGCCGCTCGGCCTGGGGAAACGGCGTGATCGATTCGCTCTCCGGGCTGGTTCCGACGGAGAAGCGCGGCGGCGGTCAGACGGCGCGGCGCTGGCAGGGCGCGCATGCGGATATCGCCGAAGAAACCGCGCCGCGCCATTTCGTCGCGGCGCACAAGATCGGCCTCAAGCACCGCTTCGCCCATGACGAAGCCCGGTTTCTGAAGGACAACGCACCGGGCCCGTTCAAGATAACCATGCCCAGCCCAAGCATGTTCACGCGCCTGTTCGACGCGGAAGTCAGCACCGCGGCCTATGGTTCGATGGACGAACTGCTCGACGATCTGGTCGAGCTCTATCTCGGCGAGATCGACGGGCTGCACCAGATCGGCGTGCCTTACCTCCAGCTCGATTCCTTGCGCTACATCGACACCATCGACGCGGTGGCGAAAGGCAGGATCGCAGCGAAGGACACGCGCGGCACGCTCCAGCGACTGGTCGATATCGACAACCGCGTGTTCGGCCGGATGAAGCGCGCCGGGGTGACCCGCGGGGTGCACATCTGCCGCGGCAACCATCGCAGCGCCTGGGGTGCGGAGGGCAGCTACGAAAGCGTCGCCGAGTTCCTGCTCGGCGAAGTCGATACCGATCGCTTCCTGATGGAATTCGACACCGACCGCGCGGGCGGATTCGAACCGCTGCGCTTCGTGCCGAACGATAAAGTCGTCGTGCTCGGCCTGATCACCACCAAGTCCGGCGAACTCGAAGACGTCGATTACCTCTGCCGGCGGATCGACGAAGCGTCGAAATACGTGCCGCTCGAGCGGCTGGCGATCAGCCCGCAGTGCGGCTTCGCCTCGACCGAACTCGGCAATCTGCTTACGGTGGAGGAAGAAAAGAAGAAGCTCGCGCTGGTGGTCCAAGTCGCGCGCGCGGTCTGGGGCTAGGGCGATGGCTGATGTTGCAAGGGCGGCGACGCCTTCTTTCTTCGCGGCGCGACCGCATCCGTTCTGGAGCGTGCTGTCGATCCTGCTGCTGTTCGTGTTCAGCGGCGTCGCGGTGCAGATCCTGCCGGTCGCCGCGCCGGCGATCATCGCCGACTGGGGCGTCGCGGCGACTGCGCTGGCGGCTCCGGTGTCGGCGGTGCTGGTCGGCTCCGCGATCGGCACGGTCGTGGGCGGGGTGATCTCGGATCTCATCGGGCGCCGGCCGCTGATCGCGGGAAGCATCGCGCTGCTCGGCATCTTCATGGGGCTGACGGCCTTCGCCGCCCGGCCGTTGCACATCACCCTCACGATGTTTGTCGCAGGCCTGGCGATGGGCTTCTTCTTCTCGCCCGGAATGGCGCTGGTCGCGGAACTCTCGCCACTCAAGCGACGGCCGCTGGCGATCTCGCTCACCGTCGCGTCGCTCCCCCTGGGGCTCACGCTGTGCTCGCTCACGGCGGCGGCAATGCTGCCGGTGCTCGGCTGGAAAATGCTGTTCCTGACCGGCGCCGCCCTGGCAGTGCCGTGCTTCCTGCTGTTCGTGTGCTTCGTGCCGGAATCGCCCGGCTACCTCGCGACCAAGCCGGCGCGCGCCGACGAATGCCGGCGGATCGAAGCCTTGCTGTCGCTTCCCCTGTCGGAGCCGCCTTCGGCAGAGCACGCGCACATCCCGCTTGCCCGGCGGTTTGCGCAACTGTTCACGGCCGCGCCGGTGACGACCGCGTGCCTGTTCGTGCTGTTCCTTGCGACCAACATGTTCGGCAACATGGCGCTGAGCTGGATCCCGACGGCGATGTCCAAGCTCGGCTTTTCGCTCGCTTTTTCGAGCGGCGCGCTGGCGAGCTGGACCACCGTGACGGTGATCGCGACCCCCGTGGCGGGCTGGTTGATGACCCGCGTCGGGCTCAATCTCGTTTGTGCGGTGACCCTGGCGATCTCTGGTGCGGCGATGGTGCTGATGGGGCTCTATGCGTCGGTCGAAATCGGCCAAACCACCGTTTCACTGATGATGGCCCTGTCGGGACTCGGCTGCGCGGGCTTCGTGACCGCGGTCTACACTCTCGCCGCGACCTCGTTTCCCGACCGGCTGCGCGCGAGCGGGATCGGCATTTCCGATGCGATAGGGCGGGTCGGAGGCGTGCTCGGCGCCTATTTCGGCGTGCAGTTCATGGCCGTGGGCGGGCCCCACGGCTTCTTCTTCCTGCTGGCCTTGCTGATGGCGGTGTCGCTGGTGTTCCTGTTCGTGCTCGAAGGCGCCCACCGATCGACGCAGCGCAAGGCGGTGCTGGCCTGAGCCGGCACCCGCGCGCGTTTCACCACATCGGGTTGCCGCTCTCGGTCTGCTCGGGGATTTCCTGCACCACGTCCCAGTGCTCGGCGATCTTGTCGCCCTCGAAACGCCAGAAGTCCGCGAACATGCGGCCGCGGTCGTACGAGCCGATCGACATGAAATAGTGCACGATCAGGTAATCGGGCACGATGAACTTGTGCACGAAGGTCGTCTTCCAGTCGGCTTCGGCGGCGATCGTGTCGGGATTGGCCTTGGCCCGCTCCTCGAACCAGCGGATCTGCTCTTCAGGATCGTTGGGCAGATGCGAGTTGTGCTCGACGAAGCCCGGGCCGGCATGGCCGCGCATCGCGGAGACGAAATCGTGCTCGACGTAGAGCTTGGTGAAGAAGTCCTCCGCCGCTGTGCGCATCCCCTCGTCGACCGCGCCAATCGTTTCCTCCCGTCTCATGTGGCTACCCTTTCCTTTGAATTCTCGGCGATTTCAGCCGTCGGCCGCGCGTGCGGCAACGACTGCCGGAAGATACGATGCGAGCGCGATCCAGCTCAGCAGCACGCCCAGCGGCGCCAGGACCGCGGCTGAGATCGCCATCGAAGTCCCGAGCATCGCTTCGTCGTGAAACACCCGGTCTGTCAGCAGCGCGACCGTCAAAGGCCCGAGGCCGTTGCCGACCACGTTCATCACCGCGAGGTAGAATGCAGTCAAAGTCCCGCGCATCCGGCCCGGCGTGATGACCTGGATCGCCGCGTTGCCGGGCCCGGTGCCCATCGCGCCGAAAAACAGGCTGCAAGCCTGCGCCGTCAGCGCGAGCGGCGCGCTGGGCATCAGCGGGAACAGGATCGCGAAAGGCAGCAGCAGCACGGTGCTCCACAACAGCACCAGCGCGTGCGCGTCGTCGCGGCCGCGCGCGGTCAGGCGGTCGGCCAGCCAGCCGCCGAACAAAAGCCCCGGAGGCATCGCCGCGAGCGAAACGAGGCCGAGATAGAGCCCCGGCGCTCCGGTTGCCCAGCCGTACTTGCGCTCGAACAGCGCCGGCCCCCAGATCGACGCGCCGAACGACAGCATCGCCTTGATCGTGATCGCGAAGATCAGCGCCAGATAGAGCCGGCGCATGCCCAGCGCGAAGCGGCCGACTTCCGCGAGACGGGGCATGCCGGAGCGCTCGATCGCGATCCGGCGGGCGGGCTCGGGCACGGTGGCGAGGATTACCGCCGCCCACACGACGCCCGGCAGGCCCAGCAGCAGGAACGTGACCTGCCATGGCCTCATCCCGCCGATAATTGGAACGCCCGCCAGATCGGCGTGCGAGAGCCACAGGATCAGCGTTCCGCCGAGCAGCAGCGCTGCCCCCTGGCCGCCGACGTTGCCCAGGTTGATCACCGAGATCGCTCTGCCCAGCCGTTCGCGCGGATAGAGGTCGGAAACCAGCGAATAAGTCGCCGGCGTGTTGCAGCTTTCGCCGACCCCCAATCCGACCCGCGCCAGCGCGAGTTGCGCGAAGTTCTGCGCCAGCCCGCATGCCAGCGTCATCAGGCTCCAGAACCCGAGACCCAAACCGAGGATCCATTTGCGCGAGCCTCGATCAATCAAACGCGACAAAGGAATTCCGGCCACGCCGTAGAAAGCCACGAAGGCGAATCCCATCAGCAGGCTGACTTCCGTGTCGCTCAGGCGCAGGCTCGCCTTGATCGGCGTGACCAGCAGCGCAAGCACTTGCCGGTCGAGGAAGTTGAACATGAAGGTGACCGTCAGCGCGAACGTTATCCAACCACTCCGGCCGGCAGAGATGCGCGCTGGTTCGCCGTGTTGCATCCCGCCCCCGTGAGTTTTCGGCCCACTCGCCGACATCGCGATATTGCCTAACATGATCGTATAACTATAGGGGCGGGGCCGTTCTACCCTAAAAGGAGTTGCGCCCATGAAAACCCGTGCCGCGGTTGCGTTTGCGCCGAAGCAGCCGCTCGAGATCGTCGAGCTGGACCTCGAGGGGCCGAAGGCGGGCGAAGTGCTGGTCGAGATCATGGCGACCGGCATCTGCCACACCGACGCCTATACCTTGGACGGGTTCGACAGCGAGGGGATCTTCCCCTCGGTGCTCGGCCACGAGGGGGCAGGGGTGGTGCGCGAGGTCGGCCCGGGGGTGACTTCGGTCAAGCCGGGCGACCACGTGATCCCGCTCTACACCCCCGAATGCCGCCAGTGTAAGTCGTGCCTGTCGGGCAAGACCAACTTGTGCACCGCGATCCGCGCGACCCAGGGCAAGGGCCTGATGCCCGACGGGACCAGCCGCTTCTCGTAC
>DASVLP010000054.1:0-66997 GCA_036384795.1 Sphingomonadaceae bacterium | reverse complement strand
CGAGAAGATGTTGCAGGTCGCCCAGCGCACCTCGGCGCCCAGCGCGACCAGCGTCTCGATCAATACCGCGGTCTGGATCGTCATGTGCAACGAGCCGGTGATCCGCGCCCTCTTCAAAGGCTGCGAAGCGCCGTATTCCTCCCGCAAAGCCATCAGCCCCGGCATCTCCGTCTCGGCAATCGCTATCTCCGCCCGGCCGTATTCGGCCAAAGTCAGATCCTTCACGATGTAGTCGTTGGCGGTTTCCTTGACGGCGGTGGCCACTGCTCGTTCTCCCGGCAATCCAAAAATTATCTGGCGAAGTTGGCGGACGCCGGAAAAAAGAAGGGCGGCATCCGATCGGAAGCCGCCCTTAGCCGTTCAAGGGTCCGAACGTAAAGTCCGGGCCGCGGCGATTGTCGTCAATAGCGCGCCGCGAGGTAGGTCCGCCCGTCGCCTTGCGAGGCGAGCAGGTCGTCGGCCGCGTTGAGCAGAACGCCCGGGTTGTGATTGTTGGCCAGTTGATGGGTGACTTCCTTCAGGCCGTGGCAATCGAGCCAAGGATGGCCCTGGCCGTATTGGTTCGCCATGCTGGTGCTCAGGCGGTCGAGCGCCCGGTCCGCCCCGGAAGCGCCGTAGCGCAGCGCCAGATCGGACTTCAGCGTGCGGCTGGCCTGGTTCAGCTCGGCGAGGTGCGAGGCCGAGAACGCTTCGTAATCGGACTGGAAGTTGTCCGAGGTCTTGCGACAGCGCAGCGAGCTCACCATCAGCATGATGTCGAGCTTGCGCACCTTCTCGGCCGCTCCGGTTCCGTAGTTGTTGGCTTGCGCGGTGGGCATTGCCGCGAGTTGCGCGGTCGGCATCACAGCCGCCAGTGCTGCGGCAGCCAAAGCTGCCGCGACCCCCACTATAGTCTTCATGTCCCTAGTCTCCGACGGGCCCAATTCCCGTGAGACGAACAGTGGCAGACGAGCGTTTACCCGATTTTCAATATCCGAGGTAAAGCGAAATTAACCACGCTCGCTTCGTCGCATTTTTTTGCCCACCATGTCACAACCGCACGGTTCCATTCGTCATGTGCGTCGAGTCTATCAAAGGAGCCGCACATGCCCGCCCGCCTCGATCCCTTCGCTGCCGCGCCCGAACTCGTGAAAGCGTGGTTTGCATTCTCTAACCAGGTCACCGCGAGTGGGCTCGAGAAGCCGCTGCTGGAACTCGTGAAGATCCGCGCCTCGCTGCTCAACGGATGCGCCAACTGCCTGAACATGCACACTTACGAAGCGCGCCAGGCAGGAGAGACCGAGCAGCGCGTGGCATTGCTCGGCGCGTGGCACGAAGCACCGTGCTATAGCGAACGCGAGCGCGCGGCGCTTGCATGGACCGATCACCTCACGCTGATCGCCGACAAGCGCGCGCCCGCCGAAGTCTACGCCGCGCTCGATGCCGAGTTCGACAAGGAGGAACAGGTGAAGCTGACGATGATGATCAACGTCATCAACGGCTGGAACCGGCTCGCGATCGGGTTCGAGCTGTTCGACCCGAGCTATGGCTGGAACGAATGACCGCGGACGCCGCCCTGTTCGAGAAGCTGGCCGGCCCGCTGCACCGCGTCGCCTACCGCATGCTCGGCTCGGTCGCGGATGCCGAGGACGTGGTACAAGATGCCTGGCTGCGCTGGCAATCGGCCGACCGCAGCGAGGTGCGCACGCCCGAAGCGTTCCTGCGCCGGATCGTGACCCGGCTGTGCCTCGATCGGCTGAAATCGGTGCGCCTTCGGCGCGAGGACTATTTCGGCCCGTGGCTTCCCGACCCGGTGGTGGAGGAAGACGAGGTCGAGGACGTCACGCTGCCGCTGATGCTGGCGCTCGAGCGCCTCTCGCCGCTGGAGCGGGCGGCGTTCCTGCTCCACGACGTGTTCGGCGAAAGCTTCGACGACATCGCCGAAAGCCTCGGCCGCGATCCGGCCGCATGCCGCAAGCTTGCGACCCGGGCGCGCGAGCACGTGCGGGCCGACAAGCCGCGCTTTCCGGTGGAACCCGCGCGCGGGATGGAAATCGCCCAGGCTTTTCGGGAAGCGTCGCGAGCGGGCGAGCTCGGGCGGCTCGGCGAACTGCTCGCCGCCGATGTCAGCCTCTATTCCGACGGCGGCGGCAAGCGGCCGGCGGCCGGGCGGATCATGCGCGGGGCGAGCGAAGTGATCCGCGCGTTTGCGGCGATCGCCCGGCTGATGCGCGGGCATGCCGGCGAGCTGGTCCGCTACGCATACGTCAACGGATTGCCGGGCTTGGTCACCCGCGAGCCCGACGGCGTGCTCCAGACCACGGCGCTGCTGATCGAGGACGGGCGGATCAAGGCGATCTACGTTATGCGCAATCCCGACAAGCTGCGGCATCTCGAAGCGACGCTGCATTGAGCGGCCTTGCCCCGTTCCCGGTTGCGCGCGGCGCCGAAGGCCCTATTTACCGCGCTGGACGAGACAGGAAGGACATGCACATGACGATTGCAGTGGGCGACAAGCTGCCTGACGTGAAGCTGGTCAAGGCGACCGAGAACGGTCCCGAGGCGGTGCAGAGCGGCGAATACTTCAAGGGCAAGCGAGTGGCGCTGTTCTCGGTGCCCGGCGCGTTCACGCCGACCTGCTCGGCCAAGCACCTGCCGGGCTTCGTCGAGAAGGCGGGCGAGCTGAAGGCCAAGGGCATCGACGAGATTGCGGCCACCGCGGTGAACGACGCGTTCGTGATGGGCGCCTGGAACAAGGCCGCGGGCAGCGCCGACATCACCATGCTGGCCGACGGCAACGGCGATTTCGCCAAGGCGGTGGGGCTGACGATGGACGGCAGCGGCTTCGGCATGGGCACGCGTGGGCAGCGCTATTCGATGGTCGTCAACGACGGCGTGGTCGAGCAGCTCAACGTCGAAGCTCCGGGCGATTTCAATGTCTCCAGCGCGGAGCACATGCTGGCGCAGCTTTAAGCGCATGCGATCCTCCCCGAGCTTGTCTCGGGGGAGGACCTTCCGCGCTAGTATCCCATCAGCTTGAGCACTTCCTCGCGGCTGCGCTGGTCGTTGCGGAAAACGCCGGTGACGTGGCTGGTCACCATGCTCACGCCCGGCGTCATCACGCCGCGGGCGGTCATGCAGGCGTGGTTCGCCTCGATCACCACCGCGACCCCGCGCGGGTGGAGGTTCTTCTCGATGCAGTCGGCCACTTGTGCGGTCAGCCGTTCCTGCACCTGAAGCCGCCGCGCGAAACCGCGCAGGACCCGGGCGAGCTTGGAAATGCCCACCACCCGGTCGGTCGGCAGATAGGCGATCGCCGCCTTGCCGATGATCGGCGCCATGTGATGCTCGCAATGCGACTGGAACGGAATGTCGCGCAGCAGCACGATTTCGTCATAGCCGCCGACTTCCTCGAACACGCGCGAGAGGTGCCGGCCAGGGTCCTCCTCGTAGCCTTGACAGTACTCCTTCCACGCGCGCGCGACCCGTTTGGGGGTATCGCGCAGCCCCTCGCGCTCGGGATCGTCCCCCGCCCAGCGGATCAGCGTGCGAATCGCTTCCTCCACTTCGGCCGGAACGGTCGGCTTGTGGCTCATCTCGATAATCCTTGCTGCTTCGGCCCCGTCAATGGCGGCTTCGCCGCGGCCCGTCAAACGCCCGCGGCCCGCCGCGGCGGCAGCGGGTTCATGCCGGGGACGCAGCGCGGAAGCGCGCGCCGCGGCGGAGCACGGTCGGAGCCGAAGCGGTAGAGGTAGTATTCCTTGCCATCGTAACCGGCCGGCACGCGGCCGATCTCGACCGCGCCGGACCATGCCGGGAACTCGAACTGGCTCGCGAGATAGAACCGCCCGGCCGGCGCCTCGCGTTTGGACCACTGCGCCGGATCGATCACGTTGGCGCGACTGGTCGCTTCGTTCCAGCGGACGAAGTCGTTCATGCAATCGGTACCGAGGCCTTCGAACAATATCCCGGTGATCGCCGATACGCCTTGCGCGTGCTGCACCGGCGTCGAAACCCAATGCTCGTTGCGCAAGTTCAACCGGTCGATGATCCGCGCCACTTGCGGCGCGGTGTCGAACGGCATCGCCAGCGCGATCGCCGCGGTTGCCACGCCGCAAGCGGCGCCGATGGCGAGCCAGACCTGGAAGAAGCGGCGAATCGGCGCGCCATGCAGCGACTGCCGCCATTGCAGCGCCACCAGCAGCGCGCCGATCAGCATCACGTGCCGGTTCGCCAGCGGATGGGAGAATGCATAGAGGATCAGGAATGCGGCAAGAAAGCCGCCGAGCGCCAATCGGTCCCAAGGCCGTCCGCGCGTCTGCTCGACGCACAGCCACGCGAACGGGATCCACAGCACCAGGAACCAGCCGAACGGCGGAATCGAGCTCCATTCCGGGCCATGCGCGCCCCATTGGAACGGCACCATCGCGATCGACAGCTGCAGCACCAGCAGCCGTGCGCCGGCGAGCGGCGAGGCAGCGGGCGGATAGACGGGCACGAAATCGGCCGCGGGGATCACCGTCCATGCTGCGAGCAGGCTCAGCGCGAGCCACGCCGCGACGCCCGGCCACCAGAGCCGTTTCTCGGCGAACCGAAGCACCAGCAATGCCAGCGAGACCAGGCCGAACAGCGCATCGACCATCGGCAGAAGGGCGAACGGCAACCAAAATTCCCGCTTGCGGTTCCATAGCGCCAGAGCGGCCAACGTCAGCGCAATTCCCAGCGTGTAGCTGCGCGAGTTGGTGCCGTATTCGAACAGGACGGGTTCGCTGAGCGCCAGCGCCAGCCGCAGCCAGCGCGGGAACGGCGCCCGGAACAGGATCAGACATTGCGAGGCGAGCGCGAAGATCAGGCTCGCCGCCGGAAGCGCCGCCTGCGGCCCAACGACCATGGCTAGGCCGCGCAGCAGCAGATACCACAGCGGCGGATGGCCTTCGTAGCGCAAGTTGGCGAGCATGCTCGCAAGATCGGGCGACTGCACCGCGATCTGCAGCGCCTGCCATTCGTCGACGAACGGCTCATGATGCAAGATCAGCGCGATCTGGAGCACGACCACCCCGCAGACGCAGGGCACCCAGGCCGGGTTGGCGATCCGCAACGTCCTTTTCGGCTGTCCAAGGCGGACCGCGTCGATAGCGCTTGTCACCTGATCGCTTTCCCTCCCGTTCAAGAGGGCACTAGCAGTGCATGTCGGCGAACGGCAAATAGCGTCCCGAAGATTGTGCTCCGCCGCTCCGGACATGTCCGCGCCTGCGGCGCTTCGACTCCGAAGACTCGTCTCCTCGAAGACCACAAATACATAAGGCGCCCTCCTTGCGGAGGACGCCTTATGTATTGGCGCGCCCGGAACGATTCGAACGTCCGACCCTCAGATTCGTAGTCTGATGCTCTATCCAGCTGAGCTACGGGCGCGCGGGAGTGGGCGACATAGGCAGATGGTCTGCACTTGGCAATCCCCCGTGCTGCAACGAAAGCCGCGCGACGCTGTCGAGCAGGATGACATCGAGCGGCGGCATCGGCAATTGGCGCGCTTCGGCCGCGTCGAACCACGCCAGTTCGCCGCCTTCGAGCGCCTGCGGCTCCCCCCGCCAGCGCGTCGCGGTGTAAAGAAGGATTACAATCGGAGGGAAATCGCCTTCGCGCGGCGAATCGGCGAACGCGAGCGGGGCGAGCGAGCCGGGATCGAGCTCGATGGCGAGTTCCTCGGCAATCTCGCGGACCAGCGCCCGGGCCGGAATCTCGCCGGGTTCGACCTTCCCACCGGGAAACTCCCACAGCCCTCCATGCCGCTTTCCGGGCGGCCGACGTTGCAGCAGCAGGCGGCCGTCCGGACGGGCCAGGGCTGCAGCCACCACCAGCAGCGCTGTCGGATTATTTTTCAACTCATCCAAGCGCGGAAACCTTTCGTTAGGAGTTTTCCGACACAAGCCCCGTTATCGGACCAAGTTCGGGGGCTGGGCTGTGAAGACGAACAAGCTTCTCAAGGCTATTCTTGAAGACCGTTCGGGCGCAACAGCCATCGAATACGGGCTGATAGCGGCATTGATTGTCATTGCGATGATCACTGCACTGAACAACTTCGCCAATTCGACCATCAGCATGTGGAACACCGTGTCCACCAAGATGAGTGATGCGGACAAGTCCGTGTCATGAGCCGGCTTAGCAGTTTGTCAACCAATGCCGCTTAACTGAAGCACGCCCGAACCAGTTTCTTGTGGGGTGGGACGGGACCGAAGACTGAACCAGGAGACTAGCGATGAAGTTCATCAACAAGCTGCTTCGTGACGAAGCTGGCGCCACCGCCATCGAATACGGCCTGATCGCCGCCCTGATCGCGGTCGCCGCGATCACTGCGATGCAGAGCCTCGGCAACAACCTGAACACGACCTTCAACACGGTCAGCAACAGCCTGTCGTCCGCGAACAGCGCGCACACGAGCTAAGCCAGGTTTCACACCTGAACAGATCGGGCGGTGGGGAAACCCGCCGCCCTTTCTTTTTGCCTGCTTCCCGCGCCCGCGCCCGTTCAGCCGGCCATCGAAAGGAAGCGTTCCTCCCGCGCCTTGCGCAATTGCGCCGGCTTCATGGTCGCGAGCTTGTCGAGCTCTTCGCCCAGCGCCTGGCCCAGCGCCTCGGCCGCCGCCCGCGGATCGCGTTGCGCGCCGCCGACCGGCTCGGCCACGATCCGGTCGATCACCTTCAGCTGCTTCAAGTCCTGCGCGGTCATCTTCATCGCTTCGGCCGCCTGAGCCGCCTTGTCGGCAGTCCGCCACAGGATCGAGGCGCAGCCTTCGGGCGAGATCACCGAATAGACCGCATGTTCGAGCATCAGCACGCGGTCGGCGGTCGCCAGCGCCACCGCCCCGCCCGAACCGCCTTCGCCGACGATCGCCGCGACCAGCGGGGTTGGCAGATCGAGGCACGCCTCGGTCGAGCGGGCGATCGCCTCGGCCTGGCCGCGCTCTTCCGCTTCGATTCCGGGAAACGCGCCGGAAGTGTCCACCAGCGTCACCACCGGCAGGCCGAACCGTCCCGCCATCTCCATCAGCCGCACGGTCTTGCGATACCCTTCGGGCTTGCCCATGCCGAAATTGTGCCTGAGCCGGCTTTCGGTGTCGTGGCCCTTCTCGTGGCCGATCAGCATCAGCTTGCGCCCGCCAAGCCGGGCGAAGCCGCCGACGATCGCCTGGTCTTCGCCGAAGTGGCGATCGCCGCCCAGCGGGACGAAGTCGTCGAACACCAGACCGACGTAATCGCGAAAGTGCGGCCGCGACGGGTGACGGGCGACTTGCGTCTTCTGCCACGGCGTCAGCGCGGCATACGTGCTTGCCAGCAGATCAGCGCTCTTCGCTTCGAGGCGCGCGATCTCTTTCGAGACATCGACCTCGTCGCCTTGCGAAGCGGCGCGCAGCTCGGCGATACGCGCGTCGAGCGCCGCGACCGGCTTTTCGAACTCGAGATACGAAATCATCCGGACGCGCTAACCGCCACGAGCCCGCCGGGCAAGAGCCAAGGGGCGCGCGCGGTTAGCCGGCGCGGCCGGCTTTCACCAGAGGATGGCGTTCGTTGACCAGCGCGACCAGCCGAGCGGCATCGACATGGGTGTAGATCTGGGTGGTTGCGATGTCCGCGTGCCCGAGCAGCGTCTGCAACACCCGCAAGTCCGCACCGCCTTCAAGCAAGTGGGTCGCAAACGCATGGCGCAGGACGTGCGGGCTGAGCTTGGCCGGATCGAGCCCGGCCCGCCCAGCAAGCGCTTTCAGGAGCTGGAACAGGCGTATCCGCGTGAGGTGCCTGCCGCGGGAGGGGAACAGGAACCGCCCTTCCTTCGGGCGCAGCTCGAGCCAGCGGCCGAGCGCCTGCTTTGCGCGGGCGCTGACTGGCACCATCCGCGCTTGCCCGCCCTTGCCGGTGACGGTGAGGAACGGCGCGTCGCGCGGCACCGCGGCAAGCGGCAGCGAGACGAGCTCGGTTGCCCGAAGGCCCGAGCCGTAAAGCAGCTCGAGCAACGCCAGCAGCCGCACCGCCCCCGGCTTTTCTCCCGCGGCCTCCTGTTCGGCGCGGGCGAACAGTTGCTCGACTTCGACGTGGCTCAGGATGCGCGGCAGCGGCCGTCGGGTGGCGGGACGCGGCAGCGCCGGCGAGGGATCGTCGCGGCGCAGGCCCTCCTCGACCAGGAAGCCGTAGAACTGACGCAAGGCCGAGCTCTTGCGCGCGACGCTCGAAGGGGCGAGGCCAGCCCACGCGCGGCCGAGTGAAGCCACCGCGTCGCGATCGGCGTCTTCGAGCGGTCCAACCGCTTCTTCCGCGCCTTCGAGATCACGGCGATAGGCCGCGAGCGTATTCGCCGCCGCCCCCCGCTCCGCCGCGAGCATTGCCAGGAAGTCTTCGATCGCGCCGGCCATCAGGCGCGCGCGACGGCCTCCGCCGCGATCATCCGGGCCTCCGCGGAGAGCCCGACTCGATTCAGCGAGCGGACGATGAAGAAAAGTTCGCGCGCGGTCATCTTGTCCCAGCTGCTGCCCTGCATGCCGACCCCGGCGAGCAGCGCCACCAGCGCAGGATTGCCGACTTGGGCCGCCTGGGTGATCCGCTGGCTCCAAGGGCTCTGCCGCCCCAGCCCCAGGTGCAGACGGTTGGCGTAGCTGTTCGTCGTCCCGCTCGACAATCTACCCAGCCCAGCGAGCCCGGCGACGAGGAACTCGGACTTGCGCTGCGAAGCGCTCTTATCCGCATCGACGTAGTCGTCGAGCGTGCCGCTGCGCACCGTGCCGCTCATCGCCGGTGCGGCGAGCGCGAGCAGCGCCCACCCCTGGCTGCCGCTGTCGACCACCGACGCCCAGCGCAGCGCGTTGCGATCGAGCCCGGCGGCAAGCATCGACGCGATCAGGTCGCCGGCATCGCTCTTGAGGTCGTCGCTCGGGGTGATCCGCGCTGCGGCGTAGGCGGTGAGCACCAGCCTCGCATAGCGATCGTCGCCCGTGCCCCAAAGGCCCCGCATAGCCTTGAGCCGGTCCGCCGGCGTCGCGGCGACATATGCCTCGCGCAACTGGGTCGCGCGCTGCGATACGTCGCCCAAGTCCTCCTCGTCCGCGAACACCTGGCCATAAAGGTCGACCAGCGCAGCGCTCGAGAACACCCCGGTGGCGGCGGCGACATCGGCGCCGGCCGCGCGCGTCTTCAGCGGCTGCGCGGGCGACAGCGCATCGACGATATCGTACCAGCGCCCCGCACCCTTGCGCAGCGACGACGGAACCTCGACCCCCAATGCGGTGGCCAGCGAATAGCGCCACGGATTAAGGCCCGAGACGTCGTTCCATTCGATCGTCACCGCGCGCCTGCCCTCGCCGGCGGCGCCGGCGTAGCGCTGGGCGAGCAGCACGTCGATCTTCGCCCCCTTCTGCCGCGAGAGCGCCCGATCAAGGTCCTTCGATGCGTCGCGGCCGCTGCCCGCGTAGGCGAGGCAGATCGAGCGCACCAGCTGCCATTGGGCGTCGGTCCGGATGTCGCCCTTGAGCCGCGCAACGGGGCATATGCCGACGATGTCGCCGGTCGCGAGATAGGCGTCGAGCGCGGCGTTGGTCAGCGGGAAGTCGTAGTTGGCCGAATCGACGTCCTGCACCAGCGAGCGCGCGACGTAGCTTTCGCCCATCGCGTCGAGCACGCTCGCGCGCAGCGCCGCGAACTCGATTGGATCCATCCCCACCGGCGCGTTGAGCCGGCTCGCCAGCGCACGCCGAAGCAGGATATGGCCCCAGCGCGAAACCAGTTCCTGCTTGGTCCCGGCAAGCGCCGCGCGGACCAGCGAGGCGGGCTGGCCGGCAAGCGCCTGCGAGGGGAAGCCGCCTTCGTCGAGCGAGATCACCCCGATCCGCTCGGTCGCCCGGCGTGCCGCTGGCGGTAGGTCGTCTTTCGGCGTGAGTCCCAGCAGATCGTCGATCTGATCGGGCGTCATCTTCTCGATCTGCTCGACCGAGGGGAAGTTGGCAGGCAATGCCACCGGCGCGACATTGCTGCCCGGGACTTGCAGCGGCAATGGCTCGACCACCGGCCCGGGCGAAGCCGTAACGCCCGGCCGCACGGGCGCGGGCGCGGGTGCCGGGGCCGCCGTCCGCCTTGGCGCGGGCGCCGGCGTCGGGTTGTCGAAGCCAGGCGGCAGCAGGGATTCCGGCGCGGCGAGCGCCAAAGTCGAGCATACGGCCAGAGCGGCGCCTGCGATCAGCAAGGCGCGCTTCACCGCGCGTCCCCCCGCAGCGGCACCGGATGGACGATTCCGTGCAGCGGCTCGCCTCCGCCGTCGGCTCCGGCCAGTATACCCGCCCTGATGCGTCTTGCCCGACCCGAAGTCACTGCCAACGACCGAATCCCGAATTTCCGCCCCTTCGGAGCGCGCTTGCGCTGCCGGTTAGCGCATCTATAGGCGAGGCGGCAATGACCAACACCGAGATCATGCTGTCGCAGCGCGAGATCGACGCGCTTGCGAAACGGGTCGACCGGCCGATCGCGTTGGTCGGAATGATGGGAGTCGGCAAGTCGACCGTCGGGCGGCGGCTGGCTGTCTTGCTCAACCTCCCGTTCGTCGACGCGGACGACGAGATCGAACGCGCGGCGCGGATGAGCGTGAGCGAAATCTTCGAACGCTTCGGCGAGCCCAACTTCCGCGACGGCGAACGCCGGGTGATCGCCCGGCTGGTCGGCGAAAAGCCTGCGGTGATCGCGACCGGCGGCGGCGCGTTTTGCAACGACGAGACGCGCGCGCTGATCCTTGGCCAGACAATCGCGGTGTGGCTCGACAGCGACGTCGACACGCTGGTCGAGCGGGTCGGACGCAAGGACGCCCGGCCGCTGCTGAAGGGCGGCGACCCACGCGAGATACTCGACCGGTTGAAGCGCGAGCGTGAGCCGTTCTACCGCGAGGCCCCGCTCCACGTCCTCAGCCGTCCCGGCCCGCACGACCAGACGGTGCAGCAAATCCTGAAGGCGATCGACCAATGGCTGTGATCCCCGTCGAACTCGCCGGGCGCGGCTACGAAGTGCGGGTCGGCTCCGGCCTGCTCGCCGATGTCGCGAACCAGTGCGGCAAATTGCTGCGCAAGCAGGCGGTGCCGATCGTCACCGACGCCAGCGTCGCGCGATACTGGCGCGAACCGGTGGACACCTCGCTGCGCGAGGCGGGACACCGCCCGATCTGGCTCGAGCTGCCCCCCGGCGAAGCGACCAAGAGCTGGCAGAACCTCCAGCGGGTGGTCGACTGGCTGCTCGCCGAAGAGGTCGAGCGCGGCGATCACGTCCTCGCGCTCGGCGGCGGGGTGATCGGCGATCTCGCCGGGTTCGCTGCGGCAATCCTCAAGCGCGGGTGCGGCTTCGTCCAGTTGCCAACCACCTTGCTGGCGCAAGTCGACAGCTCGGTCGGCGGCAAGACCGCGATCAACACCGACGCGGGCAAGAACCTGGTCGGCGCGTTCCACCAGCCCTCGCTCGTGCTGGCCGATCTCGCCGCGCTCGACACCCTGCCGCCGCGCGAGATGGGCGCGGGCTACGCCGAAGTGATCAAGTACGGCATCCTCGGCGACGCGGAGTTCTTCGGCTGGTGCGAAACCCACGGTCCACGCGTGATCGCGGGCGACAGGGACGCGCAGGCATACGCGGTGACCAAAAGCGTCGCAGCCAAGGCGCAGATTGTCGCCGAGGACGAGCGCGAGACCACCGGCCGGCGCGCCTTGCTCAACCTTGGGCACACCTTCGGCCATGCGCTCGAGGCGCAGACTGGATTTTCCGACCGCCTGCTGCACGGCGAGGCGGTGGCGTTGGGCATGGTGCTGGCCGCGCGGTATTCGGCCCGGCGCGGGCTGATCTCGCGCGGCGATGCGGAGCGGGTGGCGGCCGCGATCGCCAGCGCAGGCTTGCCGAGCGAGCTTTCCGCGCTCGGCCTCAATTGCCGCGGCGAAACGCTCGCCGCGCACATGCTGCACGACAAGAAGATGGACGCCGGAACCCTGCCGTTCGTCTTGCTGCGCGGGATCGGCCATGCGTTTCTCGACCGGGCGGTCGAACTGAGCGACGTCTCCGTGTTCCTCGACGAGCAGCTCTGAATTGCGCTTGCGCGGCGCCATCGTGGCCGTCGCCCTTGCCGCCCTGCCCGCGGCGACGCCAGCAGCAAGCCCGATCAGCGCCGGCGAAACCGCCATCGCCGAGTTGCGCCAGACGGTCCGCTCGGGCACGCGGTGCGATACGGCTAAAAACGGGCTGGTTTATGTCGGCCCGACCGACGCGCGGCTGACCGCGTGCCTCAACGCACATCCGAAGGCCACGACGCTGACGATCACGTCGCTCGGCGGTCCGGTGAGTGACGCGATCGCCGCGGCGCGGATCGTCGCGGCGCGCAACATGAGCGTCGAAGTGGCCGGCTTCTGCGGCTCGTCGTGCGGCAACTACATCGCGGCCGCCGGGACCCGGCTCGACGTGCTGCCGGATTCGGTGATCATGCTGCACGGCGCGCCGCCTGCCGATCCGGCCACGCAGCGCGAGCAGGCGGCCGCCGCGCTGGACGAGGCAGGAATCCCCGTAGACGAGGACGATGGCGCGGTGCTGCGCAGCGCGGTCGCGCAACTTCAGGCGCAACGCGCGGTGCATGACAAGTTCGCCGCGGATTTCGCGGTCGGCTCCCAATGGTATGCCCTCGCCGCCTACTACCGCGCGGTGCAAGGCGAGGACGATGCCCCGATGTTGCTCGTCTCGCCCGAGTTCGCCCGCGCCTGCCTCGGCCATCCGGCGATCGGCACGTTCTGGTATCCGGCCACCGAAGCCGAACGCGCGCGCGAGCGGCAACTGCTGGGCGGCGAGGCGATGTTCATGGGCGCGGATCTGCCGACGCCCGATTCGTGCAATTGAGCAGTTGGACTTGCCCGCTCTCCACGCTAGCCAGTTGCATCCGTAACGAGTTGGGAACACTGCCCCAATGACCATCGCCGAAGCCACGCCCGACATCGATGAGGTGATCGAAAGCCCGCACGACCGCGCTTTCCTCGGGCATCCCAAAGGTCTCGGCTTCCTTGCGTTGGTCGAGGGCTGCGAGCGCTTCAGCTACTATTCGATGCAGACGCTGCTCGCGCTCTACATGGTCAATTATCTGCTGTTGCCGGAGCATTTCGGCAGCGTGGCCGGGCTCGGCTGGCTGCAACAGCACTGGTACGGCGGCAAGCAGGGCCAGGTGCTCGCCTCGGCGATCTTCGGCGATTACACCGGGCTGGTCTACCTGACCCCGATCCTGGGCGGGGTGCTTGCCGACCGCTGGCTCGGCCGGCGCGGGGCGCTGGTCGCGGGCGGGTTGATCATGTCGCTCGGACACTTCCTGATGGCGATCCAGCCGGCTTTCCTGCTCGCGCTCGTGTGCCTGATCGTCGGGGTCGGCCTGTTCAAGGGCAACATCGCGAGCCAGGTGGGCGAGCTCTACGGGCGGAACGACCTGCGCCGGGCGATGGCATTCCAGATATTCTACATCGCGATCCAGATCAGCGTGATCGCCGCGCCGCTGGTCTCCGGCACCGCGGGCGAGAAGCTCGGCTGGCACTATGGCTTCGGCTGCGCGGGCGTGGTGATGGTGGTCGGCCTGCTGATCTACTTGAAGGGCACGCCTTACCTCCCCCCCAGCAAGCCACAGCCAGCCGCGGAAAACGGCCTCCGTGCGCGACGCTTCGAAAAGGGCGACGGCGCAAAGCTGTTCGCGCTGATCATCCTGGTACCGGCCCTCGCGGTCTCGCTGCTGCCCAACCAGGAGATGAGCAACGCCTATCTGGTCTGGGCCGACCAGCACTTCCAGATGACTTACGGCGGCTTCCGCATCCCGACGACCTGGCTGATCACGCTCGATTCCGCGGTCAGCTTCGTCACGCTCGCCGGAATCGCCTGGTTCTGGAAATGGCGCAGCGACAACGGCAAGTGGGAGCCCGACGAGCTCGGCAAGCTGATCATCGGCAGCGTGTTCACGATCGCCGGCGCGCTGTGCCTCTATATCGCGGCGCTGACCCAGGGCGCGGGCAAGATCGGCCTGTTCTGGCCGGTGATGTTCCACATCCTGAACGATCTGGGCTTCGGCCACATCCTGCCGGTGAGCCTGGCGCTGGTTTCCAAGATCGCCCCGCGGCGGATGGTCGCGACGTCGGTGGGGATCTACTACCTTGCGTTCTTCCTCGCGAACAAGATCGTCGGCGAGGTCGGTGGGTGGTACTCGACGATGCCGATCGGGCAGTTCTGGCTGGTCCACGTGGCCGGCGCGGTGATCGGGCTGGCGGCGTTCGTGGTGTTCAAGCTGTTCCTGGCGCAATACTTTGCCGACGAGCGCGGAGAGGCAGCCGGGTAAGCCTCACTCCAGCTCCAGGATCACCTGGTCGACCGCCAGGCTGTCGCCTTGCGCGGCCGCGAGCGCCTTTACCGTCCCCGCCTTCGCCGCGCGCAGGATGTTCTCCATCTTCATCGCCTCGACCGTCGCCAGCGGCTGGCCCGGCTCGACCCGCTCGCCCTCGCCCACGTGCAGCGCGGTGAGCAGACCCGGCATCGGGCTCACCAGGAACTTCGACAGGTCCGGCGGCACCTTCTCGATCATGTGCCGCGCGAGATGCGCATAGCGCGCATTGAGCACCCGCACGCGATGGCTCGCGCCGCGGGTGGTGAGGACGTAGCCCATTCGCACCGGCTCGAGCTGGACGGTGAGCGGTTCGCCGTTCCATTCGGTGAACAGCATGCGGTCGCCGGGAGTGTATTCGAACGCGATGTCGACCGGCTCACCATCCACCGCGATGGCATCTTCGCCCAGGCTGACCGCATAGTCGCGCCCTTCGAGCCGCACTTCCCAATCGCCGGGCGCCGCGGGCCGCCCGTTGAGCTGCCCCGCAATCCGCCGCGCGCGGTCGGCTTCGAGCGTCGCGACGGTGCCGGCGATCGCCGCCAGAGCGCGCAGCAGCTCGTCGCTCGCCGGAGCGCCGTGGAAGCCCTCGGGCCATTCATCGGCGATGAACCCGGTGTCGAGCTCGCCCGAGCGGAACCGCGGATGCTGCATCAGCGCGGAGAGGAAATCGATGTTGTGACCCACGCCCTCGATCCGGAACGCGTCGAGCGCCTGGACTTGCAGGTCGGCCGCTTCCTCGCGGGTTTCGGCCCAGGTGATCAGCTTGGCGATCATCGGATCGTAGAACATCGAAACCTCGCCGCCCTCGGCGACGCCATCGTCGAGGCGGATGTAGGGCAAACTAGCCCTCTCCCCTTGCGGGAGAGGGTTGGGAGAGGGGTCGGCGGCGCCAGCCGCCGCTGTCGCGGCGGTCCCCTCTCCTTCCGCCCCTGACGGGGCTCCTCCCTCTCCCGCAAGGGGAGAGGGCGTGCGAGGCGGCTGGTATCGCACCAATCTTCCAATACTCGGCAGAAAGTTGCGGTACGGGTCTTCGGCGTAGACGCGGGTCTCGATCGCCCACCCGTCGATGCCGACGTTCGCCTGGCCGAACGCCAGCTTCTCGCCCGCCGCAATGCGGATCATCTGCTCAACGAGGTCCAGCCCGGTGATCGCCTCGGTCACCGGGTGCTCAACCTGCAGGCGGGTGTTCATTTCGAGGAAGTAGAATCTCTCGCCGGTCGGATCGGCCCCAGAGACGATCAGTTCGACCGTGCCGGCGCTGTAATACCCCACCGCCTTCGCCAGCGCGACCGCCTGCGCGCCCATCGCCGCGCGCATCTGCGGCGTGACGAACGGCGATGGGGCTTCCTCGACCACTTTCTGGTGCCGGCGCTGGATCGAGCATTCGCGCTCGTTGAGGTGGACGATGTTGCCGTGCCGGTCGCCGAGCACCTGGATCTCGATGTGACGCGGGTTCTCGATGAACTTCTCGATGAACACCCGGTCGTCGCCGAACGAATTCAGCCCCTCGCGCTTGACCGCCTCGAAGCCCTCGCGCACGTCCGCCTCGGACCACGCGAGGCGCATGCCCTTGCCCCCGCCGCCGGCGCTGGCCTTCATCATCACCGGATAGCCGATCTCGCCGGCGATGCTTACCGCATGCTCGGTATCCGCGATTTCGCCGAGGAAGCCGGGCACGACGTTGACCCCCGCCTCGCGCGCCAGCTTCTTGCTTGCGATCTTGTCGCCCATCGCCGCGATCGCGCCGGCGGGCGGGCCGATGAAGGCGATCCCTTGCGCTTCGAGCGCCTCGACGAAACTCGCCCGCTCGGACAGGAACCCATAGCCCGGATGCACCGCCTCGGCGCCGCTCGCCTTGCACGCGGCGACAATCGCCTCGGCGTTGAGATAGCTTTCGGCCGCCGGCGCCGGCCCGATCCTTACCGCCTCGTCGGCCATCGCGACATGCGGCGAGCGCGCATCGGCATCGGAATAAACCGCCACCGTCGCAATCCCCATCCGCCGCGCGGTGCGGATCACGCGGGCCGCGATCTCCCCGCGATTGGCGATGAGGATTTTGGAGAACATTAGGCCTTTGCTCTCAGGATTTCCAAGAACTGGTCTTGCAACTCCTTCCAATCGTTTCCAAAGTGCGCTCTGCGGTGATCGTTTGCACAAAGTGCGATGACATTGTCAGAACGATCAACACCCTGTTCGCTCAGCGCAATGACATGGTGGGTCTCTAGGTAGGGCTTCCCATCAGATTTCTTGAAGCCCGGTTTATTGCAGTATTCGCACGACCCCTTCGCTCGTTTCAAAACAGTGGCACGAACGTTGTTGTCGCGCACATAACTGCCCGACATCCGGCGTCTATATTCCGGATCTGGGTTGGCCGCTTCGTCTTCCGCTAAATCATTGATCGCAGTGCTAGAGACCCATGCTGCATTCGTCGCTCTAGCGGCAATCACATCCGGCGGTATGTGTCCTACGATCCGTCCAATATAATTGCTGCCCTCGCGGCGAATACGGATGTCCAAAAGTTGGTCGTCAATAAATGACCGGCGCTTGCGAGGAACTGCGTTGATGTCAACGGCACGGCACTGAATGCCATAGGTTCCGTAGCCGTCGTTTACGACACGATCCAGAACCGAAATGAGCTCTTTTCGACCTGGCTTATTCTGAGATTCACCAGGACGCGCTGCAGTCGTAAACACATATTCCCCGTCTTGGATTCTATCCTCCCAAACCGTGAACAGCGCAGTGCGACGTTCTTCCGAACAAGCGCACCACGACCAGTAAATGTTATGCAGCGGAACGCCCAAGCTCTCACAAAAAGAGCTGAAGGAAAGGCTCACTCCGCCGCCTCCACCCTCGCACAAGCCCGCATCGGCTCCTCGCCCTGCAACGCCGTCAGCCCCAGCCGTGCAAACAGCGCCGCATCCGCATCGTCGCCCGCATTCGGCGCCGTCAGCAGCCGATCCCCGGTGAAGATCGAGTTCGCCCCCGCGAGGAAGCACAGCGCCTGGGTCGCCTCGCTCATGCTCTCGCGGCCGGCGGAGAGGCGCACCATGCTTAGCGGCATCGTGATCCGCGCCGCCGCCACGCAGCGCACGAACTCGATGTCGTCGATCTTGGCCAGCGGCGTGTCGGCCAGCATGTCGCCCAGCACTGTGCCCTTGACCGGCACCAGCGCGTTGACCGGCACGCTTTCCGGATGCCGCTCGAGCGTCGCGAGCGTGTGGATGAAGCCCACCCGGTCCGCGCGCGTCTCGCCCATGCCGACGATCCCGCCCGAGCACACGTTGATCCCCGCGCCGCGCACGTTCTCCAGCGTGTCGAGCCGGTCGGCCATCGTGCGGGTGGTGACGATCCGCTCGTAGTATTCGGGGCCGCTGTCGATGTTGTGGTTGTAATAGTCGAGGCCTGCCTCGGCGAGCTGCTCGGCCTGGCGGGGCGTCAACATGCCCAGCGTCATGCAAGTCTCGAGCCCCATCGCGCGCACGCCCTTCACGATCTCGACGATCGCCGGCATGTCGCGGTCTTTCGGGTTGCGCCACGCGGCGCCCATGCAGAACCGCTGGCTGCCCGCGTCCTTCGCGCGCGCCGCCGATTGCAGCACTTCACGCACGTCCATCAGCTTGGTCGCCGCGACTCCGCTCTCGGCATGGGCCGACTGCGAGCAATAGCCGCAATCCTCGGGGCACCCGCCGGTCTTGATCGAAAGCAGCGTGCAGAGCTGGACTTCGTTCGCGGCGTGATGCGCGCGGTGGACTTCGGCCGCGCGGAACACCAGCTCGGTGAACGGCAGCTCGAACAGCGCGGCGATTTCGTCGCGGGTCCAGTCGGTACGGATTTCAGTCATGCACTCTCCTCTGGGGGCGGCATATTGTGCCCGAGCAGGCGGAGCAAGTCGGCCGCGCATTCGACCACGTTCGAACCGGGGCCGTAGATGCCCTGCACGCCGGCCGCCTTAAGGAATTCGTAGTCGGCCGGCGGGATCACCCCGCCCGCGACCAGGCGGATGTCGGCGCGGCCGGCCTCGCGCAGCAACGCGGCGAGCTCGGGGATCAGCGTCTTGTGCCCGCCGGCGAGGGTCGAGACGCCGACCGCGTCGACGCCTTCCTCCAGAGCCAGCGCGCAGCATTCCTCGGGGGTCTGGAACAGCGGGCCGCTGATCACCGCGAAGCCCATATCGGCGAACGCGCTGGCGATCACGTTCGCGCCGCGGTCATGGCCGTCCTGCCCGAGCTTGGCGACCAGGATGCGCGGCGGGCGGCTGAGGCGTTGGGCCACTGCGGCAACGCCCTCGAGCACTTGGGCGTAGCGCGGATCGCCTGCCCATTCCAGGCCATAGACCCCCCGCACCGGCTCGGGAGTGGTGCCGTAGCGGCCGAATGCGGCCTCGAGCGCGGCGGAGATCTCGCCGAGCGTGGCGCGCGCGCGGGCAGCGGTGATGGCGAGGGCAAGCAAATTTGATCCTCCCCCAACGGGGGAGGTGGCAGGCGCGTGAGCGCCTGACGGAGGGGGCGTGGCGCGCACCAAGCCCCCTCCACCGTGCTGCGCACGGTCCCCCTCCCCCGGTGGGGGAGGATTATTTCTTGCTGCCTCGGCCAGCTCCTTCAACGCGGCCTGGCAGGCGCTTTCGTCGCGCGCGGCCTTGACCGCCTTCAGCCGCGCGATCTGCGCCTCACGCACCGCGTGGTTGTCGACTTCGAGCAGTTCGATCTGCGCGCTGTGCTCCGGGCGGTACTTGTTGACCCCGACGATCGTATCCTCGCCCTTGTCGACTCGCGCCTGACGCGCGGCAGCGGCTTCCTCGATGTGGCGCTTGGGCACGCCGGCCGCTACCGCCGCGGTCATTCCACCGAGCGCATCGACTTCGGCGATCAGCTTGCGCGCCTCGTCCACCAGCGCCCCGGTCAGCGCCTCGACATAGTACGAGCCGCCCAACGGATCTGCGACGCGGGTGATCCCGCTCTCCTCCTGCAGCACGAGTTGGGTATTGCGCGCGATCCGCGCCGAGAACTCGCTCGGCAATGCCAGCGCTTCGTCGAAGCTGTTGGTGTGGAGGCTCTGCGTGCCGCCGAGCACCGCTGCCAGCGCCTCCACCGTGGTGCGGATCACGTTGTTGTACGGGTCCTGCTCCTGCAGGCTGACGCCGCTGGTCTGGCAATGGGTGCGCAGCATCTTGCTGCGCTCGTCCTTCGCCCCAAGCCCGTCCATCACCTCGCACCACAGCACTCGCGCGGCGCGCAGCTTGGCGACTTCCATGAACAGGTTCATGCCGATGCCGAAGAAGAAGCTCAGCCGCGGGCCGAACCGGTCGATGTCGAGCCCCGCCGCGATCGCCTGCTGCACGTACTCCTTGCCGTCTGCGATCGTATAGGCAAGCTCCTGCACCGCCGTCGCCCCGGCTTCGTGCATGTGATAACCCGAGATCGAAATGCTGTTGAATTTCGGCATGTTAGCCGAGCAATATGCGATGATGTCCGAAACGATCCGCATGCTCGGCCCGGGCGGGTAGATGTAGGTGTTGCGGACCATGAACTCCTTGAGGATGTCGTTCTGGATCGTGCCGGCGAGCTGCGCCTGGTCGACGCCCTGCTCCTCCGCCGCGACGATGTAGAACGCCATCACCGGGATCACCGCGCCGTTCATCGTCATGCTGACCGACATTTCGTCGAGCGGGATGCCGTCGAACAGGCGCTTCATGTCCTCGACCGTGTCGATCGCGACGCCCGCCTTGCCGACATCGCCGACCACGC
Source organism: Sphingomonadaceae bacterium (assembly GCA_036384795.1). Classification (GTDB taxonomy): domain Bacteria; phylum Pseudomonadota; class Alphaproteobacteria; order Sphingomonadales; family Sphingomonadaceae; genus Andeanibacterium. Next base: position 46,871 of record DASVLP010000054.1, on the reverse strand, counting down.
GCGGATGGTCGGAATCGTAGCCGCGGTGGGTCGCGAGATCGAACGCGACCGACAGGCCCTTCTGCCCGGCGGCGAGGTTGCGGCGATAGAACGCGTTGCTCTCTTCGGCGGTCGAGAAGCCGGCGTACTGGCGGATCGTCCACGGCCGGCCGGCGTACATGCTGGCGTAAGGCCCGCGGGTGAACGGCGCGAAACCCGGAAGGCCCGGGTCCTGCGGCGCATCCACGGCCGTATAAAGCCCTTTGACCTCAATCCCTTCGGGTGTGCGCCAGCCGAACGGCTTGCCCCTCAGCTCGGCCTCCGCTTTAGCTTGCCAGTCGTCGCGATTGGGCATCAATCCAAATTTCCGTTCGGGCTGAGCCTGTCGAAGCCCTGCTCTTGTCTTCGAAGAAAAACGCCCGTTGGGCAACGCCCAGCCTCGCTTCCGACAAGCTCAGGGCGAAGGGACAGAGGTAACTACTCGCCCCGGAACAGCGGCGCCCGTTTCTGCAGGAATGCCTCGATTCCCTCCCGCGCATCGTCGGTCTGGGCGATCTTGCGCTGCTCGCAAGCTTCGTTCTCCATCACCTCGGCCAGCGAAGCATCGAACGCGGCCGCGAGGTTGCGCTTCATCGCGGCGAGCGCCCTGGTCGGCCCGTGCGCCAGCCGCTCGGCCAGCGCGCGGCCTTCCTGCACCAGCGCGCCATTCGGAACGTAGCTATGGATCAGCCCCCAATCGGCCGCCCTGCTGGCCGAGAGCTCGTCACCCAGCATCATCAGCCGCGCTGCGCGCGCACCGCCAACCAGGCGCGGCAGGTGCCAGCTCGCACCGCCGTCAGGCGCGAGGCCGATGTTGACGAATGCGAGCTTGAAATAGGCGTCCTCCGCGGCGAGGCAGAAGTCGCACGCCAGCGCGAGGCTGCACCCGATCCCGGCCACCGCGCCCTGGACTTGCGCGACCACCGGCAACTCGTGCCGCGCGATCGCCAGCAGCATCGGGTTGTAGTGCTGCGAAAGCGAATCGTACGCCGCATCGCTCGACAGGCGGTGCTCGGAAACGTCGGAAATATCGGCGCCCGAGCAGAACGACTGCCCTTCTCCCCGGAGCAGGATCGCTCGCGCGCCGCTGCAGTTGGCCAGCGCGTCGCAGATCTCGTCGGCCATCTCGGGGATCAGCGCATTGCGCTTCTCTGGCCGGTTGAGCGAGATGATCGCGACGCAGCGTTCGATGCCGAACTTGATGTATTGATAGGTCATAGGCCGCCTATACACCCTTCTCCTGTTGACGGGAGAAGGATAGCGAAGCTTGTTCCGGAGGAACTAGCGCAGCTTGGATGAGGGCTGCCTTCCTTCTCGGAGCAAAGGCCAACCCTCATCCAACTCCGGCTAGCCAGCAGGCTGGCAAGCCTGCGTATCCTTCTCCCGTCAACGGGAGAAGGTTTATGGGTCATTTCTTCGGCCACTCCATGATCTCGGTCAGCACCCCGCCCATGTCCTTCGGGTGGAGGAAGAACACCGGCGTTCCATGCGCGCCGATGCGGGTCGGGCCGAGAATGCGCTTGCCGGCCTCGGCGAAATACTGCCGAGCCGTTTCGATGTCCTCAACCTCGAATGCGAGGTGGTGCTGTCCGCCCTGCGGATTGCGGGCGAGGAAATTGGCGATCGGCGAGTTCTCGCCGAGCGGTTCGAGGAGCTCGATCTGGGTGTTGGGTGTCTCGACGAAGCACACCCGCACGCCCTGCTCGGGCATGTCGAACGGATCGTGCACCGTCACCGCGCCCATAGTCGAGCGCCAGAACTGCACCGCCGCCTCGATCGAGGGGGTCACGACGCCGACATGGTTGAGCGGGCCGAGCTTCATTCTCACCCCTCCCCTTCAGGGGAGGGGCCGGGGGTGGGGGCGGTCAGCAAGCTGGGCGCTGAATTGACAGCCCCCACCCCAACCCCTCCCCTGAAGGGGAGGGGCTTGAGTCCCGCAGAGCGCAAATGGAAATTCACGCCGACACCCTTACGCCGATCACGCGGACGCAAGCAAATCCGGTTCGAGGTCGACCCGTGCGAAATCGGCGAACAACGCATCGAACAGCAGCGAACGGTGGCATTCGGCGGCGGCGCGCTCGTAGCACAGCAGGCACACGCGCTTATTTTGGGCAATCGCGCGCAATTCGGCCATTGCGGCAAGCGCCTGCGGCAGTTCGAGCTGCCCGGCATAGACCCGCGCGAGCTCCGCACGATCCCCCCGCCGCGCCGCCGCGCGCCCCTCGGCCGGCGTGCCGAGGTCGCGGAAATGGCGATAGGCGATCCCGGCTTCCTCGACCGCGGCCTTGAGCGAATTCTTCGAAAAGCCGGGGCGACGCGAGAGTGGCAGGTAGCGGATGTCTGCGAGCAGCTCGACTTTGGCTTCGCGCAGCGCGGCGATCAGCGCGGCTTGGGTGGCCTGCTCGTAGCCGATGGTGAAGATGGTTTTCATCTGGTTCTCGTCATCCCGGCGAAAGCCGGGATCGCTGGCCTCCCGGGTCCGACCTAGTGGCCAGCGGTCCCGGATCAAGTCCGGGACGACGAAATCTCCCCGTCATGCTGAACTTGTTTCAGCATCTATTCCTCCGCCTGCACCGACATCCCGGGATGCGGAATGGACCCCGAAACAAGTTCAGAGTGACACCCGAAAGTCATTTTAAACTTCCATCCAATAGGCCCCATATCCAAACCGGGAAAGCGAGGCTGAAGATTGCAAGCCAAGCGGTACACAGCCAGAACCGCGTCGGCTGCGTTTCGCGATCAAAGGGGCCCCAATCGCGATACTTTCCGAAGAAGACCATCTTCCTCGCGACCCAACCAGTGAAGAGCCTCTGCCCGGCCATCACCGATATTCCGAGCATGACCAAGCCTATGAGCGGACTGTTCACAACGGCAAATTCCCATGCTTCTTCCACGGGTTTTCCAGCCGCTTGCCCCTCAGCTTGCGCAACCCCGTCGCAATCCGCCGCCGCGTCGAGTGCGGATAGATCACCTCGTCGATGAACCCCTTGCTCGCCGCCACGAACGGGTTGGCGAACGCCTCCTCGTACTCCCTCGTGCGCTCGGCCAGCTTCGCCGGATCGCCGGCTTCCTTGCGGAAGATGATCTCGACCGCGCCTTTCGCGCCCATCACCGCGATCTCGGCGGTCGGCCAGGCGTAGTTCAAGTCGCCGCGCAAGTGCTTGCTCGCCATCACGTCGTAGGCGCCGCCGTAGGCTTTGCGGGTGATCACCGTGATCTTGGGCACGGTCGCCTCGGCATAGGCGTAGAGCAGCTTCGCGCCGTGCTTGATGATCCCGCCATGCTCCTGGCCCGTGCCCGGGAGAAAGCCCGGGACGTCGACGAATGTCAGGATCGGGATGTTGAAGCAGTCGCAGAAGCGCACGAAGCGCGCGGCTTTCTTCGAGGAATTGATGTCGAGGCACCCGGCGAGGACCATCGGCTGGTTCGCGACCACGCCCACCGTGCGCCCTTCGATCCGCCCGAAGCCGACGATGATGTTGGCTGCGTGGGCGGGCTGGAGCTCGAAGAAGTCGCCTTCGTCGAGCACTTTCCGCACCAGCTCGTGCATGTCATAGGGGTGGTTCGGGTTGTCCGGCACCAGCGTGTCGAGGCTCGGCTCTTGGCGGTCGAACGGGTCGCTGGTCGGCCGCTCGGGTAGCTCGGAGCGGTTCGAGGCGGGCAGGAAGTCGACGAACTGCCGCGCGGCGAGCAACGCCTCGAGATCGTTCTCCAGCGCCAGGTCGGCGACGCCGCTGCGGGTGGTGTGGGTGACCGCCCCGCCCAGTTCCTCGGCGCTGACCACTTCGTTGGTCACCGTCTTCACCACCTCGGGCCCGGTGACGAACATGTACGAGCTGTCCTTCACCATGAAGATGAAGTCGGTCATCGCCGGCGAATAGACCGCCCCGCCCGCGCACGGCCCCATGATCAGCGAAAGCTGCGGCACCACCCCGCTCGCCAGCACGTTGCGCTGGAACACTTCGGCATAGCCGGCGAGACTGGCGACGCCTTCCTGGATGCGCGCGCCGCCTGAATCGTTGAGCCCGATCACCGGCGCGCCGACTTTCAGCGCCATGTCCATGATCTTGCAGATCTTCTGCGCGTGGCGCTCGCTGAGGGAGCCGCCGAACACGGTGAAATCCTGCGCGTAGACGTAGACCAGCCGGCCGTTGACCGTGCCGCTGCCGGTGATCACCCCGTCACCGGGGACCTTCTGGCGCTCCATCCCGAAATCGTCGCAGTTGTGCTCGACGTAGATGTCGAGCTCCTCGAACGAGCCGGCATCGAGCAGCACGTCCACCCGCTCGCGCGCGGTGAGCTTGCCCTTCGCATGCTGCGCCGCGATCCGCTCCTCGCCTCCGCCCAGCAGGGCGGCGGCGCGGCGGCGTTCCATTTCGGCGATATTGGCGGACAAAGGCGCCTCCGCGATGACAGGATGCGTGGGTAAACCGCTGAGATTGTGGGGGCAAGCTCTGCAAGTCCTCCCCGGCACGGGGAGGTGGCGCCGGCCGCAGGCCGGTGACGGAGGGGGCCCAGTGCAAGCTTCGATGTGGCGCTGGGCCCCCTCCACCATGCTTCGCATGGTCCCCCTCCCCGTTCCGGGGAGGATTTCAGCCCGGTATCTCCCCCGCCATCCCGAACGCATGCGCGCCACCCGGCGGGTGGTCGATCAGCGCGACGACGCTGACCGCGATCGCCAGCATCAGCAGCGCGAAGCCCAACAGGCCGAACGCGAGCATGCGGTTCGCTGGGGCGCGGGCCGCGGCGAGTTGCCGCCCGGTGCGCATGCGCCGATCGGTGACGCGGTCTTCCTCGCGCGCCCAGGTATAGAGGATCACCATCGCGGAGATGGCGAACATCATCGTTCCCGGGATCCACATGATGATCCCGCCGGTCTGCTCGTCGGTCAGCGGCGGCACCTGCCACAGATGCCCGAGGATTTCGTAGGCGTGGTAAAGCTGCACGTCCTTCAGCGCGAGGAACGCGCCGAGCACGATGTTGCCGATCGCCGCGCAGGCGAACATCGCGAGGCGCGGCGCGAGGCCCGGCCCATGCGGCGGCGGACGGCGGTCGAAGATCACGGAGAAGAAGATCAGCCCGGCGGTCAGCAGGCTCACGTGCCACATATAATGGATCGGCTCATCCAGGATCGCCATGTCGTGGTACTTCGGAATCATCCAGAAATAGCTCGCGAGCAGGAACAGGATCGTCGCGACGAATGGATTGCGCAGGACATGCATGACGCCGCGCAGCCAGCCGCGCCCGGCGAAGAAGCGCGAGACGCCGTTCGGCAGCCCGCGCACCACTGCCGCCTGCGGACGGCTCAGAAAGATCAGCATCGGCGCGATCGTGCGCAGCAGCATGTGTTCGACCTGGTGGACCGCGAAGATGTGGTCGGCGAGCGGCTCGATCGGGCTGATCAGCGCGAGAAACAATGCGAACAGCCCACCGAAGAACGCCGCGATCCGCCAGCGGTCGTGCTCGAACCCGTGGCGGCTGCCGCGCCAATAGATCAGGCCCGCGACGATCAGCGCGAGTATGATCTCGGGGGAGATTTCCCACATCGTCAGCGGGTTGGTGCCGATCGCCTCATGGTCGCCGTGGGCGAAGGCGGGCGCGGCGGCGAGCAGCGCGGGAAGCGCCGCAATCCAGCGTTTGCTTGGCATGGGGTGCCTTTAGGCCGCTGGGCCGCGGATGCAAGGGCTGCAAATCCTCCCCGGCACGGGGAGGTGGCAGACGCCGAAGGCGGCTGACGGAGGGGCCCGGCGCTACCTCGATGTTGCGCGGGCCCCCTCCACCATGCTTCGCATGGTCCCCCTCCCCGTTCCGGGGAGGATTTAGCTCAGCAGCACCAGCTCCTCGGCCATGGTCGGGTGCAGCGCGACGGTGTCGTCGAATGCCTGCTTGGTGAGGCCGGCGGTCAGCGCCATTGCGGCGATCTGCAGGATCTCGGGGCTTTCCGGGCCGATCATATGGATGCCGAGGATCTTCTCCGACGTCCCGTCGACGATCATCTTGTAGAGCCCACGCTCGGGGCGGTCGGAGAAGATGTTCTTCATCGGCCGGAATTCCGAGGAATAGACCTTGATGTTGCCGTAGACCGCGCGCGCCTTGGCTTCGGTCATCCCGACACCGGCAAGCGGCGGCTGCGAGAACACCGCGCTCGGCACGTTGTCGTAGTTCACCTTGCGCTTGTCGCCGCCGAACACGCTGTCTGCGAACGCGTGGCCCTCGCGGATCGCGACCGGAGTGAGCTGGATGCGGTCGGTCACGTCGCCCACGGCGTAGATGCTGTCGCAACTCGTCTGGTTGTATTCGTCGACCGGGATTTCGCCGTTGTCGCCCAGCTCGATGCCCGCGGTTTCAAGACCCAGTCCGGCGGTGTTGGGCTTGCGGCCGGTGGCGATCAGCACCTGATCGGCGTGGATCGGGTCGCCCTTGCCGGTTTCGACCAGCAGGCAGTCGCCCTCCTTCTTCACCGAATTGATCGTGCAGTTCATCCGGAAGTCGATCCCGCGCATCATCGCGATGTGCAGCAGGCGCTCGACCATTGTCTCATCGTAGTGGCGCAGGATCGTCTCGGTGCGGTTGATCACGGTCACATCGCTGCCGAGCGCATTGAACACGCCGGCGAACTCCATCGCGATGTAGCCGGCGCCCTGCACGATCAAGCGCTTTGGCTGTTCCTTCAGATGAAACACCTCGTTCGAGCTGATGCACAGCTCCTTGCCGGGGAAGTCGGGGATGTCAGGCCAGCCGCCGACCGCGACGAGGATGTATTTCGCAGTCACTTCCTTGCCGCTGGCGAGCTTCACGCTGTGCGGCCCGGTCACCGTCGCGCGCTCGTGGAAGCGGTCGACCTTGTGGCTCTCGAGCGTCTTTTCGTAGAGCTTCTCGATCCGGTCGACGTCGGCGTTCACGAAATCGCGCAGGGTGCCCCAATCGAACGAGGACTCGCCGATCGTCCAGCCGTAGTTGGCCGCGTGCTCGAGCTCTTCGGCGAACATCGAGCCGTAGACCAACATCTTCTTGGGCACGCAGCCGCGGATCACGCAGGTCCCGCCGACGCGGTGCTCTTCGGCGACGGCGACTTTCGCGCCGTGGCTCGCGGCGATCCGGCTCGCGCGCACCCCGCCCGAGCCGGCGCCGATCACGAACAGGTCATAGTCATATTGTGACATTTAGGGCTCCCGAAACCTTCTCCCGTTAACGGGAGAAGGATAGCGGAGGTTGCCAGCTTGCTGGCTACCGCAGCTTGGATGAGGGTTGCCTGCCTTCTCGAAGAAAAGGCAGCTCTCACCCAACTGCGGCTAAGCATCCGCTCTCGCGGACGCAAGCCTTCGTAGCCCTCTCCCGTCAACGGGAGAGGGATTTAACATTAGCCCCGCTGGCCGCCCGAAGCCGACCGCTGGCCGCCGTTGCGCGGCTTGCGCCGGCGGTTGCGGTTGCGATTGTCGCCGCGCGGCTCGTGCCGGGTCTGCTCGCCGGGGCCGTGCTCGCGCCCCTGCTGGCCCTGCCCGCCAGCGTTGCGCGGGCGGTTGTGGCTGCGCGGCTGTTTCGCCGGGACGACCTTGGCCTTCTGCCGCCGCTGCGGCTGCGCGCGCGAATGCTCCTCCACCGAGTCGACGATCGCGCGGAAGCCTTCGGGCAGCGGCACGTTGCCCAGCGTCACCTTGGTCAGCTTCTGGATGTCGCGCAGGTACTCGCGCTCGTCCGAAGCGCAGAACGCGACCGCGACGCCCGCCGCGCCGGCGCGCGCGGTGCGGCCGATCCGGTGGACGTACTGCTCGGCGACGTTCGGCAGCTCGAAGTTGATCACATGGCTGACGCCCTGGATGTCGATGCCCCTTGCCGCGATGTCGGTTGCCACCAGCACGCGGATCTTGCCGCGGCGGAACTGGTCGAGTGCTTTCTCGCGCTGCGGCTGGCTCTTGTTGCCGTGGATCGCGCTGGCCGGAATGTGCGCGTCCGCCAGCCGGCGCACGACCTTGTCGGCGCCATGCTTGGTGCGGGTGAACACCAGCACGCGGTCCATTTCGTTGGAATCGAGGCCGCGCTTCAGGATGTGAACCAGCAGCGCCTGCTTCTCGCTCTGGTTGACCATGCAGACGTACTGCTCGACGCGTTCGGCGGTGGTCGCCGCGGGTGCGACCGAGACTTGCGCCGGATCATTGAGGTACTGGCCCGCAAGTTGGCGGATCGCGGTCGGCATCGTCGCCGAGAACAGCAGCGTCTGGCGCTGGCGGGGCAGCCAACCGACGATCTTCCTGAGCGCGTGGATGAAGCCGAGGTCGAGCATCTGGTCGGCCTCGTCGAGCACCAGCACTTCGACCGCAGAGAGATCGAGCGCCTTCTGGTCGACCAGATCGACCAGCCGGCCCGGGGTCGCCACCAAAATGTCGACCCCGCCCGCCACGTCCTGCCGGTTGCGGCCGACCGAGGTGCCGCCAAATACGGTGACGACCTTGAGCCGCGAGAAACGCGCGTATTCGCGCGCGGAAACGGCGATCTGACCGGCGAGCTCGCGCGTGGGCGCCAGCACCAGCATGCGGCACTGCTTGCGCTGCGGGTGCCTGCCCGAGGCGTTGAGGCGGTCAATCGAGGGCAGCACGAAGGCCGCGGTCTTGCCGGTGCCGGTCTGGGCAATGCCCATCAGGTCGCGGCCCGCAAGCACGGTGGGGATCGCCTGCGCCTGGATCGGCGTCGGCTTGTCGTAGCCCTTCAGGTCGAGCGCCTGGAGGATGGGCTGCGAAAGCCCGAGTTCGTTGAAATTCATGAGTATGTCTAACTCGCAATACATGCGACAGCGCGCGGCCAAACGGCGCGCGCGTTCGCGGGGGTTGGAACAACCCGCGTGAAAAGGGAAGCTCTTGGCTAAAGACCGAGACGCGGCCGGGGCGGTTGATTTGGCCGCCAGTTCACGCTGCAAAGCGTCTCGATGGCGCGCATGTGGGGGCGAAATGCCCGGAAGTCAATCGTTTTCCGCAAGTGCACAGAACGCGTAGTCGATTGCCGAGGTGCTTTACTCAAGCGACACACCTCACTAAAAGGAGTGCCATGTACTACCCGTTCGTCATGCGAGCCGAAGCGGTGGTCTGGCTGGTCTGGATCGTGACCTGGCACATCGCGGGGATCTGGCGCGGCAAAGCCACCGTCGAGGCGCCGACGAGCACTTACCGACGCTATTTCGTCATCATCGCGATCGGGCTGATCCTGATCTTCAGCGCGATCCCCAAGCTGTCGTGGCCATTGCTGTGGGTCACGCCGCCTGCGCTGGGCTGGACGATGATTGGCGTGACCGTGGCGGGGATCGCGTTCGCCTGGTGGGCGCGGATCACGATGGGTAAATTGTGGTCGGGCGGGATCGAGGTGAAGGACGGGCACCGCGTGGTCGAGACCGGCCCGTTCGCGCTCGCCCGGCATCCGATCTACACCGGCCTGATCACCGCCGCGATTGCAGCCGCGGTGATCCGCGCGACGCCGTGGGCGCTGGCCGGCGCGGCGCTGTTCGCGCTGGGCTTTATCCTCAAGGCGAAAGTCGAAGAGCGCTTCCTCGAAGCCGAGTTGGGCGGCTATGACGCTTACCGCAAGCGGGTGCGAATGATCGTGCCGCTGCCGAAATCGCCTTGAAGAGTGCCCGAAACGAAGGACCATCCGATGCCGGTGAAGATCACGATTTCCAAGAACGGCCCCTATCAGGTCAGCGGCGACCTCGAGGAGCTCGAGCTGCACGACTCCGAGGGCAACCCTTATGATCTGGGATCGAAGAAACGCATCTTCCTGTGCCGCTGCGGCGCATCGACCACCAAGCCGTTCTGCGACGGCCAGCATTCGAAAATCGGCTTCGCGGCGGCCGAAGCGGCGGTGGAGAGGGATTAGGGGGCACGCGTAAAGCGAATCGTGCGCGCGATGGATTGGCTTCTCAGGCCAGCGCTGCCGCCTCCAGCAGCGCCGCAGTGCTGGCATCGAACTCGCCGCCGCCCGTGTCGATCTGCCTGGCGATCGCCTTGCCCAGCTCGACGCCGAACTGGTCGAACGGGTTGATCCCGAGCAGCACCGCGTTCGCAAACGTGCGGTGCTCGTGGAACGCGATCAGCGCGCCCAACGCGGCTGCGTCGAGGTCGTCGACCAGGATCGTCGCGCTCGGCCGGTCGCCCGGGTAGCTGCGCGCAAGGTCGTCGCTCGCCTTGCCGGCCATCAGCGCGGCCCCTTGGGCGAAGCAGTTCATCAGCAGGATGCGGTGGTGCGCCGGGTCGAGCGCGTCACCCGGGGTGATGCTGGCGATGAAATCGACCGGCACCAGGTGCGTGCCCTGATGGAGCAGCTGGAACACCGCGTGCTGCGCGTCGGTGCCCACGCCGCCCCAGGTGATCGGCGCGGTCGGACCCGTCACCGGCTCGCCGTCCGCGGTAACGCGCTTGCCGTTGCTCTCCATCTCGAGCTGCTGGAGATAGCTCGGCAACAGGCGCAGCCGCTCGTCGTAGGCGAAGCAGGCGCGGGTCTGGCAGCCGCGGACATGAGTATAGTAGAGGTCGGCGAAGGCCGCGCGCAGCGCCAGGTTGGCCGCCCCGTCGGTATCGCGGAAGTGCCGGTCGACCGCTGCGCCCCCGGCCTGCATCGCGCGGAACTCGGCCATGCCGACTGCCAGCGCCACCGGAAACCCGATCGACGACCACAGCGAATAGCGCCCGCCGACCGTCTCGGGGAACGGCAGCACGCGAGTCTCGTCGATACCCCATTCCACGGCTTTTTCGGGCGACGCGGTCAGCGCCACCACGCGCCCGGTCGGATCGGCGATGCCGTTCGCCGACAGCCACGCGAGCGCGCTCTGCGCGTTCGTCATCGTCTCGATCGTGGTGAAGGTCTTCGATGCGACCGCAACCAGGGTCGTCGCCGGGTCGCAGGCGGCGAACGCGGCTTCGAGCGCGCAGCCGTCGATGTTGGAGACGACGTGGACGTCGACCAGTGCACCGTCGCGAGCAAGCGCATCGACCGCCAGCGCCGGGCCGAGCGCGGAACCGCCGATGCCGATATGGATCAGGTGCCTGACCTCACCCAGCGCGCCCTGATGGATCGCCTCGACCAGCAGGCCCATGCGTTGCAGCAGCGCTTCTGCCTCTTCGACGCTCGCCGGATCGCCCACCCCGCGCATCGCGCCGTGGGTCGCCGCGCGTCCCTCGGTCGGGTTGACGATCGCGCCCGCGAACAACCGCTCGCGCGCCTCGGCGAACCCCGCCGCTTCGGCCAGCTGCTCGAATCCGGCGATCAGCCCGGGATCGAGATGGGTCTTCGACCAGTCGAACAGGATGCCGCCCGTTTCGAGCTCGATCCGGCCGCCCAGCCGCTCGACGCGCCCCGCATCCGCCGCGAACAGCTCCGCCAACGCGCGCTGCGGGTGCGCCGCGATCTTTTTCCAGCAGGCTGCGACCTCGGTCATCATTTCCCTTTCCCAGGCAATGCCGTCTCGCCTAAGCGGTGCGGCGACGATTTGGAAGGCCCGCAGCCGCATGAACGAGACCACAGAGACGACCACCGCAACCGCGCCCGAACCCGCGAACCCAACGCGGCAGGTGCGGGAAAAGAAGGAGGAAGGCAGCTTCCTCGTTTTCCTGCTCAAGCTCGCGGTGGTGGTGTTGGTGTTCCGCACGGTGATCTTCGCGCCGTTCAACATCCCTAGCGAAAGCATGCTGCCGCGCCTGCTCGACGGCGATTATCTGCTCGCGGCGAAGTGGAAGTACGGCATCTCGAACTATTCGCTGCCGTTCGGCATGCATCCGTTTCCGCAAGGGCGGATCTTCGCGCGCCAGCCCCAGCGCGGCGACATCGTGATCTTCAAGGCTCCGCCGAACGACGACGAGGATTACATCAAGCGGGTGATCGGCCTGCCCGGCGACCAGATCCAGATGCGCGACGGCGTGCTGTTCATCAACGGCTCGCCGGTGAAGAAAGTGCGTCTCGGCGATTTCGAGGTTCCGCTCTCGCCCAACACGCCGCGGTGCTGGAGCAGCGAATTCGCGGCGGTGCGCAACGACGGCACGCGAATCTGCCGCTATCCGCAATACCGCGAAACGCTGCCCAACGGGGTGAGTTACAACGTGCTCGATTTCGGTCCGTCCCGGGCGGACAACCCGTGGGGCGTCAACGCCGACAATACGCCCGTCTATCTGGTGCCCGAAAAGATGATGTTCCTGATGGGCGACAACCGCGACGATTCGCTCGACAGCCGGTTTCCCGCAGTGCCCAACGGGGGGATCAGCATGGTCCCGCAAGACAATCTTGTCGGCAAGGCGACGATCATGATGTGGTCGACCGACGGCTCTTCGAGCTGGCTGAAGCCATGGACCTGGTTCACCGCCGCGCGGTGGAACCGGATCGGGAGAACCTTTTGAGCAAGGCCGCGGCGCTCGCGCCCGAGGCGCGCGCGTTCCTCGACAGCATCGGCGCGGGCAAGATCGGCGACCAAGCGCTGTGGCGCGAGGCGCTGACCCACGGCAGCACCGGCGAGAGCCCGGATTACCAGCGGCTCGAGTTCCTGGGCGACCGGGTGCTGGGCCTGGCGATCGCCGAATGGCTCTATCAGCGCCAGGATGACGCCGAGGGCAAGCTGTCGCAGCGGCTCAACGCGCTCGTCAGCCGCAAGACCTGCGCCGGGATAGCCCGGCGGATAGGCCTTGGGGAGCATATCCGCCTTGGCGCCCAGGCCCGCGCCGACGGCGGCGCCGACAGCGACAACATTCTCGGCGACGTGATGGAAGCGCTGCTCGGCGCGCACTTCATCGAGCACGGTTTCGGCGCCACGCGCGAACTGGTCCGCAGCTTGTGGGACGAAGAGGTGTCCGGCTCCGCCGGAGAGCGCAAGCACCCGAAGAGCGCGCTGCAGGAATGGGCCGCCGGCAGCGGGCGCAAGATGCCCGATTATCGGTTGGTCCATCGCTCCGGTCCCGACCATGCGGCACGGTTCACGGTAGCGGTGTCGGTGAAAGGCATTGGCGAGGTCGAGGCCGAAGGCACCAGCAAGGCCGAGGCCGAGCGTTTGGCGGCGGCTGCATTCATGGAGAAGTTCGGGTGACCAAGTGCGGTATCGTCGCGGTGATCGGCGCGCCAAACGCGGGCAAGTCGACGCTGGTCAACGCGCTCGTCGGGCAGAAAGTCGCGATCGTCAGCGCGAAGGCGCAGACAACTCGCGCGCGGGTTCTGGGCATCGCGCTCAAAGACGACACGCAGATCATCCTTGCCGACACGCCGGGCATCTTCGCACCGAAACGCCGGCTCGACCGCGCGATGGTCAGCGCCGCATGGGAAGGCACCCAGGCGGCCGACGCGGTGCTGCTGGTGGTGGATGCGGTGAAGCTGCGGCGCCACGAGCTCGAGCCGTTGCTCGAGACGCTGAAGGAGCGGCCGGAACGCAAGCTGCTGGCGCTGAACAAAGTCGATGCGGCGACAAAGGAAGCGCTGCTGCCGCTGGCGCAGGAGCTCACCGGCAAGGCCGCGTTCGACGAAGTGTTCTTCGTCTCGGCGCTGACCGGCGACGGGGTGCCGGAGCTGAAGGCGAGCCTCGCGGCGTTGATGCCCGAGGGAGCGTGGCATTATCCCGAGGACCAGGTTTCCGACGCGAGCGAACGGCTGCTCGCCGCCGAGATCACCCGCGAGCAGCTCTATCGCCAGCTGCACGACGAGCTGCCCTACGATGCGGCGGTCCGCCCCGAAAGCTACACCCAGCGCAAGGACGGCAGCGTCGAGATCCGCCAGCAGATCGTGATCGCACGTGACAGCCAGAAGCCGATCGTGCTCGGCAAGCGCGGCGCGCGGATCAAGGCGATCGGCGAGGCGGCACGCAACGAGTTGAGCGCGCTGCTCGGCGTGCCGGTGCACTTGTTCCTGCATGTCAAAGTGGACGAGAAGTGGGCCGAAAGCCGTGAGATTTATGAGGAAATCGGCCTCGACTGGGTGCGCTAGCGGCCCGCCTTCGCGAGCGAGAAGCGGACCGTCAGCGGGCGCACATAACTGATCGGCGCGCCGCCCGGGTCAGTCAGCCTGTCGAACGCCATCTGCACGACCTGCTTGCAGGCGACCGCCGCGAAGGCGCGAGCCGTGCCGGCGGCCGCGCCGTATTCGCAGTTCGTGGTTTTGCCGGCTGGGTCGACCCCGATCGTGAGGTTCACCAGCACCGGCGAAACGGTGCCGGCGGGAATGCTCGCCACCTCGATATCGACGTCGGGCGTGGGGCCGAAATTGCCGATCTCGTCGGCCTGCTGGGTCCCGGGCAACGTCAGTACGGCAAAGTCGCGCCGGAACCCGAACGCGGGCTTGCCCGCCGCATCGCGCGCGGGAATCGCTTTCTTCCGCCTGGCGATGTCGCACATGTCCGACGCGAGCTGCGCGTCGCCGACCACCCCTGAGACAGTGCACTTGACCACTTTGCCCTGCGGATCGATCAGCATGTCCAGCATCGTCGCCGCGGACTTTTGCTTGAGCAGCGCGCCGCCGGGGTAATCGTCGTCGGAAACGACCGGACCTTGCCATCGGGCTGCGGAAAGCGCGGTCGCGGCGATCGCGGCAAGGATCGGCATGTCCATCCCCTCTCGGACAAAGCAACGCCCGGCATGCTGCCATCATCCCGCTGGCCCCGCAAGGCCGGCACCGCTCAGGGTTGTGCCAGGGCCGCCTTGCCGCCGCTCGCGCGCAAGGTGCGGAAGCGCACCAGGCTGCACAGCGCGGCGACCACCGACAATGCGCAGGCGATCAGCATCGGCAGCGGCCCGATGCCCAGGCCCGCGGTCAGCAGCACGCCGACCATCGCCGCGCCCAGCGTTTGCCCGGCCAGGCGCGAGGTAGAAAGCAGGCCGCCGGCCGCGGCCGCGCGCTCTTTGGGCGCCTGGCCGATCAGCAGCCGCGAGTTGGGGGCGAAGAACAAGCCATAGCCGAGCGCACACATCGCGAGCCGCCAGGCGATTCCGAACGCTCCAGGCTGCGCTGGCATGAACGCCAACAGCACCAGCGCGACGATCGCGATGACCATGCCGGTGACGCCGAGCTTGGTCGCCGGCACCCGATCCGACAGCCAGCCCGCCGCAGGGGCGACCACCAGCATCGTCAGCGGGAACGGCAGCAACAGCAGCCCGACCTCGTCGGGGGAATAGCCCATCCGCACCTCGAACAGGAACGGCAGCGACACCAGCAGCGAACTCGAGGCGACGAACGCGCAGACTGCGGCGAGCGCGGAAAGCCCGATCGCGGGCTTGGCCATGATGTCGACCGGCACCACCGGGTGGCTGCGCTTGCGCTCGCGCTGGACGAGGAAATACGCCGAGATTGCCCCGACCAGGGAGATCGCCACGCCGACCGCGACCGTCGCTCCGTGGGTCGCGATCTGGATGCCGCCGATCAGCAGCAACACCGACACCGCGCTCCACGCGCCGCTCAGGTATTGCGGCTCGCGGTCGGCCTTGAACGGGTCGGGCAGCGCGCGCCCGAGCAGCAGCGAGATCACCGCCATCGGCACCGCCGCGACGAACACCCAGCGCCAATCGAGGTTGGCGACCAGCCAGCCGCCCAGCGTCGGCGCGATCGCTCCCGACGACGCGACAACTACCGAGTTGATCCCCATGCCGCTGCCGAGGCTGCGAGCGGGATATGTCTCGCGCAGCATCGCCGCCGAAACGCTCAGCGCCATTCCCGCGCCGAGCGCCTGGCCGGCGCGCGCCAGCAGCAGCAGCGGAAAGCTGTGCACGAACAGGATCAGCGCCGAGGCGACCAGGAACAGCACTTGCCCCATCTGATAGAGCGTGCGGTGGCCGATCCGGTCGCCCAGGCTCGAGAACGGCAGCAGCACCATCACCAGCACGAGCTGATAGACGGTCACGACGTTGGTCACCGCGCCGTTGCCGACCCCGAGCTCGCGGCCGATCGTCGGCAACGCGACGTTGGCAATCGCGCCGTCGATCACGAACAGCGCGGTGCCGAACGAGATCGCCGCGATCGACCAATAGCGGCGCGGCTTGGGCAGGCCGTCCATCGTGCGGTTGGGCCGCACCCGCGGACCTTCGCGCACGGGCGGACTGGTGTCGCCGAAATCCTGGGAGCGAAGCATATGCCCCAAACGCTTGGGAAATCGAAAGGTCCCGGTCAAGGGTATCTCGTCATGCCATCGAAACCTGGCATCGTTGGCCACCCGCGGAACTTCAAAAGACCCCAGCTTTCGCTGGGGTGACGAGGATGGTTATGCTTTCTTCGCCGCAGCCTTCTTCTTGGCCCCGCCGCGGCCCTTCTTTTTCGCCGGGCCCTTTGCGGCTCGGGCGTCGATCAAGGCGATCGCCTGTTCCTCGGTTACGTCCTCGGGCTTCGCGTCGCGCGGGATCGTGGCGTTGGTGGTGCCGTCGGTGACGTAGGGGCCGTAGCGGCCCGGCATCACCTTCATTTCGCCACCGCTGGTCGGGTGCGCGCCGAAGGTCTTGATCGGCTCGGCCTTGGCCCGCCCGCCGCCGGCGCCGCCGCGGTTCTGCGCCTCGGCCAGCAGGGTGACCGCCGCATTCATGCCCGTTTCGAACACGTCGCGGGTTGAGCGCAGCTTGGCGTACTTGCCGTCGTGTGCGAGGTAAGGCCCGTAACGCCCGATGCTGGCGGTGATTTCCAGCCCCGTCTCCGGATGCACCCCGACGGTACGCGGCAGGCTCAGCAGGCGCAGCGCCCAGTCGAGGTCGAAGTCGGGCAGATCCTTGGGGATCGACGCCCGCTTGGCCTCCTTGCCCTCGCCGAGCTGGACGTAAGGGCCGAACCGGCCGGACTTCCTCATCACTTCGAGGCCGGTCTCCGGGTCCTTGCCCATCGCGCCTTCCTCGCCCTCGCCTTCACCGTTGCCGCCGGGCTGGGCGAAGCGGCGGGTGTACTTGCATTCGGGATAGTTCGCGCAGGCGACGAACGCGCCATAGCGTCCGCCGCGCAGCGCCAGGCGACCGCCGGTGCGCCCTTCCTCGATGCATTGCGGGCATTGCCGCGGGTCCGAGCCATCGGCTTTCGGCGGAAACAGGTAATCGGACAGGAACGCGTCGAGCGCCTCGGTGACCTCCGAGGGCTTGCGCTCCATCACTTCATCGCTCTTCGGCTTGAAGTCGCGCCAGAACTGGTCGAGCAGCGCCTTCCACTCCATCCGCCCGCCGGAGACGTCGTCGAGTTCTTCCTCCATCTCGGCGGTGAAGTCGTAGGCGACGTAGCGGGGGAAGAAACGTTCGAGGAACGCGGTCAGCAGCCGCCCGCTTTCCTCGGCGAAGAAGCGGTTGCGCTCGACCCGCACGTAGTTGCGGTCCTTCAGCACCTGCAGGGTCGAGGCGTAAGTCGAGGGCCGGCCGATGCCGAGCTCTTCGAGCCGCTTGACCAGGCTCGCCTCCGAATAGCGCGGCGGCGGCTGGGTGAAGTGCTGGGTCGCCTCGACGGCGAGCTTCGCCGGGCTGTCGCCCTTCGACAGCATCGGCAGCAGCCCCTCCTCGTCGTCCTCGTCGGCTTTCTGGTCGCGGCCTTCTTCGTAGACCGCGAGGAAGCCGGGGAACTTCACCACCTGCCCGGTGGCGCGCAGTTCCTGCCGCCCGGTTGGATCGCGCAAGGTGACCGTGGTGCGCTCCAGGCTGGCCGAGGCCATCTGGCTCGCCATCGCGCGCTTGAAGACGAGGTCGTAGAGCCGCGCCTCGTCGCCCGAGCCGGCGTGATCGCGGGTGAAGTCGGTCGGCCGGATCGCCTCGTGGGCTTCCTGCGCGTTCTTGGCCTTGGTCTGATAGATGCGCGGCTGCTCGGGCAGGTAATGGCCCGCATAGCGCTTCGCGATCGCATCGCGCGCGGCGGCGATCGCGCCGGCATCCATCTGCACGCCGTCGGTCCGCATGTAGGTGATCGCGCCCGCTTCGTAGAGGTTTTGCGCAAGGCGCATCGTGTGGCTGGCGGAAAAGCCGAGCTTGCGCGCCGCTTCCTGCTGGAGGGTCGAGGTCGTGAACGGCGGCGCCGGGTTGCGCTTCAGCGGCCGGGTTTCGACTTCCTCTACCGTGAAGCGCCCTTTCTCGACCGCCTCGCGGGCCCGTGCGGCCATGCCGGCGTCGCCGAGAGACAGGCGTTCCAGCTTCTCGCCGTCGAACTTCACCAGCCGCGCGGTGAACTCGGTCCCGTCCTGCTCCAGCCGGGCCAGCACCTGCCAGTATTCCTGCGCGGTGAACGCCTCGATCTCGCGCTCGCGCTCGACGATCAGTCGCAGCGCGACCGACTGCACCCGCCCCGCGCTCTTCGCACCCGGCAATTTGCGCCACAGCACCGGCGAGAGGGTGAAGCCGAACAGGTAATCGAGCGCGCGCCGGGCGAGGTAGGCGTCGATCAGGTCGGTATCGAGCTGGCGGGGGCTGGCGATCGCGTCGGTCACCGCCTTCTTGGTGATCGCGTTGAAGGTGACCCGCTCGACTTCGGCGGGCAGCGCCTTGCGGCTCTTCAAGAGCTCGAGCACGTGCCAGCTGATCGCCTCGCCCTCGCGATCGGGGTCGGTCGCGAGGATCAGGCGGTCGGCTTGCTTCGCCGCGTCGGAAATCTCTTTCACCCGCTTCTGCTTGTCGCCATAGATCTCCCAATCCATCGCGAACGCTTCATCGGGGCGCACCGAGCCGTCCTTCGCCGGCAGGTCGCGGACGTGACCGTACGAGGCGAGGACTTTATAGTCCTTGCCGAGATACCCTTCGATGGTCCGCGCCTTGGCGGGAGATTCGACGACGACAAGTTGCATGGAAATTCAGCGGGCCCCTTACGTGTGTACGTACGCGCGAGGGTGGAACGCCCGCCGAAGGTTCGTCAAGCGGTTGCGCATCGCAGCTATTGGAAAGTCTCGGCGACTTTCTCTCCGCCCTTGAGCAGGCCGTAGATTGCGACACCGCAGGCAGTGGAGAGCGCATTGCCCACCGCTCCCGCGATCTTCGAGACCACCGTCGCGCCGACCCCCGCAGACGGGGCATAGAGTCCGGCGACCACCGAGACGATCGTGAACGAGAATACCAGCACCACAAACGTGAGGATGATCGGCATTTCGCTGCCGCGCGTGGCTTCCCAGCTTTCACCCAGCGACTGGGTCACTCCCTTGCCCTCGCCGACCAGCAGCGCGCCGGAAATGCTCCACCGCGCCATCAGGATGAGGCCGGGGATGATGAACAGGATGAGGCCGAGCGAAGTTCCGATGCCCGCGATGATCCCCATCCCCAAATAAGCGAGGACCCGCGGGCTGCCGCGATAGGATTGCAGCCCCGCTTTGGCGAGCATCGTCTGGGTCAGGAGATAGACGCCGAAGATTGTTGCCAGCGCCACGATGATGCCGAACAGGCCCGCGCGGAGCGGCGCACCGTCGGCAAGGCGATCGGTAAGGATGCCAAGGCCCGCGAACACGACAACAAAGATGAGGCCTGCGACGGCGTTCTGGCTCACGACTTCGACCACCCGGTCGATGATCGTGCCCATATTAAGCTTGCGGCGTGGTTGGGTAGCCATGTTGAATTCCCCTCTCCTCAGTCCCGCCGTGCAAGGTGGGGGTATTTCCACGGCGGTCAAGCCGTAAGCGACACCCGTCCCCCGGCGTGGCGCTGGAGCCGCCCGGCAAGCTCGAGCTCGAGCAGCGCCATCTGCACCGCGGCGGCGCCCTCGCCGCTCTGACGGATCAGTTCGTCGATCCCGACCGGCGCGGTGGTGAGCAACGCGGCCAGGTCGGCCGGCTCACTCACCTCGTCGGAGAAATCGAACACCGACGGCGCACTCTCGCGGAACGTCGAGCGGGGATTGCCGTCGAAGCCTGCAACCAGCTCGATCACGTCGGCGGCGCATTGCACCAGCACCGCCCCTTCGCGGATCAGCTGGTTGCAGCCGTGGCTGCGCGCGTCGAGCGGCGAGCCGGGCACCGCCATCACCTCGCGCCCGGCTTCGCCGGCGAGCCGCGCGGTGATCAGCGAGCCGGACTTGGGCGCGGCCTCGACCACCACCGTGCCGGCGGCGATCCCGGCGATGATCCGGTTGCGGGTGGGGAAATGGCTGCCGCGCGGCTCGGTGCCCGGCGGTTGTTCGGAAACCAGCAGGGCGCGCTTCGCGATCTCCTCCTGCAACTCGGCGTGCTGCGGCGGATAGACGATGTCGATCCCGCTCGCGATCACCCCGATGGTCAGCGGCAACCCACCGCGATGCGCCGCCCCATCGATGCCGCGGGCGAGGCCGGAGACGACGACGTAGCCTTCTGCCGAAAGCTCGACGGCAAGATCGCGCGCGAGCTTGATCGCGGCGGCCGAAGCGTTGCGCGCCCCGACCAGCGCGACACAGGGCTTGGCCGCCAGCGACGAATCGCCACGCACGATCAGCACCGGCGGTGCGCTATCGAGTTCGGCGAGCAGCGGCGGGTAATCGGCGGAGTCGTGAAACAGGTAGCGCGCGCCGGCCTTGCGGGTGGCGACGATCTCGGCCTCGATCGTGTCGCGCGGGGCCGGGCGATACCGCGCCCCACCCCGCGCCGCGAGGTCAGGCAAGGCATCGAGCGCGCTCTGCGCATCGCCGAAGCGGCGCAACAATTGGCCGAAGCTCACCGGCCCGACATTGGGTGAGCGCGCCAGGCGAATGCGGGCGAAGGCTTCGGCTTGCGAAATCACGTCTTGCCGCCGCCGATCCTGGGCTCGGTGCCGTTTTTCAGCCGGTCGATGTTCGCGCGGTGCAGCCAGATCACCAGCAGCGCGATGAGGACGAGAAACGGGAGCAGATCGGCCCGCTCGATCACCCAGGCGGCAAGCGGCGCCGTCACCACCGCACTGAGGCTGGCGAGCGACGACATCCGCCCGAGCGCCGCAACGCCCACCCACACCACGGCGTAAGCCATGCCGACCGGCCAGGCGAGCCCGAAGCACACGCCGGCGGTGGTCGCCGCACCCTTGCCACCCTTGAACCCGAGCCACACCGGAAAGCAGTGGCCGAGCACCGCGCCGAGCGCGACCCAGCCCTCGATCCCCGGATACCAGCGCGCCGCGAGCATCACCGGCAGCAAGCCCTTCAGCGCATCGAGCAGCAGCGTCGCCACCGCGAGGCCCTTGTTTCCAGTGCGCAGCACGTTGGTCGCGCCGATGTTGCCCGAGCCGATGCGGCGGACGTCACCGAGGCCCGCGGCGCGGGTCAGCAGCAAGCCGAAGGGAATCGATCCCGCAAGGTAGCCAACCGCGGCGGCCACGAGAATGTTCACCGATCACCTCTTTTCGCGTTCGCACCCAGCTTGTCGGAAAGCGAAGCCGGGCGTTGCCCAACGGCCGCCTTCCCGTATACGCCAGATGAAGAAAAAGCAGGGCTTCGACAAGCTCGGGGCGAACGGAGTCATTTCCATTACCGAGCCAATCGCGCCGATCCTGCTGTTCGATTCCGGCGTCGGCGGGCTCACCGTGCTTGCCGAGTTGCGCAAGCTGCTGCCCCAGGCACCGGTGATCTACGTCGCCGACTATGCCGCGCTGCCCTATGGCGAGAAGACCGAGGCACAGATCGCGGCCCGCGTGCCGGCGCTGCTCGGGCGGCTCGAGGAACGCTATCATCCCCGGCTGGCCACCATTGCCTGCAACACCGCGAGCACGATCGCGCTGGCCGCGGTGCGCGAGGCGCTTGGGCTGCCGGTGGTCGGCACGGTGCCGGCGGTCAAGCCCGCCGCGCTGGCGACGAAGACCGGCACGATCGGCCTGCTCGGCACCGCCGCGACGATCCGCCAGGCCTACGTCGACAACCTCGAGCGCGAGTTCGCGCACAACAAGCTGCTGCTGCGCCACGCCGCGCCCGCGCTGGTCCAGGCAGCCGAGGCCAAATTGCGCGGTGAAACGCCCGATCCCGCGGTGTTCGCCGCGGCCGCGGAAGGCCTGCGGAGCCAGCCGGGCGGCGCCGATATCGACACCGTGGTGCTCGCCTGCACCCATTTCCCGTTGCTCGAGCGAGAGCTGCGCGGGGCGTTCGGCGCCGACGTGGCGTTCGTGGATGGCGCAGCGGGGATCGCGCGGCGGATCGCGTACCTGACCCAGGGCCAGCGCTTCGCGCGCACCGAACCGGACATTGCCGTCTTCACCGGCGAGAACGGCTCGCTCGATGCATTGCGGCCCGCGCTTGCCGCCTATGGCCTGGAGCGGATCGAACATCTCTGAACCAATTGCGAATCCTTCGCAAACTCCGCCCTTTAATTGACTTTGCCCTTGGCCTACATCGCGCGCGAATGCTGCCCGAGTCTCGAAGGCCATTGCAGCGCTGCACACGGACGGGTCCGTTGAACTACGATCAGATTTTCGACCAGGCGATCGACCGGCTTCACGCCGAGGGGCGCTACCGGGTGTTCATCGACATCCTGCGCAACAAGGGCGCATTCCCCAACGCGCGCTGCTTTGCCGGTCACAACGGGCCGAATCCGGTCACCGTGTGGTGCTCGAACGACTACCTGTCGATGGGCCAGCACCCCAAAGTGATCGCCGCGATGGAAGAGGCGATGCACGACGTCGGCGCGGGCAGCGGCGGCACGCGCAACATCGGCGGCAACACGCATTACCACATCGAGCTCGAGAAAGAGCTCGCGCAGCTCCACGGCAAGGAAGCCGCGCTGCTGTTCACCAGCGGCTACGTGTCGAACGACGCGACGCTTTCGACCCTCGCCAAGCTGCTGCCCGGCTGCGTGATCTTCTCCGACGAGATGAACCACGCCTCGATGATCGCCGGCATCCGCAACTCCGGCGCGGAAAAGCGCATCTTCCGCCACAACGACGTCGAGCACCTCGAAGAGCTGCTCGCCTCGGCCGACCCGGCCACGCCCAAGCTGATCGCGTTCGAAAGCGTTTATTCGATGGACGGCGACGTCGCCCCGATCCACGCGATCTGCGACCTGGCCGACAAGTACAACGCGCTCACCTACATCGACGAAGTCCACGCGGTCGGAATGTACGGCACGCACGGCGGCGGCATCTCGGAGCGCGACGAGGCCGCGCACCGGATCGACATCATCGAAGGCACGATGGGCAAGGCATTCGGCGTGATGGGGGGCTATATCGCGGCCGACACGCGGATCATCGACTGCATCCGTTCGTACGCGCCGGGGTTCATCTTCACCACCTCGCTCAGCCCCGTGCTGGTCGCCGGCGTGCTCGCGGCGGTGAAGCACCTGAAGCAGAGCTTCGCGGAGCGCGAGGCGCAGCAGGCTTCGGCGGCGCGGCTCAAGGCGATGTTCCGCGAGGCCGGCCTGCCGGTGATGAATTCGGTCACCCACATCGTGCCGCTGCTGGTCGGCGACCCGGTGAAGGCCAAGAAGATCAGCGATATCCTGCTCGCCGAGTATGGCGCCTACGTCCAGCCGATCAATTTCCCGACCGTGCCGCGCGGCACCGAACGGCTGCGCTTCACCCCCGGGCCGACGCATACCGAGGCGATGATGCGCCAGCTCACCGACGCGCTGGTCGAGGTGTGGGACCGGCTGGAGCTGGAGCTGCAGCAAGCCGCGTAAGACATTCAGCTTCCGGTCAGCACGGCGCTTGTAGCGGGCGCGCCGGCAACTGGTTGCCAACGGGGCAAGTGCAAAATGCGGTACGCGGTGCCGGCCAGTGTTCTTTTCGCTCGATCCGCGGTCGGTAGCCGCACGATCGCGCGATGAGCTCGCCGATCTTCTTCGATGCGACCGGCCGCCGGCGGCGGCTGGTGGGCCGCCTCAACGCGCTCCTGCTCGGGGCGATCGTGCTGGCCGCGGTGCTGTTCGCGACCACGATCGTCAACGTTCCGACGGTCTCGCCGCTCGAGTTCGGCCACGAGCGCCAGCAGCCGCTGCCCTTTCGCACCCACCTCGCGCACATCGGGCACCGTTTCCGCGCGATCGCCCCGCGCCGGTCGCGCGGGCAGCCGTTGCGGATCGGTTTCTACGTGCCGTGGGACGAGCAGAGCGCGCTGTCGCTGCGGCGCCATTATGACGATCTCGACTGGGTCGTCGCGGGCGAAGGCGCAGTCGATCCGGCAAAAGCGCAGCTAACTGTCGCGAATGATACCGACTTGCGCGCGATCAGACGCAGCCGCCTGCACCAGCCCGAATATTTCCTGATGATCCAGAACATCGTCGGCGGCCACTGGCTCGGCCCGCAGACGAAGTTGCTATTCGCCGATCGGCGAGCGAGCGACAAGCTGATCGCCCAGACGATCACGGCAGTAAAGGCCCAGCATTGGCAAGGCGCGGTGATCGATTTCGAGAACATGCCGGCGGATGCCTTGCCGGCTTACCGGGCGTTCCTGGCCCGTGCGCATCCGCGCTTCGCTGCGGCCGGGCTTTCCCTCGGGCTTACCGTGCCGGCGGGCGAAGCGAGCTGGGACCTGCGCCGCATGGCGCAGGCGGTCGACCACGTCTACCTGATGAACTACGACGAGCACTGGCAGGGCGGTACGCCGGGGCCGATCGCCTCGCAGGCCTGGTTTGCGACACAGCTCGCGCACGCCCGGGCGGAGGTGCCAGCGGGCAAGCTGATCGTTGCGCTGGGCAACTACGGCTACGACTGGCACGACGGGATTGCCGACGCGCTGACCGTCAACGAAGCGTGGCTCTCGGCCCGCGACAGCGGCACCGTCCCGATTTTCGATCCGGCGAGCGGCAACAGTGGCTTCGCGTTCGAGGACGATGGTCATCGGCACACGGTATGGATGATGGACGCCGCGACGAGCTGGAACCAGCTTGCGCTGCTGGGCGGGGTCGAAGGCGTGGCGCTGTGGCGCCTCGGCAGCGAGGATCCCGGGTTCTGGGACGTGCTCGCCGCCATGCGTGGCGGCCGGCTGCCGCAGCTTTCGGCGATCCCGCCCGATCCCGGAAACGACGTGGAGGGCTCGGGCGAGATCCTGCGGATCGGCGCCGCGCCAAAAGGGGGCAGCCGCGAGGTCCGCTTCGACCGCAACCGCACATTGACGAGCGAGCGCTTCATCTCGCTGCCCTCGCCCTACCAGGTGCAGCGCACCGGTGCGAAAGACCCGAAAGCCCTTGCGATCACTTTCGACGATGGGCCGGACCCCGACTACACCCCGAAGCTGCTTTCGATCCTCGAGCGCAAGCACGTGCCGGCAACGTTCTTTGTCATCGGGGAGAATGCGCTCGATCATCCCGAAATCCTCGAGCGGATCGCCCGCGACGGGGACGAGATCGGGAACCACAGCTACACCCACCCCAACATGGCCGAGGAAAGCCGTCTTGGCACGTTGCTGGAGCTCAACGCGACCCAGCGCCTGATCGAAGCCTATACGGGGCGCTCCACCCGGCTGTTCCGCGCACCCTATTTCGGCGACGCCGAGCCGACCACCGACGACGAGCTGATCCCGGCGATGCTTGCACAGCAGCGCGGCTACACCATCGTCGGGCTCCACGTCGATCCCGGCGACTGGAAGACGCCCGGCGTCGACACGATCATCGACCAGACCCTGAAGCAGGTGGCCTCGGCGAGCCCGGAGCGGAGCGAGAACGTGATCCTGCTCCACGACGGCGGCGGGGTGCGCTCGCAGACCGTCAAGGCGCTGCCGGTGATCATCGATCAGCTTCGCGCGCGGGGTTATCACTTTGTCCCGGTTTCGCAGCTCGCAGGGCTCGACCGCGATGCGGTGATGCCCCGAGTGACCCGCGCCGACCGGTTCTCGGTGATGGCCGACGTGGCTTTCTTCGTCACCCTGGCGACGGCCAGCTACATCCTGAAGTGGATATTCTTCTTCGCGATCGCGCTGGGGATCGCGCGCGCGTTCTTCCTCACCGCGCTTGCGCTGCTCGACCGGAAGGGCGGCGGGACTGCGGATACCGACCCGTATCGTCCGGCGGTGTCGGTCATCATTCCAGCCTATAACGAGGAACGGGTGATCGTCGATTCGGTCGCGCGGGTGCTGGCCAGCGACTACCCGGACATCGAGCTGATCGTCGCGGACGATGGCTCGAAGGACGCCACCAGCGCGCTCGTCAGCGGGCACTACGGCGGCGATCCGCGGGTCCGCCTGCTGACGATGGAGAACGGCGGCAAGGCCCGTGCGCTCAACCGCGCGCTGGCCGAAGCCCGCGGGCCGGTGATCATCGCGCTCGACGCCGACACCCAGTTCCTGCCCGACACGATCTCCAAGCTGGTGCGCTGGTTCGCCGATCCCAAGATCGGCGCGGTGGCCGGGAACGCCCGCGTGGGCAACAAGGTCAACCTCGTCACCCGCTGGCAGGCGATCGAGTACGTGACCTCGCAGAACGTCGAGCGCCGGGCGCTCGATTCCTTGGGCGCGATCACCGTGGTGCCGGGGGCCGTCGGCGCATGGCGGCGGGCGGCGCTCGACGCAGTCGGCGGCTATCCCGAAGACACCCTTGCCGAAGACCAGGATCTGACGATCGCGATCCAGCGCCAAGGCTGGCGGGTGGCGTACGACGTCGAAGCGATCGCATTGACCGAGGCGCCGCAGACCCTGCGGGCGCTCGGGCGGCAGCGTTATCGCTGGTCGTTCGGCACGTTGCAGTGCCTGTGGAAGCATCGCGCGGTCCTTCGCACCGGCCGCCCGCGCGGCTTGGCGTGGTTCGGAATGCCTCAGGCCTGGCTGTTCCAGATCGTGTTCGCCGCACTGTCGCCGATCATCGACCTCGCGTTGATGCTTTCGGTCGTCGGCACGATCGTCCGGGTGCAGCAGCACGGCTGGGCGCAGACCCAGAGCGACGTGCTGCGCATGGGGGTCTACTGGCTGGCGTTCATTTCCATCGATCTTGCCGCCGGCTGGATCGCCTATCGCCTCGAACCTGTCAGGCAACGCTTTCCCGGGCTGCTGATGGTGATGCAGCGCTTCGTCTATCGCCAGTTGATGTACGGGGTAGTGCTGCGCTCGATCGGCTCGGCCTTGAAGGGCAAAGTGGTCGGGTGGGGCAAGCTCGAGCGCACCGGAACGGTTTCCGCCACGCCCCGGATGTGATCTGCCCGGGCGCCGGTAATCAAATGTTTTTTGAGGGCTTTAAGTTTTTGCTACAACGTGGGAACATCGAGTTCTCGGGCGGGAGAGCAGCGTGGGTCGGGTCCCGGCGTTCAGGAGTATCATCCTCGCTGACGTGCGGCCGCTGAAGGCGGCCGGGTGGACCGCGCTCGCGGTCGCCGGGGTGACCGCGCTCAGGTGGGGCGTCGACGGCGGCGCGGCCGGGCTTCCGTTCGCCACTTATTTTCCGGCCATCGTGCTCGTCGCACTGTTCCTCGGGTGGAGATACGGCGCGGCGGCAGCCCTCGCTTCGGGAGTGATCGCCAATCGACTGTTCAAGGCGCAGCCGGTGCTGTTCTACGCAAGCTGGCGCAACACGCTGTTCGTCGCGTTCTACGTGCTGATCTGCGCGATCCTGATCTACATCGCCGAGATGCTGCGGCGGCTGATCCGCGAGCAGGAGCGGGCGTCGCGCCGCGAGGCGCTGCTCAACGCGGAATTGGTGCACCGGGTTAAGAACATGCTGGCGACGATCAACTCGATCGCCTCGATGTCCGCCCGCCACGCCGATCCTGAAGAGTTCGTCGATGCCTTCAGCGGGCGGATCGCAGCGCTCGGCCGGGCGACCGATCTCCTCGGCTCGGGTCACGAGGTCGCCTGCGAACTTACCCAATTGATCGAAACGGTGATCGCGCCGTTCCGCGATGAGGCGAATTTCGCGGTGGTGGGCCCGAAGTGCGACATCTTGCGGGATTCCTGCATTCCGCTGGCGCTTGCACTGCACGAATTGTGCACCAACGCGGCCAAATATGGTGCGCTGTCGACGCCCGAAGGACGCGTTGCGCTCGCGTGGGACGTGCGCGAAACGCCCGAGCGGCAGGTGCTGATCGCTTGGCGGGAAAGCAACGGGCCCCCGGTCGGGCCGGTCTCGCGCCACGGCATGGGAATGGCGCTGCTGCGCCCGCAGCCCGGGCTTGCCGAGGTGCGCCTGGAGTTCCCGCCGGAGGGCGCGACGTGCGAGATCGTGCTGGTCCGCCCGCCCGAGCCGAAGACGTAGCGAGCGCAGGGCGCCTGCATTTCTTCGATATACGCGAGGCGCGATCCGCAATATATTCAGCGCCATGACAAGGGGGGGTGGGCACTTTCCGCCGTATCGACTGCGGCCGATCGGCGATCGGTGGCATCGCGCGCTGCGCCCGGCATGGTTCGCGGCGCTGCTACTGGCGCTCGTTCTCGATGTTGCGGGCACGGTGTATGTCTGGCGAGATGCCTATGTGAACGACCCGTCGTTTCTCCGCCTCGGGCTTACGTCCGCGATCGAGAACGACGGCGCGGTCACGATCGAATCCCAGCCGCGCGAGGGCCGGCCGCCGGATCTCTCCGGCGGCACGCGCATCCTGTCCATCGACGGGCGGCCGCTGGCACGCGATACACGCGTGTGGAACGTGGCCAAGCAGCTGCGCCGGCCCGAGGGAACGAAGGTGAACCTGGTCCTCAGCACGCCGGACGGTAAAGTCGTCCAGCGCACCTTCACGGCCAAGGCCGCGAATGCGCTGGAGGTCGGACCGTCGAGAATCGTGCCGCGGGAAACGCGGATCGCCTTGCGTCTCGCCATTTCGCTCGTCACCTGCCTGACCTTGATTGGCTGTGCGATACTGTTGTTCGCAAGACGTGCGCGCGATCCCGTCGCCTTGCTGCTATCGTTCGGCTTCCTGATGTTCGCCGGCTCCGTCGATCCGCCGTTGCCGATGTGGCTGGCGCTGGGTTGGGGAACGGCGTTCGGCATCTATTCGACATTCGCGTGGATACTGCTGGTGTTGGGACTGGCGACGTTTCCGGACGGCCGCTTCGTCCCGCGCCAGCTGCGCTGGGTGCTGATTGTCGCGCCGATTGCGGCGATCCCTCTCGCGATCGATCAAACACCTCTGCTGCTCAGCGCCGTCGTCGGGTTCATCGCGCCGCTTGGATTGATAGGCTCGCATATTATCAAATACCGCCGCTACGAACCGGGAATCGAGCGTCAGCAGCTCAAATGGGCGGCGTTCGGGTTCGCCACCGGGCTGGTGCTACTTTCGATCGCTCTCTTCATTGTCGCCGAACTTCCTCCGTCGAGCACCTACACCCCACTCTATGGCCTTGTGGTGCTGATTTTTTTCGACTGCGGTTTCTTGGCGATGGCGCTCGGGCTGCTGGTCTCGCTGATCCGTTTCCGCTTGTGGGAAGCGGACCGGGTGATCGGCCGCACCGCAATCTCCGCAACCGTCACCGTTATGGTCGGAATGGTCTGGGCGCTCAGCACCGACCTCGTGAAGCAGATAGTCGAGCGCGCGATGGGCCCGGGGCAGGAGACTTTCGCTGCGATCGCCGGCGCGCTGCTCGCCGCAGGTATCTTCGCGCCGACCCAGACGCTCGCGTTGCGCTGGGCGAAGCGGCGCTTCAACAAAGAGCGTGACCGGGTGCGCAAGCTCGTCGGCCGCCTGGCCGTGTGGCGCGCGAGCGAGAGCCCGGAGGAGATCGCGCTGCGCACGCTCTCGGCGCTGGCCGCGGCAATCCATTCGTCGAGCTCGGCGATCCTGGTCGACACCAGCCGGGGCCGCAAACTGCTCGCCGCGCGCGATATCGACGATGTGTCGCGGCTGCTCGCGCCCGGCTTCGACCCGGCGCGCGACCGGCGCTTCCCCCAGGTGCTGCCGCTGGAGGACGAGGACGGGCCCATCGGACAGTTGCTGCTCGGCCCGCGCAGCGACTTCAACCGCTACAACGCCAACGAGCTGCACTGCCTCTACGAAGTCGCCGAGCCGCTCGCCGAAACGCTGCGCGCCTCGATCAAACGCGTGCAGCAGACCGATTCGATGCAGGCGATGCTCGGCGCGGTGGAAGAACGGCTGTCGCGGCTGGAAGGCGGCGGCGCGATGCCCCGCCCCGCGTGAACTACCGCAGGCTCACCACGTTGTCGCTCGCCGGCTGCGTGCGGTCGCCGCGATAGAGGCTGGCCATCGGCTCGTCTGTGACCTCGACCGCCTCGGCCTCGCCGAAACCGTTGAACCCGGTCTTCATCGCCGCGCCGTAGGCGCCGAGCATGCCGACTTCGACATAGTCGCCCGCCTGGATGTCCGCCGGCAGCATGAAGGGCCCCTTCATGTAGTCGGCATCGTCGCAAGTTGGCCCGTAGAACGCGAATTCCTCGAGCGGTCCGCGCAAGCCGCCAGCCAGCGCGATCACCGGGAACCGCCAGCCGACATGCGCCGCGTCGAACAGCGCGCCGTAGGAGCCGTCGTTGATGTAGAGCTCGCCGCCGCGGCGGCGCTCGACCCGGACGACCAGCGAATTGTACTCGGCGCACAGCGCACGGCCGGGCTCGCACCACAGCTCCGCGTTGTAGGCGATCGGCAGCGCCTCGAAGTGGCGATGGATGATCGCGAAGTAATCCTCGAGCGGCGGCGGCTCCATCCCCGGATAGACGCTCGGGAATCCGCCACCCACGTCGACGATGTCGACCGTCACCGCCGCCTCGGCGATCGCGGCGCGGACGCGCTCGAGCGCCTGGATGAACGCATAGGGCGTCATCGCCTGGCTGCCGACGTGGAAGCAGATGCCCAGCGCGTCGCAATGCTGGCGCGCGGCCTGGAGCAGCGGCGCCGCGTCGGCGAGATCGATCCCGAACTTGGAGGCAAGGCTCAGCTCGGCGAACTCGGACGAGACCCTGAGGCGCACCAGCAGCGAGAGATCCTGCGCTTCGTGCCCATCCTCGTCCGCGGTCGCGGCCACGATCTTGTCGAGCTCTTCGGCGGTGTCGAGGCTGAACACGCGCACGCCATGGGCATGATAGGCTTCGGCGATCGCGCGCGCGGTCTTCACCGGGTGCATGAAGCACAGCACCGCCTCGGGCAGGGTACGCCGCACCAGCCGGACCTCGGCGATCGAGGCGACGTCGTAATGGGTGACGCCGCTGTCCCACAGCACCCGCAGAAGCTCAGGCGAGGGGTTGGCCTTCACCGCATACATCGTCGTCCCCGGGAACTTCTCGACGAAGAAACCGGCGGCGCGCGCAGCAGCGTGCGGGCGATTGAGGATTACAGGTTCGTCCGGCGCGAGGGCGCGGACTACAGCCGAAGCATCAGGATAGCTGTGCAACTCAAGGGACCTCCAAACGGTAAGTTTGAACAAGGCTGCCTTGCGGTTAGGAAGTCCCCTTGGGGCAGCGGGGGTCGATATAGGCCCCCCGCCGCGATCTGCAAGAAAAAATCACGCTGCGAACGAGAGTTGGAGCCGTGCGAGCGCCGAGCCGAGTATCGGAGAAATTCTCTTTTTTCTCCGCACGTTACCGCTATTTCTTCGCAGCAGGTGCCGGAGCGGCTGCGGGCGCGGCCCCGAACGCAATCTGCGCCGCGGCGGGCGCCATCGCCACCAGCAACTCGATGTTGTCGAGCACGTTCTGGCGAGTCACCCCGCCTCCCAGCACCATGTAGCGCGAGATGCCGACGACCGTGCCGGCGGCATCCTTCCAGACCTTCACCGCTGCAAAATTGGTGTTGGCTTTTGACAACGTAGCATCGGTCACAGTCGGCTTCATCGCGAACTTGACCTGCATGAAGATGCTCTCGCACCCGACGACGCCGGGCTGCTTGCAGGCGCTGCCGACGAGCTCATAGCTCAACCCGCGAGCGGTCTTGGCAGCAACCGTGACAGCGCCGTTGTTGCCGGTGCCGATCACGGTGTCCCCATGCTGGGTGACGAACTGCTGCAGATCGACGATGCCCACCGCATGGATAACCTGCGAACCGTTGGCGGGCGCAGGCGGCACGGCGGCAGCGGTCCGGGCCGGCGCCGGCGTGGTCTTGGCCGGCGCGGCGGCGGCCGAACCCTTGGCTGGGACGGCTGCCGCCGGAGCTTTGCCCGGCGCCGTGGCGCCCCACGCCGAACCAGCCATCGCCAAGGCCGAAAGCGCCGCGATATTTGCCATGTGACGAACCATCGATTCCTCTCCTCAATGCCTGTTGCCGGCCCACGCCGTCCGGTTCACGGTGCCGTGACACTATCACGACAGCCGGTCGCGAAAATCCTCGTAACCGAACTTGCGCACCTGTTCGAGCGAGTCGCTCTCCGAATCCCACAGCCAGATTGAGGGCAGCGGAACTCCATTGAACGTGGTCGTCTTGACCATCGAGTAATGCGCCTGGTCCAGGAACGCGATCCGCTCGCCGGGCTTCAGCGGCACCGGCAGGCGATAGTCGCCGATCACGTCGCCCGCGAGGCACGACGGGCCACCCAGCCGCACCGGCTCGCCCTCGCCTAGATCCTCCTCATGCAGCATCGCGGGGCGATACGGCGCCTCGATCACGTCCGGCATGTGGCAGGTGGCGGAAATGTCGGTGATCGCCACCGGCATCTCGTTCCACTGCGCATCGAGCAACGTGCCGACCAGGATGCCGGCATCGAGCGCCACCGCCTCGCCCGGCTCGAGATAGAGCTCCGCACCCGTGTCGTCAGCCACGTCCCTCAGGAACTCGACCAGTTCCTCGCGCTGGTAGTCGGCGCGGGTGATGTGGTGGCCGCCGCCGAAATTGAGCCATTTGAACTGGCCGAAATAGGGCTCCAGATGGTCGAACACCTTGTCCCACGTGCGCTTGAGCGGCTCGAGGTCCTGCTCGCACAGGGTGTGGAAGTGGATGCCGTCGACCAGCTCGAGATGCTCGGGCTCGAGCTGGTCGATCGGAAACCCGAGCCGCGAATGCGGCGCGCACGGATCGTAACGCGGCACCTCGCCTTCGGCGTGGAGCGGGTTGATCCGCAAGCCGACGTCGAAATCGAACCCACGCGAGCGGGCGAGATCGAGGATCGGCGCGCACCGCGCGAGCTGCAGCGGGTTGTTGAAGATCACGTGGTCCGACAGCCGGCAGATTTCCTCGAGCTCGTCCGGCTTGTAGGCCGGCGAGAACGTCGCGATCTCGCCGTCGTAATGCTCGGCCGCGAGCCGCGCTTCCCACAAGCCCGAGGTGCATACGCCGTCGAGGTATTCGCCGATGATCGGCGCGGTCGCCCACATGCTGAACGCCTTCAGCGCCGCGAGCACCTTGATCCCCGCCGCATCGCGCACTTCGGCGAGCACCCGCAAGTTGTCGCGCAGTTTCGCGGCATCGACCACGAACGCGGGACTGTCGACGCGGGAAAGGTCGAACTGGGCGAATGCTCCAGGATCGCCGGCGCGGGTTTCCATCTAGTCGACAACCTTGATCTGGACTTTGGCACCGTCGGGCAACTCGGCAATCTGCTGGTGCACGTCAGACACGCCGACAAACACTTCGCGGACTGGCACAACGGCAAAATTGTCTTCAGAGTACCGGCACTCAGCGAAAATCGGGAGCGTTATGAACAGATAGCACTGGCCGTCAACGGGCACTTTTCCCGCGCCATGAAGGGCTCTTATCAAGCTTGGGCCGAACCACAGAGTAACCTCGTCTCCGCTTTTGCGGCATACTTCGTCAAACGAAGCTCTGTCGGGCGCGACGCCTTCAACCGATCCCGCCGCGCAACTCAACCAACCGACTGTTCCGTCCGGCCATTCGAAGAATACATCGCCGAGCTTTGAGCACAAGAAAGGTGTCCAGTTCGAACCACCAACGAGCCAATGCCAAGCGGCCACAATTTCCCCGCCAAGCTCTTTGTCGGGAACAAACGCAAAGTCACGCCAGCCGACGGACATCAAAAATCCACCGGCCCCGGCAGTTCCTCCACCGTCCACGGCAGGCCTTGTGTATTGAGCATGTCCATGAACGGATCGGGGTGGAACTGTTCGATGTTGAACACGCCCTCCCCGCGCCATTTGCCGGTCACCATCATCGCCGCGCCGATCATCGCCGGGACGCCGGTGGTGTAGCTCACCGCCTGGTTGCCGGTCTCCTCGTACGCGTCTTCGTGATCGCAAATGTTCTTGATGTAGAAGGTCTTCTCGGCCCCACCTGCGAGCGGTTCTCCGGTTGCGATCACGCCGATGTTGGTCTTGCCCTTGGTGGTTGGGCCGAGGCTCGCAGGCTCGGGCAGCACCGCCTTCAGGAATTGCAGCGGCACGATCGGACGGCCTTCGTACATCACCGGATCGATCCGGGTCATGCCGACGTTCTGCAGCACGGTGAGGTGCTTGATGTACTCGTCGCCGAAGGTCATCCAGAAGCGCGCGCGCTCCATCTCGGGGACGAACCTGGCGAGGCTTTCGAGCTCCTCGTGGTACATCATGTACATGTTCTTCGGGCCGACGCCCTCGAAATCGAACTCGACTTTCTTCGCCATTGCCGGGGTTTCGACGAACTCGCCGTTCTCCCAATGGCGCGCGGGCGCGGTGACTTCGCGGATGTTGATCTCTGGGTTGAAGTTGGTCGCGAACGCCTGGCCGTGATCGCCGCCGTTGCAATCGAGGATGTCGAGCGTGCGGATGGTCTTGAGCTTGTGCTTCTTGAGCCACATCGCGAACACGCTGGTGACGCCCGGATCGAACCCGCTCCCCAATAGCGCCATGATGCCCTTGTCGCGGAAGCGATCCTGATAGGCCCACTGCCAGCTGTATTCGAACTTGGCCTGGTCCTTCGGCTCGTAGTTCGCGGTGTCGAGGTAATCGACCCCGGTTTCGAGGCACGCGTCCATGATCGGCAGGTCCTGGTACGGCAGCGCGAGGTTGACCACCAATGCGGGCTCGATCCGGCGGATCAGGTTGACCAGCGCCGGCACTTCCTCCGCGTCGATCTCGTAAGTCGCGATATCCTGCCCGGTGCGCGCCTTCACGCTGACAGCGATCGCGTCGCACTTGGCCTTGGTGCGGCTGGCGAGATGGATCTCGGGGAAGATCGCGGGATTCATCGCCATCTTGTGCACCGCGACCGAACTCACGCCGCCGGCGCCGATCACCAGAAGCTTGGACATATGTTCTCCTTGAAATCTCCGCGCGCCCCCGCGAAGGCGGGGGCCTCTGCCACTGGCGTTCCAGCGGTGGAAGGCGGTCCCCGCCTGCGCGGGGACTCATAGGGAAATGCCCGTGGACAGCAAGACGATCCCGCCCGATCTCCGGCCGCCCACGCGCGAGGGTGTCGCCGGCGCCGCCGAAAAGATTGCCGCCTTGCTGCCGCCGACCCCGCTGCTGCCGCTCGAGATCGAGGGCGAGACGGTGTGGTGCAAAGCCGAGTGCCTGCAGCCGATCGGCGCGTTCAAGATCAGGGGCGCATGGAACCGGCTGAGCGAGCTTTCGGCCGAGGAGCGCTTGCGCGGGGTGGTCGGCGTGTCGAGCGGAAACCATGCGCAGGGCGTCGCCTGGGCGGCGCGGCGGCTGGGGATCGCGGCGACGATCGTGATGCCGCGCGATGCGCCGAGGGCTAAGCTCGACGCAACCCGGGCGCTTGGCGCCGAACTGGTGCTCTACGACCGGCCGGGAGGCGATCGCGACGCGATCGCCGCGGCGTTGGCCGCCCAAAGCGGCGCAACCGTGGTGCATGCATTCGGCGACCCGTGGGTGATCGAGGGCCAGGGCAGCATCGGGATCGAGCTGGCGGCGCAATTCGCCGAGCGCGGGATCGAGGGGCCCAGCCGGATCGTCGCGCCGTGCGGGGGCGGCGGGCTTTCGGCCGGGCTCGCCCTCGCCTGCCCCGGCGCGGACATCGTGCCGGTCGAGCCGGCCGGCTGGGACGACGTGCGCCTCAGCCTCGCCGCCGGCGAAATCGTGCCGGTGGCGAAGGATGCCCCACCGACCGCCTGCGACGCGCTGCAGACGCCGTCGACCAGGCCGATCAACTTCGCGGTGCTGAAAGCGCGCTGCAAGTTCGGGCTTGCGGTCACCGAAACGGAAGTGCGCGCCGCGCAGCGCCTGGCGTTCGCAAGGCTGCACCTGGTGGTCGAGCCCGGCGGCGCGGCCGCGCTCGCCGCCGTGCTGGCCGGCAAGGTGCCGATCGATCGCGCGACCGCGGTGGTCCTCAGCGGCGGCAATACCGACGCTGTCACTTTCGCAAACGTGCTCACTGGCATCGATTAGGTTGCAATTGACAATCTAAATTCGCTGCCGCAGTCTCCCGTTCGAGGGAGGGACCTGGCATGATCGGAATGGCAATTCTGGAGCCGGTCGTCGCGCTGGCGATCTGGACGATGGTGATGTGGCTGTGGATGTACGCGATCCGCATCCCGGCGATGATGAAAGCGAAAGTCGATCCCGACCGGCTGGTAAACGATCCGGACGTGACGCTCGACAAGGTTCTGCCGCCGCGGGTGCAGTGGAAGGCGCACAACTACAACCACCTGCACGAAGCGCCGACCGTGTTCTATGCGATCGCCATCGTGCTGGCGATCACCGGCCAGGGCGACGGGCTGAACGCCGGGCTCGGCTGGGCTTACGTCGGAGTGCGGATCGTGCACTCGCTCGTGCAGGCAACGGTCAACAAGGTGCCGTTGCGCTTTGCGATCTTCGTGCTGTCGAGCCTGATCCTGCTCGCATTGATCGTCCACGCGGCGATGGCGGTGTTCTAGCGCGACGCGTCCACCAATCCGAGATACTCGACGAAAGGATCGAAGTCCCGGTCGCTGAACAGCAACGGCAACCCGTCTTCGATGCAGCGCGTGGCGATCAGGGTATCGATCGTCTTACGAACGGTCACGCCCTTGGCTCGAAGCGAGCGGAAATTGCGCGCCGCCTGGACCGCGACATCGTGGCCGGCGATATCGATCCGATCGAGCGTTTCCAGCAGTTCGAGCGCCCGCTCGAATTCCTTTTCGCCATCAAACCCCTGCAGCACTTCCGCCAGCATCAGGTCTCCGATCGCCACAGGCTCTGCTCCAAGGAGCTCATCTAGCCGATCCGTCTGCGGAGTCTGCAGACCCCGGAAATAATCGATCCAGACGCTGCTATCGACGAGGATCAAGTGTCACTACGCATCGCGTCGAGATCACCCTTCCAGTCGAGCTTGCCGCGGAAATTGCGGATCGCCGCCTGGCGGGAAAGGCGCAGCAGAGCTTTGAGACCAAGCTCGACTGCTTCACGCTTGGTACGCGAACCGCTGGCCTTCATCGCCTCCGACATCAGCCGGTCATCGATCACGATATTGGTGCGCATATGTGTATCCTTTGCCAAGGATATACACATTCATGTTCCGGTTCGCAAGTTACCCCTGCGCCATCACCTCGGCGACGCCGGCGTATTCATGCTCCGCGAGGAACCGCTGGGCGTCGAGCGCGGCCATGCAGCCGGTGCCTGCCGCCGTCACCGCCTGACGGTAGACGTGGTCCGACACGTCGCCGCAGGCGAACACGCCCGGTACTGAAGTCTTGGGCGTGCCCGGCTCGACCAGCAGGTACCCGTTCGCGTCCATCGGCAACTTGTCCCTGAACAGCTCGGTCGCGGGTGCGTGGCCGATCGCGACGAACGCACCCTGCACTTCGAACTCGCTCATCGCGCCGGTCACCGTGTCGCGCAGCGACAGCGCGGTGAGGCCCGCGCCGGTCGGATCGCCGAGGAAGCCCTCGACGGCCTTGTTCCACAGCACCTTGATCTTCGGGTTCGCGAACAGCCGGTCCTGCAGGATCTTTTCCGAGCGCAACTCGTCGCGCCGGTGGATCAGTGTCACGTCGTCGGAATGGTTGGTGAGGTAGAGCGCTTCCTCGACCGCGGTGTTGCCGCCGCCGATCACCGCGACTTTCTTACCGCGGTAAAAGAACCCGTCGCACGTCGCGCACGCCGACACGCCCTTGCCCGACAGCACTTCCTCGCCCGGAACCCCGAGCCACTTGGCCTGCGCGCCGGTGGCGATCACCAGCGTATCGCCGATGTATTCGTCGCCGCCGTCGCCGACGGCGCGGAACGGGGTGCCGCCCGCGATGTCGACCTCGACGATCGTGTCCCACAGCATCCGCGTGCCGACCGCTTCGGCCTGCGCCTGCATCTCCTGCATCAGCCACGGCCCCTGGATCACGTCGCGAAAGCCCGGATAGTTCTCGACGTCGGTTGTGATGGTCAGTTGCCCGCCCGGCTGCAGACCCTGCACCACGATCGGCTGGAGCCCGGCGCGCGCGCCATAGATCGCCGCCGAAAGCC
Organism: Sphingomonadaceae bacterium; assembly: GCA_036384795.1. Classification (GTDB taxonomy): domain Bacteria; phylum Pseudomonadota; class Alphaproteobacteria; order Sphingomonadales; family Sphingomonadaceae; genus Andeanibacterium. The sequence goes on along the minus strand of DASVLP010000054.1, from coordinate 8,872 downwards.
CGGCCGGGCCCGAGCCGATGATCAGCATCCGGGTGGTGTGCGTCGTCATGTCGTTCGAATTCCCTCCAATGCCTGACCCATCTAGTGATTGCGCGGTAGAGCGACAATCGCAGCCCTGCTTGGGCTGGGGAAAGCTGGAGGCTATGCCGGCGACGGCTCGTCGGCGACCTCGACCGCGGCGAGATCGTCGAGGAAGTTCTCGGTCCAGCGCTCGACGTTTTCCTCGCGCACGCTCTTCACCAGAGCGTTCCACCGGGCCTTGCGCTCCTCGAGCGGCATCTCGAGCGCGATGCGGATCGCGTGCGCCAGATCGTCGGGGCTGTGCGGATTGACCAGCACCGCCTCCTGCAACTGCTGCGCCGCGCCGGCGAACCGCGAAAGGATCAGCACGCCCGGATCCTCCGGGTCCTGCGCCGCGACGTATTCCTTGCACACGAGGTTCATCCCGTCGCGCAGCGGGGTGACCAGCGCGACCTTGCTCGCGCGATAAAAGCCGAACAGCTCGGCCGCGGAGTGTCCTTTGTTCACGTAGCGGATCGGGGCGATGTCGACTTCCGAGCGCGCGCCGTTGATCTGGCCGGTCTTCTGCTCCAGCTCCTCGCGGATGCGCTGGTACGAGCCGATGTCGGCGCGGCTCGGCGGGGCGATCTGGATGAACACGACGTCGTTCACCCGTTCGGGCGAATTGTCGTAGAACCGGCCGATCCCATCGAGCTTTTCGGGCAGGCCTTTCGAATAATCGAGCCGGTCGACCCCGATCACCGCGGCGCGCCCGCGGGTGCTGTTGTCGATCCGCGCCTGCGCCTTGCGCGCAGCGTCGGTCGCGCCTTCGGCCATGAAGTGCTCGTAGTCGATCCCGATCGGATAGGCCCGGGCGATCGACGTTCGCCCGTCGAGCGTGATCCGCCCGGTTTCCTCATCGACTTCCGCCTCGAGCTCCTTGCGGCAGTAGTGAAAGAAGCTCTCGAGCCACTCGGTGCACTGGAAGCCGATCAGGTCGTAATCGAGCATCGTGCGCACCAGCCGCTCGTGGTACGGCAAGGATACGAACAGCCGGGTCGGCGGCCACGGGATGTGGAGGAAGAACCCCATCTTGTTCTTCAGGCCGCGCGCGCGCAACCGCTCGCCGATCGGGATCAGGTGATAGTCGTGGACCCAGACCATGTCGCCCGGCTCGATCAGCGGGCAGACCGATTGGGCAAAGCGCTCGTTCACCCGCTCGTAGCCTTTGCCGAACTCGCGTTCATAGGCCGTGAGATCGATCCGGTAGTGGAACAGCGGCCACAGTGTCGAGTTGGCGTAGCCGTTGTAGTATTCGTCTACATCCTGCTGCTCCAGGTCCATCGTCGCGGTGGTGATCCCGCCGCTGCGCTGGATCGAAAGGCCGCCGGTGAACTTCTCGGTTTCCTGGCCCGACCAGCCGAACCAGATGCCGCGATAGCGCTTCAGGGCCGCCGTCAGTGCGCCCGCGAGCCCGCCTTGAGCTCCGGCGGCTCCGCGTGCCTGGGGCACTGCGACACGATTGGAAATGACGATCAGCCGGCTCAGCGGATGGTGCTCCAAGGTTTAGAAAGATGGCCGGCGCAGTTGATGATACCCACCAACGAGTACGTCTGGGGGAAGTTCCCCCACAACTCGCCGCTGCGGAAGTCGAGATCTTCCGACAGCAGGCATGACTTGGTGGTGTGCGACAGCATCGCGTTGAACAGCCCGCGTGCCTCGCCGGTGCGGCCGACCAGGTGCAGCGCCTCGACCAGCCAGAACGTGCAGAAGTTGAACGAAGTCTCCGGCTCGCCGAAATCATCCTCGGCGGCGTAGCGCAGCATGTATTCCCCGCGGCGCAGTTCCTTCTCCACCGCGGCGAATGTCGCCAGGAAGCGCGGGTCGTCCGGGGCGATGAAGCGCAGCTCGATCATCTGCAGCAGGCTCGCGTCGAGGTAGGCGCTCTCGAACGAGGCGCCGTAGAACCCCTGGTCCTCTTTCCAGGCTTTCTGCTCGACCCGCTGGCGAATGATGTTCGCGCGCTCGCGCCACAACTTCTCGCGTTCGGGCTTGCCGAGATGCTCGGCGACGTTGGCCAGCCGGTCGCAGGCCGCCCAGCACATCACCGCGGAATAAGTATGGACCTCCTGACGGGTGCGGAACTCCCACAGCCCGGCGTCGGGCTGATCGTACATTGCGAAGGCCTTTTCGCCGACTTGCTCGAGGTTCTCGAAATCGGCTTCCTCGGCCATTCGCAGCAGCCGCTGATCGAAATAGCCCTGCACGTTGGGCAGCACGATCTGGCCGTAGCAATCGTGCTGGATCTGCTTGTAGGCGGCGTTGCCCTTGCGCACCGGCCCCATTCCTCGATAGCCCGCGAGATGGGTGGCGGTGGTCTCGCTCAGCGCCCCCTCGCCCATCACCGAATAGAGCGGCTGGATGTCGCCGCCTTTGGCCGCATCGACGATGTTCCGCAGATACGCGAGATACTTCTCCATCACGTCGAGCGCGCCGAGCCGGTTGAGCGCCTGGATGGTGTAGTAGGAATCGCGGATCCAGCAGTAGCGGTAGTCCCAGTTGCGCTCGGAGCCGGGCGCCTCGGGGATCGAGGTGGTCAGCGCGGCGACGATCGCGCCGGTCTCCTCATGCTGGCACAGCTTCAACGTGATCGCGCAGCGGATCACTTCCCTTTGCCACTCGAGCGGCGTCGCAAGCCCGCGCACCCAGCCTTGCCAATAACGCCGGGTGAACTGCTCCATCATCCGGACGTCGGAATAGAGATTGCCGACGAACGGCTCGTCGGGGCCGAGGAAGAAGTGAAGGTCGTTCTCCACCCGGAACGGGCGCTGATCGAGCACGTAGCCGACTGGCGCGTCGGTGGTGAGCCGCAGAGTCTGGCCGTTCACCAGATACCGGATGTGGTTGGTGCCGTTGGTGGTCTCCGCCAGGGCCGCGCCGTAATCGCGCATCGGGCTGAGTACTACTCGCAGGCGCGGCGTGCCGGCGACCGGACGAACGATGCGGATGTACGAGACCGAGCGATACATCCGCCCCAGGCGCTCGTAGCGGGGGCAGAAATCGGTGATTTCGACCGCGCTGCCGTCTTGCGCCTCTAGCCGGGTCAGCAGCATCGCGGTGTTGCGGATATAGTCGCAAGTGGCCGAAACCTGGCCTTCGAGCTCGAAGCGCCAGACCCCGCGATCCTGGTTGTCGCCGTTGAGCAGCGCGCAGAACACCGGATCGCCGTCGACCCGGGGGACGCAGCCCCACACGAACCCCGCGCGCTCGTCGATCAGCGCGCTCACCTGGCAATTGCCGATCGGCCAGAGTTCCAGGCTGCTCGCCGGTTTCGCTAGAGTCGGAGCCATTCATGCACTTTCGCGGGACATTCGAGACAATGGCGCGCGAGGGTCCCGTCCCTCGCCCCCACGACGATGCCGAAGCCGCCCAGTTCCCGCGCCGCACGAAATCCGTCCTCGTCGGTCACGTCGTCGCCGATGAACACCGGCAGCGCCCCCGCGAACGGTTCCTCTGCCATGAACGCGCGCACCGCGCTGGCCTTGTCGACGCCCCGGTTGACCAGCTCGACCACGCACTTGCCGAGCTTGACCCACAGGCCGTGCGATACCGCCTGCCGTTCGGCAAAGGTGATGGCGGCGTGCTCGTGCTGCGGCGCCGCGCGATAATGCAGCGCCGCGCCGAGGCTTTTGGCTTCGTATTCGACCCCGGGATGCCCAGCGGCGAATGACCGCATCGCATTGGCGAGCTCCGCCGGAAGCGGCGCCGGATCCGGGCCGATCGGCCTGCCTTGCGCATTCACTCGCTCGACCCCGTGCGACCCCGCGCGGGCGACCGCCAGCGTGCCGAGGTGCGCAGCGATATTGGCCGTCGAGCGCCCGCTGACGAGCGCCAGCCGCCCGCCGAGCCGGTGAGACAGCGATTCAAGCCGGCCGGCAAGGCCCGCGGGCACCAGGATCGTCTCCGGGGTGGGAGCGATTTCCACCAGGGTGCCGTCGAAATCGAGAAACAGGGCCACCGGGCCGCTCGCTTGAAGTTCGGCGAGCGATGGCGGCGGGCCGGGGTCAGCGGTACGAGCCATGGCGTCGCTTTACCCGCTGACATCGCCGGGTCAACGCGTCGGAGATGACGCCACGCTATTAGCGGGGGATTTCGCGCCGGCCGCCACTTTTGACGATCATCATCGCATGATCCCGAACGGCGCATTTCCAATTCTCTGACCCTTGGCATCGAACGCCTGCCTCAGGCGCAAGTAGGGCTTGCCGCTGCGCGCGAGCCATCCTTCGATTGTCACGACGTCGCCCGGCTTCAGGCTGGATGGGGACCAGCCGCCCCGGACGAGGACTACGGGCGCATTCGTTTCGACCCGCCATTCACGGGTTGCGCCATCCCCCGGAACGTCGAGCACGATGGTCCCGTGCGGGTTGGTAAAGCGAAACGAGGTCACGGTGCCCTTGATCGTTACGATCTTGTCCGGATCGAAAAACGCCGCAAACGAATGATGGGCGTGAGCCGTGCCCGATAGCAGCACCAAAAAGGCTGAAAAACCAAAGGCTAATTTGCGGAGCATGTAAAAGTCCTTCCCCCGTCCAAAAATGGCGGCTCACTCGTTTCATTGCCTTGGAACGGCCCCGCCGCTGCCTTCGGCGATCTCGCTCGAACGCTGGCGCAACCCGCCCAGTTGACGCCCGGCCATCAGGATCGCCGCTCCGGCCAAGGCGGCGGTGACGACCAGAATGAGGAGCGAATATCGAATGGCACCCCCGCCGAACGTCGGGGCCAGACGGTCGTCGAGCATTCCCACCGCGAGCGGTCCTATCGCCTGACCGAACAGTCCCGAACACAACACGAGGACGGCAATCGCGACCGCTCGCATACGACTGGCCGCGACTTCCATCACCAACGCGAAGAGCGGCCCCTGATGAACCAGCGTCAGGAACGACGAGGCGGCAAAGGCAAACAGCCAGATTGGCGGCGCATTGGCCAGAAGGAAGGTCAATTCGACCGGAACGAGCGCGAGGCAGGACAGTCCCGGGATCATCCATCGCCAGCGGGGAGAACGGCTGATCAGTCGATCGATCGCAATGCCGCCAACCAGCACGCCGGCGAGACCGCAGCCGCCTTTGATGACCCCGACAACCGAGGCTACTTCTCCCATGGTCAGGTGATGGACCCGTTGCAGGAAGGTGGGCGTCCAGGTGCTGGCGGCAAAAACGTTCATCCCCATCAGCGTCGAGGCGAGCAGCAGGTACAAATAGGCCCGCGAACTGAGGAGAATTCTCACCGCGGCGAGGATGCCCTTCGGCTCTCCTGGCTTCGCGCTTGGCGGCACGCTGGTGCGCGCAGGCTCGCGAACGGTAAGGACAAAGACCGGCGCGAGCAGGATGCCCGGAAGTCCCGCAATGACGAACATCCGGCGCCATCCGTGCGCATCCCCGACGATCCCCAACGCTGGAAAAAACAGCATGAACGCAATCGACGACGCGGTCCCGAAGAGCGACAGGGCAAGCGGGCGGCGCTCCTTGCGGAACAAATCCGAGATGACCGAATTGGAAGGCGCGAGGCTGCAAGCCTCGCCCGCGCCCATTAGGAACCGGACCAGGACAAGCTGCCAAAGATTGGCGACCCAGCCGGTCAACATCGTCATCAGGCTCCAGAAAACGAAGCCCGCGGCGATGATGTTGCGTCGATTCCCGTGATCGCTGAGCCACGCGATCGGGACGCCCAACAACGAGTAGAACAGCAGAAACGCGATTCCCGACACCAGCCCCAGCGCAGTGTCGGTGAGATGCATTTCGGCCTTGATCGCCGGCAAGGCCAGCCCGAGCAATGAACGGTCGAGGTAGTTGAAGGCAGATATCAGCGTGAGGAAGCCGAGCCCGTAACCGGCCCTGAGGCTCCAGTCGCCGCTGCCGGTTTCCCGATCGCGCACCTCGGGGCGGGCCGTCCGGGCGGCGATCCCGACTTTCATCGCCGCACCCTCATCGCCCGAGCGCGTGCTCGAGACCCAGAGGACGTTCTCCGATCACCGTGGTTCGGATCAGGTGCCGCTTCTCATATTTGAAATCGTGAATGCCCCGATGGAGGGTGAAACGGTTGTCCCACACCAACAGGGTGTCCTTTTTCCATTTCACCCGGCAGTGGTAATGCAATTGCTGCGCCAAGCCTTGAAGATAGTCGAGCAATGCTCGGCTTTCGGCTTCGGTCCAGCCTACGAATTTCTTGAAGTACGCGGTCGTGATGAACAGCGCTTTACGTCCCGTCTGGGGGTGCACCCTCACGGCGGGATGAACGCTCTCCAGCTCCTCCGGCTTGAACGAATGCTTGTCCCGCAAGCGCAGCCGCATTTCCGGCGGAAGCTTCTCGTTCTTCGACCAGATTTCCTTGCCGGAATAGACCACCTCGAGGCCGTCGACCAACGCCTTCACTCCGTCGGACAGGCTCTCGTAGATGAGGTAGGCGTTGGAGAATGCAGTGTCGCCTCCCCACCGCGGGACCTCGAGCGCGCGCATCACGATGCACTTGGGCGGACATGCCAGAAACGGGCTGTCGGTGTGGAAGTGCTCGAACGATGGCACGACGTTGACTGGCTCGAACGCCTCGCGGCGAACCTCCTGCACCAGATCGTCATTGTTGTAAGTGGGCGCCTGCGGCAATTCGGTCAACTCGCCAAACAGAGCTGAAAAGCGCTTGTGCTGGTCGAGCGACAGCGGCTGATCGCGAAAAACGATTACCAGGAACTGTTCGAAAGCGGCCATTATTTCGGATCGCGTCGGCGCGTCGAGCTCCTCGCGCAGATCCACGCCCGATATCTCGCACCCACAGGCGCCCGAGATGGGATCGACCTGAATTCGTTTGAACTCCGGCATCGGCAGACCGGCGACGATCGGCACACCCACCGGATGAGGTTCGCTTTGAACAGGTTCCGTAGCCACGCTCGCAACTCCTGCAAGTTCCGGGCCCGAAGCTAACGGCGAGCACTCCAGCTTCAAAATCAATTCCGATTTGATAGATATCATATTCCGTATTTTGGAATTTCTTCCTATGTTGCGACACTCGCGTTAGGATGGCGCGCAGGTTCCGGTGGCGGTTTGTGACCATGACAGCTGAACAGAGGAAAAGCGCCGCTCCGCGCGGTGCCGGCGAGCGCTTGCTCTGCCTGATAAAACTGATCGCCACGCAACCGCGAAGCTTCTCGCTTGGCGAGCTTGCCGAGCGGGCCGATCTTCCGGCCAGTTCCATTCACCGCCTGCTCAAGATTCTCGAGCGCAACGGCTTTGTCGAGCGCGCGGACGCACGGGCATATCGCCCCGGCCGCGAACTCCACCGGATCGCGTCGCTACTGCTCTCCCATTTCGACATCGGGCGCGCCGCGCGGCCATTGCTGGAGGCGCTGGTAAGGCGCCATGGCGAGACATCCGTCCTGTGCGTCTACAGCCCGACCTCCAGGCGGGGCATCGTGGCGGAGGTCGTCCTTACGGCCCACCCTTTGCGCTACAATGTGGAAAGGGGGATCGAGATCTCGCTGCCGTGGGGCTCGCTTGGACGCGCGATCCTCGCCCATTTGCCGGCAAGCGAGGTGGAAATGGTTCTGCGGAACGAGAATTCCGGACCGCTTACCGGCCGACCGCGGCCGACCCGCGAAAGCTTGGGAAAGGATCTGGCGCATGTCCGAGAGCACGGGGTCGCCATCTTTCACGATCGGCATTTCGACCTTGCCGGCGTGGCCGGTCCGGTCTTCAATCGCGAAGGCGAAGTGCTCGGCAGCCTCGGAGTGGTCATGCCGTCGACGCGTTTCGGCCTGCACCCAACGAACGAGCTGATCGGCGCCGTTCGCGACGCTGCGCGTGAACTGAGCGAGCAGGCGGCAATTGCGTTCGGTTGATGGAGCGCCGTGGCGCTCAGTATCGCCACAGGCGCGAAATCAGTTCGGTCCGCGAGGCAACGCCGACTTTGTTGAAGGCGTTGAACAAGTGCGCCTTTACCGTTGCGACACGGATGCCGAGTGTTTCCGCAATGTCGCCATTGCTCAGCCCGCGCCGCACCAGCCGGGCAATTTCGATCTCGCGTCCGGTCAGATCGAAAGTGGAGCACAACTCAGCAGTTTCGTGTTCCGGCATCCGCGCTTCTCCGATTTGAGTGCGGAAGGCGTATTCGAGCAACGGCCGCGTGCGGCTCAGCAGGTCCACCTCCCCTGGACAAAAGCGACCGTCACGCCTCGCTCGCAAAAGACCTATTCCAAGCACGATCAAGCCCTGTCGATCTCGGAAGAACAATTCGACCTCGTCGACAAAGCCCTGGATTTCCAGAAATTCGCTGACATAGCGATCGTCCCCCGCCCGCCGCCGGGCTTGATCGAGAGTGACGACGCTGTCGTTGCTACGTTGGAAGCGGCTCGGATGAAGCGGATCGACCTTGCGATAGACCGATTGATAATCGCGCAGTTGATCCGCCGAGAGACCATCGAGCAGGTGTCCGAAAGGTTCCCCCCGCACGTCCACGGCATAAAAGCTGGCCCCTGCGGCGGGCACGATCGTTCGGAGCGCCTCCAGCGCCTCCCGACCTATTTGGCTTGGCAACCGGCCCAAGTCCCTCAGCTTTCCGCCGCGTCGTCCGCGGCCCTGCGTGTCCAATCACGTACTCGGCGCAAGGCCTGTTCCATCGACGGGCGTTGATGAAACCGGCGGCCTGACCATTGCGCCAAGTCCTTGACCGCCATACGGCCCGAGCTGCCAAAATACGGGATCAATTCAATATGTCCGATCTGCTGAGCCGCCGCCTCCGGATTTCCGGCAACAATACGGTGCTCTTTTACGAAAAACCATTGGAACTCGTCCGGGGCGAGGATGTCTGGGTCTACGACAGCGACGGG
>DASVLP010000053.1:0-7656 GCA_036384795.1 Sphingomonadaceae bacterium | reverse complement strand
GCCGGATCGAGCGCTCCGGCAAGCGCCAGCGCCTCGACCACGCGCGGATCGTACTTGCGCGGCGCGAACGCCATCAGGCTCTTGAGGCGCAGCGCGTGGTCGACGATCGCGTCGAGCTCGCCGCTGCCGCGCTGCGCGCCCGTCGCGCTTTCGAGCATCCGGCCCTGCAGTCCAGCCTCGACCAAATGGCGGTCGAGCGCGGCTTGGTCCTTCAGATACACCTCGCTGCGGCCCTTGCTGACCTTGAACAGCGGCGGCTGGGCGATGAACAAGTGCCCGGCGCGGATGATGTCGGGCATCTGGCGGTGGAAGAACGTCAGCAGCAGGGTGCGGATGTGCGCGCCGTCGACGTCCGCGTCGGTCATGATAACGATCTTATGATAGCGCAATTTGCCGAGGTCGAACTCGTCGCGCAGGCCGGTGCCCATCGCCTGGATCAGCGTGCCAACTTCCTTGGAAGAGATGATCCGGTCGAACCGCGCGCGCTCGACGTTGAGGATCTTGCCCCGCAAGGGCAGGATCGCCTGGTACTGGCTGTCGCGTCCGCTCTTGGCCGAGCCCCCTGCGGAATCGCCCTCGACCAGGAACAGTTCGCACAAGGAAGGGTCGCGCTCGCGGCAGTCGGAGAGCTTGCCGGGCAGGCTGGCGATGTCGAGCGCGCCCTTGCGCCGCGTCAGCTCGCGGGCCTTGCGCGCCGCTTCGCGCGCCGCCGCCGCATCGACGATCTTCTGGATGATCTCTTTGGCGTTGGCCGGGTTTTCCTCGAGCCATTCGTTCATCTTGTCGGCCATCAGGCTTTCGAGCGGCTGGCGCACTTCGGAGCTGACCAGTTTGTCCTTGGTCTGGCTCGAGAACTTGGGATCGGGCAGCTTGACCGAAACGATCGCGGTCAGCCCCTCGCGCATGTCTTCGCCGGCGAGGTTGACCTTCTCCTTCTTCAGCAGGCCCGACTTTTCCGCGTAGTTGTTGATCGTGCGGGTCAGCGCGGCGCGGAAGGCCGCGAGGTGGGTGCCGCCGTCACGCTGGGGGATGTTGTTGGTGAAGCACAGCACGTTCTCGTAGTACGAATCGTTCCATTCGAGCGCGACGTCGATCCCGATCCCCTCACGCTCGGAGCTGATCGCGATCGGATCGGGCAGCAGCGCCTGCTTGTTGCGGTCGAGCCATTTGACGAACGCGCCGATCCCGCCCTCGTAATAGAGATCGTGCTCGATCGGCGGCGCCTGGCGCTTGTCGCGCAGCAGGATGCGCACCCCCGAATTGAGGAACGCGAGTTCGCGATAGCGGTGCTCGAGCTTCTCGAAATCGTATTCGGTGACGTTCTTGAACGTCTCGGTCGAGGCCTGGAAGGTGACGCGGGTGCCCTTCTTGGGCAGGCCGCTGTCGCGCATCGGCGCATCGCCCACCACTTCGAGCGGGGCGACCGGATCGCCGTTCTCGAAGCGCATCCAGTGCTCCTTGCCGTCGCGCCAGACGGTCAGCTCGAGCCATTCGGACAGGGCGTTGACCACGCTGACGCCCACCCCGTGGAGGCCGCCGGAAACCTTGTAGGCGTTGTCGTCGCTGGTGTTCTCGAACTTCCCGCCCGCGTGGAGCTGGGTCATGATGACCTCGGCGGCCGAGACGCCTTCTTCCTTGTGGATGTCGGTCGGAATCCCGCGGCCGTTGTCCTCGACCGAGACCGAGCCGTCGGGGTTCAGCTCGATCAGTACCAGGTCGCAATGGCCGGCGAGCGCTTCGTCGATCGCGTTGTCCGAAACCTCGAACACCATGTGGTGCAGGCCCGAGCCGTCGTCGGTGTCGCCGATGTACATGCCGGGCCGCTTGCGCACCGCGTCGAGGCCCTTCAGGACCTTGATGCTCTCGGCGCCGTATTCGGCCGTTTGAGGGGTTCTTCCGCCGGAGGTTTCGGGTGCGTCTGCCATGCCGATTATATAGGGAGCGCGCGGCGGATTAGAAAGCTTTTCGGGCCTTGTTCCACAGGCTTGTCGCCGGGTGTGCAGCCGTCCGGAATGCAAACGGCCGCCCCGGGGGGACGGGGCGGCCGAACTCCTGCCTTGGGGGAGGGCGCGTTGCGATCAGACGATCGCGACGCTGAGCAGCAAGCCGCTGGCAGTAGCCGCGGCAAGCAGCGGCAGGAGGTGTGCAGTGACGAAACGCATGTCCGGTGTTCCTTCGAGTTCGAAAGCCACCTTTTCGCGGTCATCCCCTTCTTCCGAGCGTTCAAATGGTGCGCGAAAGAAAATTACGCAAGTGCGAAAACATCTTGTGCTGTTGCATTTGATGCAACCGCAGTGCTCGCGCACCCGGCAGGCCCGGCAGGCCCGGCAGGCCCGGCAGGCCAGGCAGGCCAGGCAGCCCCGGCTGGACAGCGCGAAGCGGCGTGACTAACGGATCGCGATGGACGCCAGCCATCTTCCCGACTCCATCCTGATCGTCGATTTCGGCAGCCAGGTTACCCAGTTGATCGCCCGCCGGGTGCGCGAGGCCGGGGTCTATTCGGAGATCGCGCCGTTCAACCAGGCGGAAGAGGCGTTCCGGCGCCTGAAGCCCAGGGGGATCATTCTCTCCGGCTCTCCGGCCGGCGTGCCCGAGGAAGGCAGCCCCCGCGCGCCGCAAGTGTTGTTCGACAGTGGCCTGCCGATCCTGGGCATCTGCTACGGCCAGCAGGTGATGACCCACCAGCTCGGCGGCGAAGTCCGCCCGGGGCACGAAACCGGCGAAGGGGGCGAATTCGGCCGTGCCTTCCTGACCGTGACCGAGCCGTGCGTGTTGTTCGACGGCCTGTGGCAGGTTGGCGAGCGCCACCAGGTGTGGATGAGCCACGGCGACAAAGTCACCCGGTTCGCCGACGGTTTCCGCATCGTCGCCACCAGCGACGGCGCGCCGTTCGCACTGATCGCCGACGACGCGCGGCGCTATTACGGCACGCAGTTCCACCCGGAAGTCGCGCATACGCCCGACGGCGGGCGGCTGATCGCCAACTTCGTGCGCCACGTGTGCGGGCTCGCCGGCGACTGGACGATGGCCGAGTTCCGCAAGACCAAGATCGCCGAGATCCGCGACCAGGTCGGCAATGGAAAGGTGATCTGCGGCCTTTCCGGCGGGGTCGACAGCGCGGTCGCCGCGGTGCTTATCCACGAGGCGATCGGCGACCAGCTGACGTGCGTGTTCGTCGACCACGGACTGATGCGGATGAACGAGGCCGAGCAGGTCGTCTCGCTGTTCCGTGACCACTACAACATCCCGCTGGTCCACGTGGACGCCGAAGACATGTTTCTCGGCGGATTGGCGGGAGTCACCGACCCCGAAGCCAAGCGCAAGTTCATCGGCAAGGCGTTCATCGACCTGTTCGAGGCCGAAGCGAAGAAGATCGGGGGGGCCGATTTCCTCGCCCAGGGCACGCTCTATCCCGACGTGATCGAAAGCGTTTCGTTCACCGGTGGACCTTCGGTGACGATCAAGAGCCATCACAACGTCGGCGGCCTGCCCGAGCGGATGAACATGCACCTGGTCGAGCCGCTGCGCGAGCTGTTCAAGGACGAAGTCCGCGCATTGGGCCGTGAGCTGGGCCTGCCCGAAGTGTTCGTGGGTCGGCACCCATTCCCAGGTCCCGGCCTCGCAATCCGCATCCCCGGGGAAGTCACCAAGGAACGCTGCGACATCCTGCGCAGGGCCGACGCGATCTATCTCGAGGAAATCCGCAACGCCGGGCTCTACGATGCCATTTGGCAAGCGTTCGCGGTGTTACTGCCGGTGCGCACTGTCGGCGTGATGGGCGACGGGCGGACTTACGACAACGTCCTCGCCTTGCGCGCGGTGACCAGTACCGATGGGATGACCGCCGACATCTATCCATTCGACGCCGCATTCCTCAGCCGCACGGCGACCCGGATCATCAACGAGGTGAAGGGCATCAACCGGGTGGTCTACGACTATACCAGCAAGCCTCCCGGCACGATCGAGTGGGAGTGAGCGGGCGTTAGTCGTTCGCCGCTTCCGGCACATCCCGATCCAGCGGCAGGCTGCCGCGGCGCTTGAGATCGGCGAGCAGAGTGCGCACCGCCCAGCCGGTGGCACGGGCGATCTGGCGGCCGTCGAGCCCCCAATGGTCGCGCATCTCGAGCCATGGGGTAGTGTGCAGCACCTGGAGCGTCGCGGTCGCGAGCTTGCGATCGGCGGGCGGGAGCTCGCGCACCGCGCCGGCCAGCGCGGCGGTGTAGCGGCGCACGCGCACATCGTTCTGCGCGAGACGCAGCTGGCGGCCCTGCGGCGTGGTCCGCAGCATCGTGGCGATCGGCGCGATCGCGTCGAAGCCGGTGTAGACCGGTTCGAGCGAGTCGAGCAGCTCCTCGGGGCTGTCCGGGTAGTCGACTTTCGGCCCGGCAAGCTCGCGCACCCGCAGCAGCGCACCGTCCATCAGCGCGGCGCGGTCGGGGAAGTAGCGGTACACCGTGCGCCGCGCGACGCCCGAGCGCGTTGCGACCGCGTCATGGCTCAGGTCGGCCTCGCCTTCGGTCAGCAGCGCGACGAATGCGTCGAGGATCTGCGCCCGCGCGTGCTGTTTGCGGGCATCACGGACGGATGGGTTGGCCTGTGTTTCGGGCATGGCCCGTGATAGCGAGTGGCACAAAAAGTGTCAAATTCTTATTGACACAATCTGTGCCACTTTCTAGTGCGGGCCCATTCAGGGAGATTCGAAAATGCTGTTTCACATGTCGATCGGCGCGGACGATCCGCAGCACGTCGCTTCGGTGATCGCGGAAATCTGGGGCGGACAGGCCAAGCGCTTTCCGCCGGTGTCGGACAACGGCTGGGTGGCGCTGTCGGGAGACGAGCGCGGCACCACGATCGAGGTCTATCCGCAAGGGATCGTGCTGCGCGAAAGCGCGGGCGACGTCGATGCGGTGGGCGAAGCGTCCGGCACCGATCGGTTCACCGCCACGCATGCCGCGATCGCGACCGAGCTCGACCAGGATGCGGTGCTGGCGATCGCCCGGCGCGAGGGCTGGCCGGCCAAGTATCGCAAGCGGGGCGGCCTGTTCGGGGTGATCGAGCTGTGGATCGAGGGCCGCCAGATGATGGAGATCCTCACCCCCGAGATGCAGGCCGAATACATCGCCGCGCACCGGATGATCTGCGCCGGACAGGCGTTTCCCGACCGCACCTGAACGTCAAGGCCTCGACATTCGTCCTCGGCCGACGGATGTCGCCACTCGAGCGGTCACGCCCGCCGGCGGGTGCCGCCTCGGCCTCGTGCGGATAGGTCGTGAAAACCCGGGTGCGCCGAATGCCACGGCTGGCCTTTAGAACGTCTTCGTCACGCTGAAACGGGCCGCGCGCGGCTCGAGCGGGTGGACCTGGAAGTCCTCGACCCCGCCCGCCGGCTCGCCCGGCAGCCGCGCGGCGTAGTAGTAGTCCGCCGCATCGTCATGGCTGTTGAACAGGTTGGAGACGGTGACGCCAAGCTTCCAGCCGCCGGTGAACTGGTAGGCGAGATCGAGATTGAACTCGCTGTAGCCCTTGCTCTCGGGCTCCTTGGTGCCGTCGGCCAGCGGGTGCGGGCCGAGCTTGCGCCATTGCAGCCCGCCCGACCATGGGCCCAGGTTGTTCACCAGCACGCCGAACGAGCCGATGAATTCGGGGGCGTCGGCGATGTACGGCCCGTCGAGGCCGTAGGCAGCAAGATCGTCGACGTGATAGCGCGCCTTCGAGAATGCGAGGTCGGTGTTGAGCTCGAGCCAGCGGAACGGGTGGTATTCGGCCGAGAACTCGATCCCCTGCCGACGGCTGGGCGCGCCTGCCTCATCCTGCCCGGTGTCCGCGTTGTAGCTCAGCTCGGACTTGAAATCCTGTTGGAACGCCGCAAGCTGGATGTGAACGTTGGGGATGATGTCGGTCCTGAGGCCGATCTCCTCGCCAGTGGTCGACGCGAGCAATGGGGTCGTCCCGCCGGCCAGCGGAGTGCCTTCCTCGGGCACCGTGCCGAATACGCCGCGCACGTCGTCAGAATGGAACCCGCGGCCCCAGCTCACGTAGAGCTCGGTCTTCGCGAACGGGCCTACCGCGAGGCTCAGCTTGGGCTGGAACAGCCATTGGTCGCCGCTGCCGCCGGTGCCGGTCACGTCGCTATGGTCGGTCGCGTGGTAATATTCCTCGCGCGCGCCCACGACGGTGCGCAGCCATGGCGTCCAGCGGGTGGTGTTCTGGATGTACGGCCCGAGGTCGAGCAACCGGGCGTGGTCCGCGTTGCAGTAGGTGTCCACCGTCGGATAATCGAGGACCGAGCCGTCTTCCTGCTCGAGCGTGCAATAGTCGAGCACCGTCGTGCGGTCCTTGGTGTGCTGGCGGGTGACGAACACCCCGTCATAGCGCGCCTGGAGCCCGATCACGGTGTCGCTTGGGATGCTGCCCAGCAGCGAATGGACGGCGAGGCTGCCGTCGCCGCCGATCGTGTCGCGGCTTTCGGCTTGCGCCTCCTGATCGCCGTTCACCGGATCGTCGAGATAGTGGGTGAAGTCGTTCCACAGCGTCATCGTGGCGTGGATGCCGTAGAGACTGAGGTGGAATTGGGCGTTGTCGCTGAGCGGCTTGTCGAGATGCGCCGAAAGGCTGTAGCGCAGGGATTTGCTGTGATCGGTGGGGTCGAGGGTGCCGAACCGGTCGATCAGACCCTGCTCGATCGCCCGCAGCGGCTGGTCGGTCATCAGCCCGCCCTGGCTCTGGTAATACATTCCGGTGAGGCTGAAACCGTCGGTGGAATCGCCCTGGCTATAGCGCAGCGCGGCGTTGATCTTCTTGAAGTTTTCGCCCGGTTTCCACGGCCCGTCGTAATGGCCGAGCTGGAGCGCGCCCATCAGCCGCTGGTCGCTCGCGAGGTGCACGGTGCCGCCTGCGAACAGTTCCTGGTATTTGTCCGTGCCGACCGTCACCGAGACCTGGTTCGGGATCTCGTTCGCGATGTGCGCGTGCGAGGATGCGACCGAGCCGAAATCGCCGATCGCCGCGTAATAAGGCCCCTTGGTGTAATCGATGCCGGAGACGATCTGCGGCATCAGGAACGCAAGGTCCGAATAGCCCTGGCCATGGGTGTTGGTCGGGCGGTTGACCGGCATGTCGTCGACGAAGTTCGCGAAGTCGGTGCCGTGATCGAGGTTGAATCCGCGGATCAGGTACTGGTTGGCTTTGCCCTCGCCCGAGTGGATCGTGACGACGAGGCCCGGGATGCTCTCGAACAACTGCCCGGGGCGGACGATCGGGCGCAGCTCGATCTCGGTCTGGGTGATCTTGCCCTGGCTAGCGGTGGTCGCGGTGCCGAGCATGTCCGCGCGCGAGGCGGTGACGACGATGGGACCGGCCGCCGCCGCGGCATCGGCGCTTGAATCGGCGGCTGCATCAGCCGCCTCGGCCGATGCATCGGCGGCGGCGGCATCGGCCGCTTCGGCGGCCGCGGGAAAGGCCATGCACAATGCGGTGGCCGAGGCGCAGAGCAGCGCCGCACGAAAACGGATAAGATCGAAAGGCAACAACTGACTCCGGGTCGCATTCATGTGCGCGGGGCATAGAAAGCCAACCCGGCCCGTCCACGTAAATAACGGTAATTCCCGCGTTACTCGTACACGTTACACCATCATCCGATAGCGTCGAAATCCGCCG
>DASVLP010000052.1:0-8277 GCA_036384795.1 Sphingomonadaceae bacterium | reverse complement strand
CGAGGTGATCGTGCTCGTCGGCGCCGATCCCGACGACCTCACCTTGCGCCAGGCGCGGCTGCTCGGCAGCGCCGACGCGCTGCTGGTCGGCCCCGGAATCCCCGACGCGATCCTCGGTCGCGCCCGCGCCGACGCCCGCCGGATCCCGCTGCCGTTCGAGGGCGAACTACCCGAAGGGCTGGTCGTCGAGTTGCGGATGGGTCGGCCGGCCTGAAGCGCCAAGAGCTCCGTTCGGCGCGTCGTCCGTCTCGGCATTCTCGAAGA
The DNA here is from genome assembly GCA_036384795.1 of Sphingomonadaceae bacterium. GTDB lineage: Bacteria > Pseudomonadota > Alphaproteobacteria > Sphingomonadales > Sphingomonadaceae > Andeanibacterium. The sequence continues at coordinate 8,013 of DASVLP010000052.1, read as the reverse complement.
GTATTCTAATAATTACAGTGTTTTAACTTCGGCAGCGGGCAAACGCTGCCAGTCTCCGCAGTGCGCCGCGGTTCGGCGCGAGCAAGGAGACGTGCGATGAGCTTACCCAAAATCGAGCTGTCGGAGCTGCCCGACCTCACCCAACCGATCGGGATCTTCGGCAGCATCCAGCACACCCAGGCGGACGACTCGATGGTGATCCTGATGTCCTACATCTTCGAGATTTCTCCGCCTCCGGGTCACGGCCGGTAAACCGCGCAATGCGGTTCGATCCGGTTTTGCGCGCGCTGCGGGGTGACGCCGCTCCGCAGCGCCAGGCGCAGCACGCGCTGATCGCGGTGCGCGACGAATGGCTCGCCGATCCCTGCGCTGCCGAAGTGCTCCGCGCGCTTGGCGCATACGGTTCGGGTGCGGCACTGGCCGACTGCGCGCCGCTCGCCGCCGCGATGCGGACGTTGCGGGGCGCGCGGGCATTCGCCGACGGACTGCTCGACCGTGTGGTGCCCGCGTTGCGGGCCGCACCGCTTGGCATCGCGCCGTTCCGGCACGTGAGCCATCGCGGCGTGTCGAGCCTGCTGCTGGCACGTGCCGGGCGCGCAATGCTGATGCTCTCGGCGCGCGAGCCGGCGTGCCCGGTGCCTGCGTCGATCGCGTTCGCCGACGGGGAGCAGCACGAGATCGTTCTTGCCGGCGCCGCGCAGGCGCACCTGGTCACCCTGCGCGCGGTCGATCAGGGCAACGCCGACCTCGCGCGGCGAACGCTTGCGCTTCGCGCCGGCAGCCGGATCGCTTTGGACCAGGCGCGCGAGGCGCTGGTGGTCGGGCGGGTCGAGCGGCGGCTGGTGGTGCTGCGGCTGATCCGCGGCGCCGTGAGGCCCCGACCGGGGCGCGAGTTCGCGCTCGCCGACGGCGCCTTCCGCCGCCAGGCCTCGGGCGATATCGACGAAAGCCGCCGCGAGATGATGTTCGCGCTGCTCGGCCGGATGGAGCGCCGCGATGCCGCCCCGACGCTCGCGGCCATCGCCCGCGACGGCGCGGCAAGCCCGCACTTGCGCTGGCAGGCGCTGCGCGAAAGCCTCGCCCTCGATACCGCCGCCGGGTTCGCCGCGCTCGGCGCGATCGCCCGCGACGTCACCGATCCGCTTGGGGAGCAAGCGGGCGTGTTGCGCGCGCAGTTGGTCGAAGCCCATCCCGCGCTTGGCGTGCTGGAGAACGCCTGATGCCGCGCGTGTTCGACCTGGCGGACGAGCGTTCGTGCGAGCTTGCCGAATGCGTCGATGCATTGCGGACGCGTGGTTTCCGCCCCGCCGACGAAGGCAGCCTGCTGCATGCCGCCGGGTGGTTGCGGCGGCTCGGCAACAACCGCGCGTTCCTCGGCGACATGCTGGTTGCCGAGTTGAAGCGGTCTGCCACCGCCGGCGAAGAGGCCAGCGCTTACGGCCCGCAGGTGGTGATGCTCTCGCCCGCGCAAGGCGACTTCTTCATCCGCGCGAACATCTGGCCGTCGGAGAACGAGCGCAGCTTCCGCGCGAGCGGCGGCGCAAGCTTCGTCTATGGCCTGCCGCACGATCACAACTTCGATTTCCTGACCGTCGGCTACTTCGGCCCGGGCTACTGGAGCGACTACTACGAGTTCGATTACGCCGCGCTCGACGGCTGGACCGGCGAACGGGCGGGGTTGCGCTTCGTCGAGCGGTCGCGGCTCGAGCCGGGCAAGCTGATGCAGTACCGCGCCCATCGCGACGTCCACCGTCAGTTGCCGCCCGACGAGCTGTCGGTCTCGCTCAACGTGATGCACGCAAGCACCGCGCAAGGCTGGCTCGACCAGTATCGCTTCGACGTTGACCGCAACGAAGTGGCCGGAATCGTCAATCCCGGCGCGAGCGAGACCCTGCTGCGGATCGCTGCGGGACTGGGCAGCGGCGAGGCGCTCGACTTGGCCGAAAGCTTTGCCCGCAGCCATCCGAGCGACCGCATGCGGCTCGCGGCATGGGACGCGCTGGCGGGGATCGAAGACGATGTCGAAGCGCGCGATGCGCTCTGGCGCAAGGCGGAAAATGCCGCCAGCCGGTTCGTCGCCCAGGAAGCGAAGGCCCGTCGCCGCGAGCTGGCGCAAACCTAGATCACCGCGCCTGCCAGCGCATCGATCGCGCCTTGCAGGATCACCGCCGCGGCCGCCGCGTCGATCCGCTCGGCGCGCCGCGCGCGGCTCATGTCCTGGGCGATCATCGCGCGCTCGGCGCTCGCGGTCGAGAGGCGCTCGTCCCACAGCAGGATCGGCAGGCCGAGCGCGGCGAGATTGCGGGCATAGGCGCGGCTCGCCTGGGCGCGCGGCCCTTCGGTGCCGTCCATGTTGCGCGGCAGTCCGATCACCACCCCGGCCACTCCGCGCTCCCGCACCAGCGTCTCGAGCTTGATGCGGTCGGCGGCGAACTTGGTGCGCATCAACGTGTTGCCGGGGCTCGCGAAGCGCCACCCGGCGTCGCAGAAGGCGGTGCCGATCGTGCGCGTGCCGACGTCGAGCGCCATCAGCGCGCCGCCTTGGGGGAGCGCCTCACGGAACTCCGCCGCACGGTCGGTAATCAATGCTGCGTCTGCCAAGCGGCCATTCTCCGTCCGACGTCGCGGTGCAGGTTTTCCCAGAACAGCGGAATGTCGAACAAATGATAGTTGTTCCCGGGCAGCACCGCGGCCATCAGCGACGGCGGCTTGCCGATCATCAGCAACCCGTCCGCGCGGCAGCTCGCCGGCACCGTGCCGGGCACGAGATCGCCGGTGGAGAAGTCGCTGCTCGGCACCAGCGTGCCGAGATTGGCGCTCGCCGGGGCCGAGCCGTCGCGCACGCCGGTGAGCGGATTGACGCACAGCACCGGGCTGTCGCCACGCGGCCGGCCGTCGAAGCCGGGCGTGACCTCGTAGCGCTTGAGCATCTGGCCGGGCCTCGCCGGCTCGGCGAAGCTCAGCCAGCTGACGATGCAATGCGCCTGATCGGGCGTCGAGCAGCCCGGCAGGCCGAGCGCGGGCAGGTCGTGCTGCAGCGAGATCGGCCAGCCGACCGCATAGACCATCGCCACCCGGCGTTCGAGCGGGGTTCCGAGCACGCGGTCGCGCAGCAGCCGCAGGATATGGAGCGAACCCTGGCTGTGCCCGGCGAGCACGATCGGCTCGTCCGGCGGGATCGAGCGGACGAAATAGGCGAATGCCTGCTCGACGTCGCGATACGCCGCATCGAGCGCCATCGTCGCCTTCGGGTCGTCGGTCAGGAACGCGCCGAGCGTTGCCTGGCGATAGCGCGGCGCCCAGATCTGGTCCGCTTGCGAAAACGGCGTCGCGAGTCCTTTGACGAACGTGCGCGCGACGCTGTTGGCGGTCTTGTCGTCCAGCGGCGCGTTCCAGCGCGCTTTGGCGAAGTATGTGGTGGGATGGACGAAGAACACCGCGAACCGGCCGGGCGCGGCCGGCGCGGGGGCGGGGGCCTTCGTGCCCTGCGCGTAAGCCGGCCGCCAGCGCGCGAGTTGCTCGCCCACGCTGCCGGGCCGTGCGATCCACATCGCCGGATCGTCGTACGCGTTGTCGGCGAGCGGCTGCTGGCGGACGAAATCGCTGCGGGGCACGAACGCCAGCTCGGAAAGCTGCTCGCCCCAGATGCGCAGCGCAAACAGCACCGCGATCACCAGCAGGATCACGAACGCGACGAAATAGAGGAACTTGCGGGCCATCAGGTGATAATGCTGCCGCCCAGCGCCTTTGCGCGATCGTCGGCCGCGTGGATTTCCGAGCGGCGATTGAGCGCGACCTTGATCATCGCCACCATCGGATCGGCGAGTGCGAGACCGAGGATGCCGAACAGCACCCCCATCACCAATTGCGCGGAAAGCACGACCGCGGGCGCCAGATCCACCGTGCGTCTCGCGATCAGCGGGATCAGCACGTTGCCGTCGAGCGTCTGGACGAACACGTAGACGAAGATAGTGTAGAACCCCATCTGGGTGCCGCCCGAAAACCCGACCAGGATCATCAGCGTGCCGGAAGTCGCCGCGCCGATGTTGGGGATGAACGCCAGCAGCCCGGTGATCATGCCCAACAGCGCGGCCATCGGCACCGGCGCGCCCGAGAACACCATATACAGCGACAGCATCGCCCAGGTGAACACGCCCTCGCACACCATCCCGAACAGGCGCCCGCCGAGCAGGTGGCGCAACTGCCGCGCCATGCGCTCGGTGGTGATGTAGAATTCGCCGCGGCGCTTCTCGGGCAGCATCCACGCGACGCCGCGCTCGTAAAGCCGCGGCTCGAGCGAAAAATAGATGCCCAGGAACATGATTACCAGCAGCGTCGCGATCCCGCCGATCACGCCGGTCAGCGCCTTGGTCAACGTGCCGACGCCGCTGGCGAGCTGGCCGGCGAGCGATTGCAGGTTGGCGGTCTCGACCGAGAAGCCTTTCGACGCCGCCCACGCGGCCAGGCGATCCGCCTGGACGCTGACGACGTGGGGCAGCTGGCTCGCCTCGGCCGCGATCGTCGTGCCGGCATAGACGAAGAAGCCCAGCAGCACGACCGCGGCCAACACCAGCACGATCGCCACCCGCCAGGTCCGCCCGATCTTGAGCACCCGGCCGAGCAGCCGCGCGCCGCCGTCGATCATCGCGCCGAACGCCATGCCGGCGAACACGATCAGCAGCGGCTTGGCGAGGAACGCGAGCAGCACCGCCCCGCCGAACACCAGCGCCCACACGAGCGCCCGGCTCGCCTCGCGCGCGAGCAGCGGGTCGGCGATTCGCGCCGGGCTCGAGCCGATCGCGTGCCCCCCCTCGTCGTCAGTCGTGGCCATTGCCTTTGTTCCCCCCTTGCGCCGGCTCGAGCAGAGCCGGGCGCAGACTAGTCCCGGCGCGGCCGCTGCGGAAGGCCGAGAACCAAGTGAGGGGATTCCACGTCATGCTGCCGTTGAGCGAGAATGTTATGAACTCCGCACGGCCGCCGATGCTGGTCAGCGGCACCGGGCCGCCGAGGCCGTTCGCGCCCGGCTCCTGGTCGCCCGACGGCGCGCGGCTGTCGGCCGAATGGTCGCGGTTGTCGCCCATCAGGAACACGTGACCCTGGGGAATCTTGACCGGGCCATAGTTGTCGAGCGGCTGCTGCATGTGGTCGATCACCACGTAGTTCGCGCCGTTGGGCAGCCATTCGCGATAGGCCGACAGCTCGCACACCAGCTTGCCCGAAGGCAGGCGGACTTGCGCGTCGCCGTACGTGTAGGGATCGCACGGATCGTTGGCGTCGATCGGGATCTGCACCGGGGGCTCGACGGTACGGGGGATCAGCTTGCCGTTCAGGATCACGCGCCCGTCGACCAGCGCGATGGTGTCGCCCGGGCGGCCGATCACCCGCTTGATGTAATCCTCGTTCTTGTCCGGCGGGACGACGATCACGATGTCGCCGTACTGCGGCACTTTGCTCGCGATCTTCCAGTGGCTGCGCGGGAGCAGGTGGAACGAGGCCGAGACCCAGCTCCAGCCGTAGGGATATTTGCTGACCACCAGCCGGTCGCCGGTCAGCAGGTTCGGCATCATCGATTCCGACGGGATGTAGAACGGCTTGGCGATGAACGTGTGGAACGCCAGCACCGCGAGCAGCATCAGCACCAGCCCGCGGATCTCGGCGAACCAGTTGACCCCGTCGCGCTTGGCTTCGGCGGTTTCGGCCGCGTCGAGCCCGTCCTCGTTCGCCTGAACGGCCGTGTCGATGGTCAAGTCGGAATCCCCTTCGCTCATTGCAGCGGGCGCGCTTCTATCACCACGAAGGCCTGCGCCCATGGATGGTCGTCGGTGAGCGTCAGGTGAACGACCGCTTCGTAGCCTTGGGGCACCATCGCGTCGAGCCGCGCCTTCGCCCCGCCCGCCAGCGCCAATGTCGGCGCGCCGGAAGGGGCGTTCACCACCCCGATGTCCTTGTGGAACACGCCGTGGCGGAAGCCGGTGCCGATCGCCTTGGTGAACGCTTCCTTGGCTGCGAAACGCTTGGCGTAGGTTCCGGCGCGGGTGAACGGGCGCTTCGCGGCCTTCGCGCGCTCGACCTCGGTGAAGCAGCGCCGCTCGAACTTCTCGCCCCAGCGGTCGAGCGAATTCTGGATCCGCTCGATGTTGCACAGATCGGAGCCGAGGCCGATAATCAAACGATCCTCCCCTGCAAGGGGAGGGGGACCGCCCGCGAAGCGGGTGGTGGAGGGGCGTCGCCGCTCGTGGAGGACGCGCGCCCTCCGTCAGCGCCTGCGACGCTGCCACCTCCCCTTGCAGCGGAGGATCGCAAGGGCCGCGACTTTCTCACCGCGCCTCGTCCATCAATTCGCGCATGCGCCGCACCGCAGTCTCCAGCCCGACGAAGATCGCCTCGCCGATCAGATAGTGGCCGATGTTGAGCTCCGCCAGTTGGGGAATCGCGGCTACGGCCGCGACGTTATCGTAAGTCAGGCCATGGCCGGCGTGCGGCTCGATCCCGTTCTTCGCCGCGAGCGCGACCATGTCGGCGATCCGCTTGAGCTCCACCGCGCGCGCTTCGCCTTCGGCATGCGCATATTCGCCGGTGTGCAGCTCGACCACCGGCGCGCCGAGCCTGATCGCGGCTTCGATCTGCCGCGGGTCGGGTGCGATGAACAGGCTCACGCGGATGCCGGCGTCGAGCAGCCGGCCGACCACCGGCGCGAGGTGATTGTGCTGCCCGGCCGCGTCGAGCCCGCCTTCGGTGGTGCGCTCTTCGCGCTTTTCGGGCACGATGCACGCGGCATGCGGTTTGTGGCGCAGCGCGATTGCCAGCATCTCGTCGGTCGCGGCCATCTCGAGGTTGAGCGGCAGGCCGGTGGCGGCCTGGATGCGCGACAGGTCGCCGTCGCGGATGTGCCGCCGGTCCTCGCGCAAGTGCGCGGTGATCCCGTCGCCGCCCGCCTCGGCGACGATCTGGGCCGCGCGCACGGGATCGGGATGATCGCCCCCGCGGGCGTTCCTGATGGTCGCGACGTGGTCGATGTTGACGCCCAATCTGAGCGTATCGGGGCGAAGCGGCGAGCTCACTTGCGGCTGCCGGGCTTCTCGACCGGGATCGCGGCGAGCTCGGGGGGCAGCTCATCCTCGGCGTACGATGGCACCGACAGCTCGACCAGCGGGAAGAACGGCACGCCGAGGTCGACTTCGCCCGCCGAGCGGTCGACCAATGCGGCGGCGGCAATCACCTGCCCGCCTGCCTGCTCGATCGCGGCGATCGCCTCGCGGCTCGACAGACCGGTGGTCACGACGTCCTCGACCATCAGCACTTTCTCGCCGGGCTTGAGGGTGAAGCCGCGGCGCAGCTCGAACGTGCCTTCCGGCCGCTCGACGAAGATCGCCTCGACCCCCAGCGCGCGGCCGACTTCATGGCCGATGATCACCCCGCCCATCGCGGGCGAGACGACCTTGGATATCTGCTGGCGCACCTCGCGCGGCAGCTTGCCGGCGAGCGCCGAGGCCAGCCGCGCCGCGCGCATCGGGTCCATCAGCACCCGCGCGCATTGCAGGTAGCGCGCGCTGTGGCGGCCGGAGGAAAGCTTGAAATGGCCCTCGAGCAGCGCCTCGCTGGCGCGGAACTCGGAGAGTACCTCGTCTTCGGTCATTCGCGGTCGTGATCCTGTGTTTCCTGTACTCTGAACCGGGGCGTCGGCGGCATGCCGCGCGGGCCACGGGAAAATTTCCCTAGAAGCGCTTGAGGCAGCGGGCAAGCGCGCGTATAGGCCCCGGCGACGGGCCCCGGTCGGGGCACAAGGCTGGGGCTGCGGGCCCTTTCACGAGAGCGGAAAGCGTCGGACAGATGAACTTTGGCGAGATCGTTCGCAGCAAGTTGAATTTCCTTTCGGGCCTGGCGTTGGCGCTTACCGTGGCCCTGACTCCCGGATTGGCGGCGGCGCAGGATGCGGCGGCTTCGGCCGCGCCTGCAGCGACCGCCAGTGCCGCTGCGCCGGTTTCCGCCGCGAGCGCTGCGGCGCCGGCCGCC
>DASVLP010000051.1:0-24965 GCA_036384795.1 Sphingomonadaceae bacterium | reverse complement strand
AAATGCGCGGCGAGCTTGTCGGTCGGGATGCGCCGCAAATCGAATCGCTGGCAACGCGACAGCACCGTCACCGGCACCTTGTTCACCTCGGTCGTGGCGAACAGGAACTTCACATGCTCGGGCGGTTCCTCAAGTGTCTTGAGCAACGCGTTGAAGGCGTTCTTCGACAGCATGTGAACTTCGTCGATGATGTAGATCTTGTAGCGCGCCGAGACCGCGGCATAGCGGACTGCCTCGATGATCTCGCGCACGTCGTCGACGCCGGTGTGCGAAGCGGCGTCCATTTCGATCACGTCGATGTGGCGGCCTTCGGCGATCGCGACGCAGGGTTCGCATTTGCCGCAAGGGTCGATCGTCGGCCCGCCCTGCCCGTCGGGCCCGATGCAGTTGAGCGCCTTCGCGATCAGCCGCGCGGTGCTGGTCTTGCCGACCCCGCGCACCCCGGTCATCAGGAACGCATGCGCCAGCCGCCCGCGCGCGATCGCATTGCCGAGCGTCTGGACCATCGCATCCTGCCCGATCAGCTCGGCGAAGGTCTGCGGCCGGTATTTGCGCGCGAGCACGCGATAGGGCTGGCTCGAGGCTTGCGGAGCCGGCGTTGGGGCCGACTTCGGCGCGGGTTCCTCGGGCGCGCCGAACATCGCCGACTGCCCCGCCGCCTCGAGCTCGGCGGCGGTCGGTGCGAGTTCTTCGTCTTCGATTTCGGGTGAATCGCCCATGCGCCCTAGGTAGGGGCAAGCGGCCTGAATGTCGAAGGGGGAAAAGGAGCCGGCCGACCCGCCGCTGACCGTTGTGGCTGCTTCCTTCCGGACCTGACCAGGTTGGCGGACGCAAACGTCCGACCGACTCCCGGCGGCGCATATGGCCGCGTGCGGCGCGGATTGCAACTCCACCGATCCTCCCCGTCCGGCTCCGCCGGATGGGGAGGTGGCAGACGCCGTCAGGCGGCTGACGGAGGGGCAACGGCGCACCATTCCCCTCCGCCACGACGCTGCGCGTCGCGGTCCCCCTCCCCATCGCTGCGCGACAGGGAGGATCGATTACCGGAAATTATCCGCGTAAGCCTGCAGCTTGAGGTGGCGCGGCGGCGTCGCGTGGACCCGCGCGGGGATGCCGTAGCGGGCGACGTATTCCTTCGCTGCGTCCTTGCTGGCAAAGGTGAGCACGACCTGCTGCCGCATGTCGCCGCTGCCGGCCCAGCCCATCAGCGGATCGGGCTTCTTGGCTTCGGCGGGGGCGAATTCGAGCACCCATTCGTCGGTGCGGGCCTTGCCGGACTGCATGGCATTCTTGGGGCGCTGGAAAATCCGTGCGGACATGGAGCGTGCCTTTCCCGAAATTCGTCGCTCGAATCAAGTACGATTGAACGCGTTCTTGGTTTTCAGGCTGGGCGCCTCGGCCCACGGCTCGTCGGGCCAGCGGTGCTTGGGATAGCGGCCCTTCATGTCCTTGACCACGTCGCGCCAGCTTCCGCGCCAGAATGCCGGCAGGTCGCGCGTCGCCTGGATCGGGCGGCCGGCGGGGCTGGTGAGCTGGAGCAGCAGCGGCTCGCCGCCTTGGCCGACCGTCGGGTGGCGATCGAGCCCGAACAACGCCTGCACCCGCACTTCGACCGAAGGCCCGCCCTCGGCGGCGTAGTCGATCGCGTGGTGGGTTCCGGCCGGGCTGGCCCATTCGCGCGGGGCGAGCCGGTCGAGGCGCTGGCGCTGGTCCCAGTCGAGGCGCCCCAGCAGTGCATCGACGATTTGTCCTTTCGGCAAGTCGAGGGCGCGGCGGCCTGCGAGCAGCGGGGCGAGCCATTCGTCCGCTTCATCGGCCAGGCGCGCCGGATCGAGCGCGTCGAGCGCCGCATATCTCGCCCGCGCGATCAGCTCGGCCGGGAGCAGCTCGCCCAGCCGCTCACGCGCTTTCTCGAGCAGGAGGGCGGCGAGCGCGGCGGGGTCGGGCGCGGAATCCGGCCCGCTCGCCAGGATAATCGCGCCGAGCCTTCGCTCGAGCCGCGCCTCGACCCGGCCGGCGCTCTCGTTCCAGTTGAGTACCGAACGCTGCTCGATCCGGTGGGCCAGGCCCGTCTCGACTTCCTCCCCGCTAAGCGGCCACGCGGCGGTGATCCGCGCGCCTTGCGCCCGGCCCTGCGCGTCACCGATCGCCAGCCACTCGGCGCGCGCCAGCGGCGAGGCGGGATCGAGCGTGTAGCCTCGCCCGCCGGCGCTGAGCCAGCTTTCGCCCGAAGCATCGCGCCGTCTGGCTAGGTTGTCGGGCAACGCGCGGGCGAGCAGGATGCCGAGCTGTATTGGGTGAGTCCCCGCGCAGGCGGGGACCTCGTCCCGGCCAGCGGGAGGCCCCCGCCTGCGCGAGGGCTCATTTGAGGTCAACTGTTCGGCCCGTTTCGCCCAGCCGTCCGCCAGCTTGCGCGAGGCCTCCGCCCGCGGCGAGCGGTCGCCGTTCCAGCGCGACAGGCGCTGATCCAAATCCTCGCTGCGTCCGCCCAGCCCGCGCTCCTGCAGCAACAGTGCGAGCCGCGCGGCATCGTGCCTAACGCCTGCCTCGACGCCGTAGAGCACCAGCGCGGCCAGCGGCGGCTCCATCCCGAGCGTCGCGAGCTTGCGACCGAATCCGGTGGCCCGTCCCTCGGCGTCCAATGCGCCAAGCTCCGACAGCCTCCCGCGTGCCGCCGACAACGCAGCCTCGGGTAGCGGATCGAGCCAGGCGAGCGCAGCCGGATCGCCGATGCCGGCTCGCGCAAGCGACAGAACCAGCGAAGCGAGGTCGGCGGTTAGGATTTCCGGCGGATCGAACTCGGGCCTGCCCTTGTGCGCCGCTTCTTCCCACAGGCGGTAGGCGACGCCCGGGCCTTGCCGCGCGGCGCGCCCCGCCCGCTGGCCCGCCGCCGCCTGGCTCGCGCGGGCCGTGACGAGATGCGTCACGCCGGCAGCCAGATCGAACTCGGCGCGGCGGGCAAGCCCGCTGTCGACCACCACCGAAACGCCGTCGAGGGTCAGCGACGTCTCGGCGATGCTGGTCGCGAGCACGATCCGGCGGCGGCCCTGAGAATCGCGCCCGATCGCGGTGCGCTGCGCGGCGGGCTCGACCTGGCCGTGCAGCGGCAGGATCGGCACATCGGCGAGGCGCTCTGCCAGCCGCTCGCGGGTCCGCTCGATCTCGCCCACGCCCGGCAGGAACGCGAGCACGTCGCCCTGTTCCTCGCGCCAGGCCGTGAGGATCGCAGACGTCATCGCGTCCTCGATCCTCAGCTCGGGCCGCGCGCCGAGCCATTCTATCCGCAGCGGAAACGCCTTGCCCTCGCTCTCGATCACCGGCGCGCCATCGAGCAGCCGCGCAAAGCGCGCGCCGTCGATCGTCGCCGACATCACCACGATGCGCAGGTCCTCGCGCAATACCTGCTGGCTCTCGATCGCGAGCGCGAGGCCGAGGTCGGAATCGAGGTGCCGCTCGTGCGCTTCGTCGAACAGCACGGCCGAAACGCCGGCCAGTTCCGGATCTTCGAGCACTTGCGCGACGAAGATCGCCTCGGTCATCACCAGCACGCGGGTCCTCGCGGAGCGCTTGCTGTCGAGCCTGGTCCGGTAGCCGATGGTCTCGCCGGCCCTCTCGCCGAGCAGTTCGGCCATCCGCTCGGCCGCGGCGCGCGCGGCGACCCGGCGCGGCGAAAGGAGAATGATCGTTCCGCTGCACCACGCCTCACCCAGCAGCGCGGGCGCCGCCGCGGTGGTCTTGCCCGCCCCGGGGGGAGCGATCAGCACCGCCGAATTGCGCGCGCTCAGGGCGGCGAGCAGGTCCGGGAGGACGAGGTGGATCGGGAGGCCGGCGGTCAAAGTATCTCGCCATTTCCGTCATCGGCCGCGATTGCGGCCTGCAGATTTCGAATGATTGATCCGAGTTCTCCTCGTGCGAGTAGTCCCGGCCCAAGAGGCCCCGAACCGTCCTCTCCGATCAATGGAAGGGTTCGAAGCGCAGTGCGCACCGCTTCGCTCATGTTCTCGAATTGCCACGCCATCTCGTCCCTTGCCGCATTCGGATGTTGGGGCTGCGCAAGCCCGGCAGCCTTGGCTGCAAATGCTGCTGCGCCAAGCGCATGCGCTCCCATGTGGCAAACAGCCGAGGCCTGACCTGCAGCCCTGGCGGCAGCAGAAGCAGCGGAATCCCCGCCGGCATTCTTTACACTGCCACCCCCGAAACGCCTTCGGATATCATCAGCGGTATCGGACTCCCCGCGCGCAAAACTGCGGGTCCGCGCGATAGCTGCGCGCGGGCGACCGTCGTCCGGCCTTGCAGCTTCGAACAAATGCAATACCCGTTCCGCACAATCCGCGGCCCACCCGGCCGCGAGGCGGCGGTCGGCGAGGCTCAACGTTTGCGGGGAATTCCCTCTCTGACGGTTCCGATGTGGCACCGGTCCCACCTCGGTTGGCTGATCAATAGCCGCGGCTGACCGCGAACCGAGCCGCCTCTTCCATCGCCGCGCGGGCCTTGCTCTCGGGGAAGATCGCCAGCGCGTCGATCGCGCGGGCGGCGTAGTGACGGGCCCGTTCGCGGGTAGCGGCGATCGCGTCGTGGCGGCGGATCAGGCCGACGGCGTGCGCGAGATCTTCGTCCGAGCTGCGATGGCCCTGCACCGCCGCGCGCCAGAACGTGCGTTCTTCCTCGCTGCCGCGCGCATAGGCGAGGATCACCGGCAGGGTCATCTTGCCCTCGCGGAAGTCGTCGCCCTTGGCCTTGCCCATTTCGGAGGGGTCGGCATCGTAATCGAGCGCGTCGTCGACCAGCTGGAACGCGATGCCGAGGTTGCGGCCGTATTCGTCGAGCGCCTGCTCCTCGCGCTCGGGCCGCTCGGCAACCACCGCCGCGATCCGGCTGGCGGCAGCGAACAGCGCGGCGGTCTTCGCGCCGATGATATCGAGATAGCGTTCCTCGCTGGTCGCGATCTGGCGCTGGGCGGTGAGCTGGTCGACCTCGCCCTCGGCGATCACTGCCGAGGCGTGGCTGAGGATCTTGAGCACCTTCAGGCTGCCGTCCTCGACCATCAGCTCGAACGCGCGGCTGAACAGGAAATCGCCTACCAGCACGGTGGCCGGATTGCCGAACACGATGTTCGCCGCCGCCTTGCCGCGCCTGAGGTCCGATCCGTCGACCACGTCGTCGTGCAAAAGCGTCGCGGTGTGGATGAATTCGACCGCGGCGGCGAGCTTGTGATGGCGCGCGCCCTGGTAGCCGACGAGCTCGGCCCCGGCGAGCGTCAGCATCGGCCGCATCCGCTTGCCGCCGCCCGCGATCAGATGCCCGGCGAGCGCCGGGATCAGCGGGATTTCGCTCTGCATCCGCTCGAGGATCACCGCGTTGACGGCGTTCATCGCGGTGGCGGTAAGATTGAGGATCGGCGCCAACGAGGGCTCGGAACGGGTAAGCTGGACAACCTCGGCGCTCATGGCAGCGCACTTGCTCGCGCGGGCGCTTGAACGCAAGCGCAAACCGGGCAATGGAAATGCGCAATCGCGCATGGTAGCGGGGGGCGATGTCCGAGACGAAGACCGATCCGCTGCCGGATTCCACCCTGGCTGGCTACCGCAAGAGCATCGACAACATCGATGCCGCGCTGATCCACATGCTCGCCGAGCGCTTCCGCATCACCCAGGCGGTGGGCGAGCACAAGGCGCGAACCGGCCTGCCCGCGAGCGACCCGGGCCGCGAGCAGCGGCAGATCGCGCGACTGCGCGCGCTGGCGGTCGAAGCCGACCTCGATCCCGAATTCAGCGAGAAGTTCATCCGCTTCGTGATCGACGAGGTGATCCGGCATCACCGGCATCTGAACGATCTCGCGGCGAAATGAGCCAAGCGGAAGCCTACGCCCGCTTCAAGGCGCTGCACGAGGCGCCCGACGCCTTCGTGCTCGCCAACGCGTGGGACGCGGCGAGCGCGGTGGTGTTCCGCGAGGCGGGCTTCCTGGCTCTCGGCACGTCTTCCGCAGCGATCGCCCACGCGCTCGGCCGCGCCGACGGCAAGCACGCGGTGAGCCTGCAGGAGGCGGTCGACAACGGCACATTGCTCGGCCGGGCCTCGGGCCTGCCGGTGAACGGCGACCTGGAAGACGGCTTCGGCCCGGCGCCCGAGGATTGCGTCGCCACGGTGGAGGCGGCGATCGCCGGCGGCCTTGCCGGGCTGGGCATCGAGGACACTACGGCCGACGCGGCCAACCCGATCCACGGCTTCGACGATGCGGTCGCGCGGATCGCGGCCGCGGCGAAAGCGGCCAAAGGTCGGATCGTTCTCACCGGGCGGACCGATCTGTTCCTTCACGGCCGACCTGACCTGGACGAGGCGATCCGCCGACTTACCGCCTTCGCCGAGGCCGGCGCCGATGTGCTCTACGCCCCGGCCCTGCCCGATATGGAATCGATCCGCGCGCTGGTCCGGGCCGTCGCGCCCAAGCCGGTGAACGTGCTGCTCGGGCCATGGGGCAAGTTCGGCGCTCTATCGGAACTCGCCGAAGCCGGCGTCAAGCGCGTGAGCCTGGGCGGCGCCCCGTTCGGCAGCGCCATGGGCCACCTGCAACGCGCCGCCGCGCGGATCGCCGCCGGCGACCTGGCAGCGGTCGCGGAAGGCATGACGACGGTCCGGTTCAACGACGTGTTCGGCTGACCTTTCGGGCCACCGGGAAGGCTTTAGGCGGGCGCCTGCAGCGGTTCGGAAATGATCCGCGACCGACGCTGCCGCCGCGGAAATCCGTAGTAAACGCATCGCGCCGCGTAGATAGCGGCAGCGCCCACCGCCGCGCCCGCCACGACGTCGATGATATAATGCCCCCCCACCAGCACAGCCGACACGGCTACTGCGGCGTTCAGCGCGATCATCGGCCATTTCATAAAACGACTGGCTGCCGTGCCCCAGGCAAGAACCACGGCCCCTGCCGCGTGAAAGCTCGGAAAAGTGATTATTCCCGTCAGCACCGAGGCGTCAAGCGTACGCAACGAGCCCGCCCGGGCACCGTCGAAGACGTCGATCCATTCAAGAACGTAAGGCGGCGTCCCGCGAGCAGGGGCAAACGGCGAGACGGCGAGGCAGAAGGCCAGTGCCAAGCTCCATGCGAGGAGAAACATCCAGGCCCGCTGGCGCTGATTGAACGCGATCAACGCCGGAAGGAGCACGAAAGGTTGAAGCGACAAGGTGTCGTAGACGACGACCGTCGCTCGAAAGGCCACCGGCTGGCTGACGGCGAACGACGCCAACAGGTCGCGCGAGAAGCCGAACAATCGAAGATCGATCGCCGCCAGGACTGCGTCGACCAGCGGACGGTCCAACGCCGCCGCGACAAAAGCGCAGAGCGCGGTCAGGGCAGAAACCGCGATCAGCAGGATCCATGCTTCCAGCATCGAAGCCAGCCGAGGGAACCCGATCCAGCGCGCGGCTGCGGCGAACCCGAGAAAGGTGCCGAGCACGATGACGTTTCCCCTGACGAAGCCGCGATCGTACCGAAATCCGAAATATTCGAGCGCCACCGCTAGAAACGCGACCAGGATGCTGATCACCAGATAGATCGGCGCCGCGTCGCGATCGAATGCGCGCCTTCCCCAAATCCACTGGCGCATCCGCGCAAGCGAGTCCGACGAGGAGGCGAGCGGCAGGGCCATGGCCGCGCGTTAGCAAATCAAGGTTAACGAATCCGTCCCGGCACCAACCGTCTTGTCTCCTCAACCCGCCGCGCGCGGCAGCCGCAGCGTCACCAGCAAGCCGCCCAGGTCCTCGCTTTCGCCGAGCTCGACCGAGCCGCCGTAGATTTCCGCCACGTCGCGCACGATCGCCATGCCGAGGCCCGTACCGGGCTTGGTGAGGTCGAGCCGCGCGCCGCGGGCGAAGATGTTTTCGCGCTCCTCGAGCGGAATTCCGGCACCGTCGTCTTCGACCAGCACCGCGCACTGCTCGTCGCCGGGCTCGGGGTCGATCGTCACGAACACGCTGCCGCCGCCGTACTTGGCGGCGTTCTCGATCAGGTTGCCGAGGATCTCGTCGAGATCCTGGCGCTCGATCGCGACCGCCGCATCGCGCGAGCCGGCGATGTCGAAGCGCACGTTCTCGTAGAGCCGCGACACCGCGCGCTCGACCGCATCCGCGCTTTCGCGAACGTTGGTTCGCGAAAGGCCGACCGCGCGCCGGCCCACAGCGCGCGCCCGCGCGAGATGGTGATCGACCTGGCGGCGCATCACCGCCGCCTCGCGGATCACCGTCGGCGCAAGGTCCGGCGCATGCGCGGTCGCCGCGTTCATCACCACGGTGAGCGGGGTCTTCAGCGCGTGCGCGAGGTTGCCCGCGTGGGTGCGCGCCTCCTCGGCCTGCTTTTCAGAATGGGCGAGCAGCGCGTTCAATTCCTGCACCAGCGGCTGGACCTCGAGCGGCAGCGGCTCGGTCACGCGGTTGGTGCCGGTGCTGCGCATCCGCTTGATCGCCAAGCGCACCCGGCGCAGCGGGCCGAGGCCGTACCAGGTCTGCAGCACCGCCATCAGGAACAGCCCGAGGCCGAGCACCACGAAGCTCCAGATCAGGATCGCGCGAATGCGCACGATCTGCGCATTGAGGTCCGCGCGGCTGGCGGCGACCACGAAATGCCATTCGGTGGGGCTGTCCGGCAACACGATCGAGCGCTCGATCACCCGCAGCGGCTCGTGGGGAAACTGGTCGCTGTCGTAGACTTGCGGCTTGGCGTCGAACGTGTCGCCGCCCTTCAGCTTCAGGGTACGGTCCCACAGCGAGCGCGAGGGATAGTCCTCATGCCCCTTGCCGGTGATCTGCCAATAGAGCCCGCTGTTCGGCTCGAGAAACCGCTGGTCGCCGAGCGGGCGGTTGAACCAGACGTCGCCGTGCAGGTCGATCTCGGCCGAGCCGACCATCGCGGTGAGCATGTATTGAAGCTGCTCGTCAAAATTGCGGGTGACGAGCGAGGTCAGCGTGCTGTTGAGCGCCAGGCCGCCGAGCAGCAGCAGGATGGTGATCCACCCGGCGGCGATCAGCATCATCCGCCGGGACAGGCTGCCGGTGTGCGGCACCGGCGCGGGCTCGGCGGGCCCGGCGGCGGGAGCCTGCTCCTCGGCCGGCGCTTGCGCTACCGGCAGGGGCCGGTCCTCACTCGCGGGGCGCGTCGGCCGGGTCGTCGAGGCTGTATCCGAGGCCACGGATGGTGGTGATGACGTCCGCGCCCAGCTTCTTGCGGATGCGGGTGACGAAGACCTCGATCGTGTTCGAATCGCGGTCGAAATCCTGGTCGTAGATGTGCTCGATCAGTTCGGTGCGGCTGACCACTTTGCCCTTGTGGTGCATCAGGTAGCTCAGCAGCTTGTATTCCTGCGCGGTCAGCTTGACCGGCTCGCCGGCCAAGGTCACCCGGCCGGAGCGGGTGTCGAGCCGCACATCGCCGGCGGTCAGCTCCGAGCTGGCGTTGCCCGACGCGCGGCGGATCAGCGCGCGCAGGCGGGCGATCAGCTCTTCGGTCTGGAACGGCTTGGCGAGATAATCGTCCGCGCCCGCGTCGAGGCCGGCGACTTTGTCCGACCAGCTGTCGCGCGCGGTCAGCACGAGGACCGGAAAGCCGCGGCCTTCCTTGCGCCACATGCCGAGCACCGTGAGCCCGTCGATTTCCGGCAGGCCGAGATCGAGCACCACCGCGTCGTATTCCTCGGTGCTGCCCATGAAGTGGCCGTCTTCGCCGTCGGTGGACAAGTCCACCGCGTAGCCGTTCTGCTCCAGCGTGTTCTTGAGCTGCTGGCCGAGTGTCGGTTCGTCTTCGACGATCAGGATTCGCATCGTCTCATCCCCTGCTGGGCCATGACGGCCAAGAGCCTGCTTTGGTTCCTTGAACACACCGCGTCAACCGATGCGAACTTACTGGCTGCGCGAAAGGATTCTGCCGGTGCGCGCATCGACATCGACGAACACCACGTGGCCATCCTTGATGAATTTGAGCCGATAGACTTTCGCGACGCTGTCGAATTCGAAGGTGAGATAGTCCATTCCCTTCATCTGCGGCAGCACGATCCGCTCGATCTCGCGCGAGGTGAGCTGCTTGCCTTCGCGCTGTTCCTTGCGCGCCTGGCCCTGGTCGTCCCGCGACGTCGACTGCGCGACCGCCGAGACCGCGAGGGGCGGCCCGGAAACGACGAGCGCGCCGGCGAGCAAAGGAACGAGCAGCTTCAGCATGATGCGTTCCTGCCTAGGGTTCGCGCATTGAACAAGGTCTGAATGTCGGCACACGGCGCGGTTCAGCGGGGGCCGGTCAGCTCGAACTTCGCGGTGATGGAGACGCTGGTCGCAAGCAGGCCCGGCTCGACCGGGGTCGGCGCGGCGTCGGCCCTTGCGGCAACCTTGAACGTGATCGGCATCGGCGGCGGCGGCGAGGCGCCGCCTTCGTCGATCTCGATCAGGCGCACTCCGCCGTAACCTGCCGCGGCGGCGTATTCTTTCGCTTCGGCATACGCGCGTTCGACCGCCTGCTTGCGCGCGGCGGAAACTTGCGCGGTGTCGTCCGCCAGCGCGAAATTGGGGCCGTTGACGTCGGTCGCTCCGGCCGCGACCAGCGCGTCGAGGGTGGACCCCATGCGGTCGAGATCGTGCAGCACCACGGTGACCTGGTTCGAAGCCTGATAGCCGCGGAACACCTGCTTCTGCGCGGCGCTGTCGTAATCGTAGACCGCGCCCACGCTGATCCCGGCGGTCTGGACGTCGTCGGCCGCGATGCCGAGCGCGCGGATCTTCGCGATCACCGCATTCATCGCCGCGGCGTTCTGGCTCATCGCCGCCTGCGCGGTCTGCGCCCGGGTGGTGACCCCGGCGCCGATCGTCGCCATGTCGGGCTTGTGCTTCACGCTTTGCGTCACGCCGAGCTCGATCACGGGACCTGTGGCGCTGAGCTGGATTTCGGCCGCGGCAGCTGGCGCGGCGAAAGCGCCGAGCGGGAGTGCGCAAGCGGCGAGGAGGGGAAGAGCGTGACGAAGCATGAGCGGATCTCCTTCAGGAACGGCCCGGATGTGCGCGCACGATTATTACGCAAAGCTGAATTCGTTCAGATTTCATGCGAACCATCTGAACGGCTGGACGGTTCCGTCCCGTCCCGCTAACGGCCGCGCGGCATGGCCGAACCTCCGATCTTGAGCTGGGAAGGACTGGGACTGATCCAGGGCGCCGGCTGGCTGTTCGGAAATCCCGAAACCGGCACCATCGACCTCCACATCGGCCCGCGCGACCGGGTGGCGCTGATCGGCCGCAACGGCGCGGGCAAGACCACGCTGTTCCGCCTGATCGCCGACCGCATCGAGGCCGACCGCGGCAAGCGCACGGTCAAGCCGGGCCTCAAGATCGTGCTGCTGGAACAGGAACCTGATTTCTCTGCTTACGACACGCTGATGGACTATGCCCTCGGCGGCGCCGACGCGCCCGCGCGGCACGAGGTCGACGCGATCGCCGGCCAGCTCGGGATCGACATGACCCGCCCGGCGAAAAGCGCCAGCGGCGGCGAGCGGCGCCGCGCCGCCCTCGCCCGCGCGCTCGCCAGCGATCCCGACCTGCTGTTGCTCGACGAGCCGACCAACCACCTCGATCTCTCGGCGATCGAGTGGCTGGAGGATTGGCTCAATCGCTTCAAGGGAGCGTTCGTGGTGATCAGCCACGACCGCACGTTCCTCACCCGCCTGACCCGCGCGACCCTGTGGCTCGATCGCGGCAGCCTCAGGCGCAAGGAAGTCGGCTTCGGCGGCTACGAGGCGTGGGAAGAGCAAGTCTACGCCGAGGAAGCGCGCGCGGCGGAGAAGCTCGACGCCAAGCTCAAGCTCGAGGCGCACTGGCTCGAGCGCGGGGTCACCGCGCGGCGCAAGCGCAACCAGGGGCGGCTGGAGAAGCTGTGGCAGATGCGCGCCCAGCGCGCGGCGATGCTGACGCCCGGCGGCACCGCCAAGCTCGCGCTGAAGAGCGACGAGGCGAAGACCAAGTCGGTGATCGTCGCCGAGCACGTCGCCAAGTCGTTCGGCGAACGCAAGATCATCCGCGACTTCACCTTGCGCATCCAGCGCGGCGACCGGATCGGCCTGGTCGGCCCGAACGGCGCGGGCAAGACCACGCTGCTCAAGCTGCTCACCGGCGAGCTCGCGCCCGACCAGGGCGAGGTCACGCTGGCGAAGACGCTGACCGGGGTGATGATCGACCAGCAGCGCAGCCTGATGAGCCCCAACAAGACCGTGCGCGAAGTGCTGGCCGAAGGCGGCGACTGGATCGACGTGCGCGGCCACCGCAAGCACGTTCAGGGCTACCTCAAGGAGTTCCTGTTCGACCCCAAGATCGTGGACATGAAAGTCGGCGTATTGTCGGGCGGCGAACGCTCGCGGCTCCTGCTGGCGCGGGAATTCGCGTGCAAGTCGAACCTGCTGGTGCTCGACGAGCCGACCAACGACCTCGACCTCGAGACGCTCGAGCTGCTGCAGGAAGTGATCGCCGACTACGACGGCACGGTGCTGATCGTCAGCCACGACCGCGATTTCCTCGACCGCACGGTGACCGTGACGCTGGGCCTCGACGGATCGGGCACGGTCGACATCGTCGCCGGCGGCTACGCCGATTGGGAAGCGAAGCGCCGCAAGCCGCAGGCGGCAGCGAAGCCCAAGCCCCGGACCGAGGACGTTACGCCACCGGCCGCTGTACCGCCGCCGGCGAAACGCACGAAGCTTTCTTACAAGGACCAGCGCGACTACGACCTGCTGCCCACGCGGATCGAGGAACTGGATGCCGCGATCGCGCGCGGCGAGGACGAGCTGGCAAATCCCGAGCTTTACTCTCGCGATCCGGCGAAATTTGCGCGAATCAGCGACGCGATTGCGCGAGCCCGGGCAGAAAAGGACGCCGCGGAAGAACGCTGGCTCGAACTCGCGGCGCTGGTGGAGAGCTGATAACGCTCGCCACAAGACGTATTTAACAATTCCATTAGTTGTGACGGCGGCGCCATGTTACGCTGCACGCGACGGCTGCGGTTCCACCAAGATCGGCTTTTCGTGGTTTCGGCAAATACCGCAGTCCATCCGTTATTGTGGATCGCCGATCTGACTTCGCCGAGAGCCGGCTTGCTTGCTCCCGACAGGACAGGAGCGTGCGATGCGGAGATATTCATTACTTTTGGACGGTGACCGCTCCGGCGAGCCGCGGCGGATCGAGTTCGAGGCGGTCGATCCTTCGGCTGCGCTGGAACTCGCCGAGCGCGAGGGCGGCGATCGCTCGATGGAGCTGTGGGAGAACGGCCGGCTGCTCGGCACGATCCGCCCGATGGGCGGTTTCTGGCGCCTGTCGCACGATTGAGTTCTACATTCCGGCCGCGGCCGCAACGAGTGGTCAAAACTTCTTCGCGACAAATCGCGTTCCTGTTTCTGCCTGTTTCTGACCCTGAATAGAAAAGCGGAAGAAAATCCTCTGCGCCTCTCCACCGGGATTTAATTTCTGTTAACCGCCGATAGGTAGTTTTTGCTTGTCAACGAAGGGGTTCGGGTCGCGACATGTAGCATCGGGGGGACATGGCATGTCGGCGTTTGCAGAGGATTTGAGGGCGATCGCGCCCACATTCGAAATCGACGACCACCCGGACCGGCGCGCCGCTCCGCGGTTCGCGCTGCTGATGCAGGCGGCCAAGCTGATCTCGGGCGAAGGCGAATACCTGTGCGTCGTGCATGACGCGTCGACCGACGGCGTGCGGGTGCGCCATTTCGGGCACCTGCCGCACGAGCGGCTGCTCAAGTTCGAATTGGCGAACGGCGAAGTGTTCCCGGTCCGGTGCGTGTGGCACGACGATACCTATCTCGGCCTGCGGTTTCCCGCAGGCGTCGACCTCGCCCGGTTGGTGAAGCTGTCTGCCGACGCGCACCCGCGCCGGCCGATGCGGCTCAACACCGTGCTCGAGGGAACGGTCAGCACCGCCGCACGCGAGCATTGCATCACCATCCGCAACATCTCGCAGGGCGGCGCCTGCATCGAGTGCCGCGAGGGCCTGGCGGTCGACCATCCGGTGACGGTCGAAACCGACGTGCTTGCGCCGCTCACCGCCACCGTTCGCTGGCGGATCGGAACGATCTACGGCGTGGTGTTCGACGAACCGCTGAGCTGTGACGCGCTCGCCGCGGCGATGGCCGACGCGCGGCGTTATTGAGCGCCGCCTCGGCGAACCCGCTCGCGGAACGGAAATCGCGGCAAAACATTGATCTGACGGGCGGGACAGGCGTGCTGCCGGAGCCGATCAGATGCTGGATTGTCCGCCTTACGATCGCCGTTCGAACCACGATGTCGCGAAGCGCGCGCGAGGCGTGCTGGCCGCCTTCGGGCTGGCGGCGAGCCTCGCGCTTGCGGCATGCGCGACGCCGACCCCCTATCAGCCGATCTCCTCGCCGCATTCTGCGCAAGGGGGGTATTCCGAGCACGAGATCGCGCCCAATTACTGGAGCGTCACGTTCTCCGGCAACTCCTTGACCTCGCGCGAGACGGTCGAGGGCTACTTGCTCTACCGCGCCGCGGAGCTGACCCAGCAGCAAGGCAAGGACTGGTTCCAGATCGTCAATCGCGAGCTCGAACACAACGTTACGCAGGAGCCGCTGCCGGGCGCCTACCATCCGTGGTGGGGCTATCCCGGCTGGCGGCCGTACTGGCGCTATTACTATCCCAGGTTCGGTTGGCGCGCGTGGGATCCGTTCTGGGACGAACCGTTCTTCGACACCGAACGGGTCGAACGCTACGAAGCCACCGCCGAGATCGAGATGCATTCGGGCACCCCGCCCGCGGATGCCCGCAGCGCGTTCGTCGCGCGCGACGTGATCAACCACCTCGAGCCGCAGATCAAGCGGCCGCAATAGACTTACAGGTTCCGGTTTTTCGTCAGAGAGGAGAATGCGGTGAGCATCCTTAGCGTCATCATCGTCATCGTGGTGGTCGGCTTCTTGTTGTGGCTGATCAATCGCTTCATCCCGATGCAGCCGACCGTGCGGAGCATCCTCAACGGGTTGGTGATCATCCTGCTGGTGATCTGGCTGCTCGACATCTTCGGGATCATCAATGTGCTGCGGGGAACCCGCGTATGACGATCCAGGGCTGATTCAGCCGATCCGATAGAACTCCGCCACCCGGTCGAGCGCGAGGCGCAGCACGAGCTTGCCGCTGCGCGCCGGCCAGGTGAGCGCTTTCTCGGCCTCGGGCAGGCTCTCGCCCGCGCAGACCACGCGCCACAGGATGTCCGACAAACCCTTGCCGGCGCGGCCGAGCGCGCCGTGGAAGCGTTCGCGCGCAGCGATCTGGCGCTCGCCGGGCGACAGCCGACCGGCGCCGCCGCCCGCAATTCGCACCGGCTCCCACCGCATCGTGACCGAGGGCGCGAGCTGCGCGCGCTCGTAGTCGGCGCGCAGGCGCTCGCCCGCCGCGAACAGGCGGTCGTCGAGGTGGCCGCGCGCGTGAAGCCACGAGATCGGCGATTCGGCGAGGTTCACCGTGACGCTGCGGCGCCGCCGCGCACCACCGTCCCGCTGGCGAGGCCCCTCCGCGGTCAGTTCGCGCTCGACCAGTTGCTGCTTCATCGGTGCCTCCATGCAGGTATCGGAAAAACCGCCCTTGCCAATGTTCGGTTATTGTAGGAAAGAGAAAAAACCGATTTGGTTAGGAGGCCGGCATGATCAATCGCATCCGCGACATTCGCAAGCAGAAGGGCATGACCCTGGCCGACGTCGCGGCGGCGTGCGAGCCCGCCACCACTGCGCAGACCATCGGCCGGCTCGAGACCGGCATGCGCAACCTCTCGCTCGTCTGGATGAACCGCATCGCGGCGGCGCTGGGGGTCGAGCCCGAAATGCTGGTGCGCGGGGAGCGGGCCGAACATCCCAAGATCGTCGCCCGCCTGACCGACGCCGGGGCCGAAGCGCTCGCCGCTCCGCGCGACGCGATCCTGCCGACCGAGCTTGCCGGCGGCGCGTCGCTGGTGTGCCTGGCGATCGAGGCGGGTGCCGGCGAATACCGCGCCGGCGACCAGCTATGGCTGCGCCGGTTCGCACCGGAGGACGCCCAGCGCATGGTCAACCGCGACGTGCTGGTGCCGCGCAAGGGCGGACGCTTCGCGTTCGGGCGGCTGATCGACCGCCAGGGCGCGCTCGTCGGTGTCCTGCCGCCCGGCGCCGGCCAGCGCCAGGTGGTGGTCGACGGGCCCGAGTGGCTGGCGGTCGCCGAGATGCTCGTCCGCAAGCTGTAGCATGGCGAGACGCGTCCTCTCGCTCGCGACGCTCTATCCGAACGCCGCCGCGCCGCGCTTCGGCACGTTCGTCGCGCGCAGCCTCGAGGCGCTCGCTGCGCGCGGGGACTGGGAAGTGACGGTAGTGAACCCGATCGGCATCCCTCCGCTCGCGCTCGGCCGCTACCGGCCATTGCGCGGCGCTCTCGTAAGCGGGGTGGAGCACGGGGTGCAGGTTCATCGCCCGCGCTTTACCCTGATCCCTGGCGCGGGCACGCGCAACCCCGCGGCGATCGCCAAAGCCGTGCTGCCGCTCGCCCGCCGACTCCATGGCGGGGCGCCGTTCGACCTGGTCGACGCGCAGTTCTTCTATCCCGACGGCCCGGCGGCGGCGCGGATCGCCGAAGCGCTCGGCCTGCCGCTGTCGATCAAGGCGCGCGGCGCGGACATCCACTATTGGGGCGCGAAAGGCGCGGCCAAACAGCAGATCCTCGCCGCCGGAGCGCAGGCCGCAGGCCTGCTCGCGGTGTCCGAGGCGCTGGCCAACGACATGGCGGCGCTCGGCTTGCCGCGCGGCAAGATCGCGCTGCACCGCACCGGGCTCGACCGCGACCGTTTCACCCCGCGCCAATACGACGGGCTGCGCGCGGTGCTCGGCGCGCAATTGGGCCTGCCGCTGAAGAATGGCGAGGTGCTGCTCGCCAGCGTCGGCGCGTTGATCCCGCGCAAGGGGCAGGAATTCGCGATCCGCGCGCTCGCCTTGCTGCATGGCGCCCGGCTGCTGCTGGTCGGCCGCGGCGAGGATGAAGCGAAGCTGCGCGCGCTGGCGCAAGAGCTTGGGCTGGCGGAGAAGGTGCACTTCCTCGGCTCGCTCGACCATGCAGTGCTGCCGCTGGTGCTTTCGGCCGCCGATGCGATGGTGCTGCCTTCGTCGAGCGAGGGCCTCGCGAACGCCTGGGTCGAGGCGCTCGCCTGCGGCACCCCGCTGGTGATCTGCGACGTGGGCGGCGCGCGCGAGCTGCTCAAGGATCCGAGCGCCGGGCGGCTGGTCCCGCGCGATCCGGCGGCGATCGCCGCGGCGGTGGAGGATATCCTCGCCGATCCGCCCTCGCCCGTGCAAGTGGCGGAGAACGTCGCGGATTTCAGCTGGGCGGCCAACGCGGCCGCGCTCGCGGACTACTACGAGCGGCTGATCGCTTAGAGCTCGCCGCGCGCCACGCGTTCCTGGCGGTCGGCCGCGCTCTCGTTGGGCACGAAGCTGCGCGAGGTCACCCCCAGCCAGATCAGCATCGGCGCCGCGGCGTAGATCGAGCTGTAGGTCGCGACGAAGATGCCGAGGATCAGCGCGGCCGAGAAGCCGAAGATCACCTTCGGGCCCAGGATCAACAGCGCGAGCAGCGTGATCAGCATCGTCGAGGCGACCATGATCGTGCGCGCCAGCGTTTCGTTGACCGACAGGTCGAGCAGCTCGGCCATCGGCATTCGCCGGTATTTCTTCAGATTCTCGCGGATCCGATCATAGACCACGATGGTGTCGTTGAGCGAATAGCCGAGCACCGTCAGCACCGCGGCGACGATGGTCAGGTCGAACTGCATCTGGGTCAGCGCGAACAGGCCCAGCACCAGCGAGATGTCGTGCACCAGGCTCAGCAGCGCGCCGACGCCGAACTGCCATTCGAACCGGAACCAGATGTAGATCGAGATCGCGATCATCGCGAAGCCGAGCGCCTTGAACGCGGTCCAGCCGAGTTCCTGCGAGACTTTGCCGGACACCGAATCGATGCCGTCGACCCGGGCATCGGGGTGCAGCGACTGGATCCGCGCGGTGATCGTCTTGCCCATCTTTTCTGCAAGGCCGGCGTTCTTGTCAGAGCCTTCGGGCAGCCGCATGCGGATCGAGACCGCATTGGGCGCGCCGAACGTCTGGATCACCGGCTCGCCGTAATTGAGCTTCTCGATCTCGCTCCGCAGCTGCGAGAGCGGCGCGTCCTTGCTCTGGGTGAACGTCACCCGGATCATCTGCCCGCCGACGAAGTCGACGCCGAGGTTCAGTCCGTTGGTGTAGATCAGCGCCCAGCTGGCGATCATCAGCACCGCGCTGAGGATCGTGGTCGGCCACTGCCAGCGCAGGAACTTGATGTTGGTGTTCTCGGGAACGAACTTGAGCAAGCGCATCCTTCCGCTCCCTTAAATATGCAGCTCTGTCGGCCGCGCCCGGCGCAGCCACAGCGCGACCCACATGCGGGTCATGTAGACGGCGGTGAACACCGAGGTGACGATGCCGATCATCAGCACCACCGCGAAGCCCTTGATCGGGCCGGAGCCGAACATGAACATCAGCGTCGCCGCGATCACGTGGGTGATGTTGGCGTCGAAGATCGTGCGGCTCGCCTCGCGGTAGCCGTTCTCGACGGCCGCGATCACGCCGCGCCCGCGCCTTCGTTCCTCGCGGATGCGTTCGTTGATCAGCACGTTCGCGTCGACCGCCGCGCCGATGGTCAGCACGAAGCCGGCGATGCCGGGCAGGGTCAGCGTCGTATCGAGCAGCGACATGATCCCGAGGATCATCAGCACGTTGATCACCAGCGCGCAGTCCGCGTAAATCCCGAACCGGCCATAGGACGCCGCGATCAGCACGACCACGATCAGCGTGCCGACCAGCATCGCGATCATGCCCTTGTGGATCGAATCGGCGCCCAGGTCGGGCCCCACGGTGCGCTCGTCGATCACCGTCAGCTTCACCGGCAGCGCGCCCGAGCGCAGCGCGATCGCCAGCTCGTTGGCGCTTTGGACGGTGAACCCGCCCGAGATCGAGGCGGTGCCGCCGAGGATCGGCTCGTTGATGTTCGGCGCCGAGAGTACTTGGCCGTCCAGAATGATCGCGAACGGCTTGTTGACGTTCGCGCTGGTGAGCGCGGCGAACTTGTCCGCGCCCTGCTTGTCGAACGTGATCACCACCTCGGGCTGGTTGGTCTGCTGGTTGAAGCTCTGCTTGGCATCGGTCAGCGAATCGCCGCGAATGCCGCCGAGGCGCTTAACCGCGATCTTGCGGCCGGCCATGTCGCTGCCCGGCGCGCCGGGAACGATCTCGCTGCCTGGGGGCGCCACGTTCTGCTCGATGTCCGAAGGCAGCGCGGTCTGGTCGACCAGCTTGAACTCGAGCTCGGCGGTCTTGCCCAAAAGGTCCTTCAGCGCCTGCGGGTTCTGCAGCCCGGGCACCTGCACCATGATCCGGTTGGCGCCTTCGCGCACGATCGTCGGCTCGCGCGTACCGAGCTCGTCGATGCGCTTGCGCACCACTTCGGTCTCGGTCTCCATCGCGTTGGTGACGGCGTTGTCGATTCCCGACTGGGTCGGGGTCAGCACGATCCGGCTGCCGTCGACCACTTCGAGATTCCATTCGCGGGTCAGCCCGGCGCCGTTGATCAGCGGCAGGATCGCTTCGCGCGCGGCGTCGACCTGGCTCGGATCGTCGAGCAGGAAGCTCAGGCGCCCGTTGCCGGTCGAGAGATCGCCGATGCGGATCTGGGGATTCGCCTTGCGCATCGCGGTGCGGACCGATTCCGCCATCCCATCGAGCCGCTGGCGCTTCACGTCGTCGGTGCTCGCCTCCAGCAGCAGGTAGCTGCCGCCGGCAAGGTCGAGGCCGAGGCTGACTTGCGGGCTGGGCAGCGCGGCAGGCCAATGGCCGCCGGAATGGATCACGATCGAGGGCACCGAAGCGAGCATCGCGGCAAGCGTCAGCGCCCACAGCCAGATGCGCTTCCAGAGGGGAAAATCGAGCATCGTCGCGCGCCGCTCAGTCGTTCGCCGGAGTGCCGCCGGGCGGCACGATGTCGGCGATCGTGGTCTTGACCGCCTTTACCCGCACGCCCTGGGTCAGCTCGATCTCGGCATAAGTATCGTCGACTTTCAGCACTTTGCCGACCAGCCCGCCGCCGGTGACGACCTGGTCGCCCTTCTTCATCGCGGCGACGCGCGCCTTGTGCTGCTTCTGCTGGCTCATCTGCGGGCGGATGATCAGGAACCAGAAGATCACCACGATCCCGAGCAGCGGCAGCATGCCGATCAACCCGGATTGCGCGCCGGCAGCGGAAGCGCCGGCGGAAAGGACATCAAGCATCGGGCAGCTCTTTCACTCGCTCGCAATTTGCCGCGTCAGTTGGAACGCGGGCAGCGGCCTTTCAAGCCCGGCCCGGCGAACCGGCTGCGCGCCTAGCAGCAATGTGGCATAGTGGCAACGCGCCCGGCACGCGCGGCGAATGGAGCCCGCCGAACGCGCCCTTGCCTCGGCCGGAACGCATGCCTATAGGGCGCGCCTCCACTGTCGGGACGTAGCGCAGCCTGGTAGCGCATCACACTGGGGGTGTGGGGGTCGCTGGTTCGAATCCAGTCGTCCCGACCAGTGGATCATCGGCCGCGCGGCGGCTTTTTTCCAATCATGTTGGCCATCGCTGCACGGCGGGGCCGAGCGGCAGATGGCCGCTGGCCCGCCCGGGCTCGCCGTTCAGGAGTTCCAGATAGCGGCGTAGATCTGGTTCTGCGCCCCCTGAACCGCCCGCGACACGCAGTCCGAATAATGGTCGCCGTCGAGGGCGGAGGGGGGATCGAGCTGGTCGATCCGGTCGCACGTGCGCTCGGCCGCCGCCTGCACGCGGCTGTCGAGCTCGTCGCGGCCCGGCTGGCTGCGCAAGTCGAGATCGCCGGTATAGACCACCGATTGGGAGATCAGCACCGGTTGCGGAGCGAGCGACTTGTTGTCGCTGCGCAATTCCATCTGGCGCGCGGTCGGTGCGCTGACGGTGATCGAGCGGTCGCTCTGCGGTTCGTTCTGCGCCAGCAGCGGCGCTTGCGGTGCCAGCACCGCTACGGCGATTGCGCCTGACCCTGCCAATACCAAGCGAGACATCTTCGCATCCTTTCAGTTGCTCGTGTCCCACTCCGCTTGTCAGAACGCCTGCGGAGAAAAGCCGTTCCGCGCCGGCAGGAAACGCCTCAGCGGCGGTGGAGCAGGCGGCCGACCGCCTGGTGCGCCGGCGGCTTGTCGTCGGTCTGCGGCGCGCATTCGCGCTCGAGCTCGCCGCGGATGTTCTCGATCTCGACATCCGTCAGATGCTCGATCCCGATGAACTGCTCGCGCGCCTCCTGGACCGCCCGCAAAAGCTCGTCGAGCTTGGCCTGCATCGCGGAAGCGTCGCGATTCTGCGAATTCTGCACCAGGAACACCATCAGGAAAGTGACGATCGTGGTGCCGGTGTTGATCACCAGTTGCCAGACTTCGGAAAACTTGAAGAACGGCCCGGTCACCGCCCACACGATCACGCATGCCAGCGCGAGGATGAAGGTGACGGGCTTGCCTGAAAGCGACGCGATGTGGCCGGAGAACTTGGTGAAAAACTTGTCCATGCACCGCTCCCGTTCCGGCGATCTCACGCGCAGAACGCTCCAGCGCGCCACTCGTTTCGCCGCCAGGCGCCAAAAACAACCTGTGTTTAGGCGCTGCGCGGTTCGATCACCCGGTTCTCGATCGCGCCGATCCCGTCGATCTCGCAGCGCACGATGTCGCCCGGCTGGAGGAATCGCGGCGGATCCATCGCCATGCCGACGCCTTCCGGCGTGCCGGTGGCGAGCAGGTCGCCCGGCTCGAGCGTGAACGCGGTGGACAGATATTCGATCTGCTCGGCGACCGAATGGGTCATGTCTGCGGTGTTGCTCTGCTGGCGCAGCTCGCCGTTGACGAAGCTGCGCAGCGGCAGGCGCTGCGGGTCGGGCACTTCGTCGGCGGTCACGATCCACGGGCCGATCGGGCCGTGGGTGTCGAAGCTCTTGCCCATCGTGAACGTCGGGCTGTGCTTCTGCCAGTCGCGCGCCGAGACGTCGTTGGCGACTAGATAGCCGAACACGTGGGCGAGCGCATCGGCCGCCTTCACGCCCTTGGCCTTCGCGCCGATCACCACGCCCAGCTCGACTTCGTAGTCGACCCGCCGGCTGACGCCCGGATCGATCGGATCATACGGCCCCGAAATGCAGGTGGTCTGCTTGTTGAACCAGTACTGGTGCGCCGGCGCCTCGTTGCGGCCCATCTCGGCGTTGTGCTTCGAATAGTTCATCCCGATCGCGAGATATTTGCCCGGCCGCGCGAGCGGCGCGAGCAGGCGTACGTCGGCGAGGCGGTGGTGCGGCGCGATGCCGCCGGTGAGCGCGCGGATCTCGTCGAGCGCCGGCAGCCCGGCGGCGACGATCGAGAGCATCCCGTCGTGCTCATAGCCCGCGGCCGTGAGGCTGATCACGCCTTCCGCTTCGATCAATCCGAGGTCGATCTGTCCGTCGATTTCGAAGCGCGCGAGTTTCATTTCCGTCCTTTGCCTCCACCGATCCTCCCCTGCAAGGGGAGGTGGCATTCGCGCAGCGAATGACGGAGGGGTGTCGCCCTATCGAGAAGGGGACACCCCTCCACCGCGCGCTTCGCGCGCGGCCCCCCTCCCCTTGCAGGGGAGGATCGAGCGGGATGCGTTTGGGAAAATCCATTTTCCTACAGGAACCATTTTGGTTAGTCCACAACGACTCGCGAACCATGGAGCTTCCGCAATGGCCCTTCTCGACGCGCTCATCGGCCCGGTCACCTCGATCATCGACAAAGTCATCCCCGATCCAAAGGCGCGGGATGAAGCGAAGCTCGAGCTGCTCAAGCTCCAGGGCTCGCAGGAGCTCGACACGCTCAACGCGCAGCTGTCGGCGATCGTCGCCGAGGCCAATTCGAAAGATCCGTGGACCAGCCGCGCGCGGCCGAGCTTCCTCTATGTGATGTACGTGCTGCTGCTGTGGGCGCTGCCGATGGGCGTCCTCGCCGCGTTCCGCCCGGACATGGCGAAGGACATCGCGGGAGGAATGAATTCCTACCTCAACGGGTTGCCGGACTCGCTCTACGGCCTCTTCGGCACCGGCTACCTCGGCTACACCGCCGCCCGCCAGTGGGGGAAGGTGAAGGGGGTGGAGAAATAGGGGACCGAACTACCTGCACTCCGAACCTTCTGGTCCGTCTTGCGAACCCGGTCGCCGCAATGAACAAGCCCTTTGGTGAAGAACGGAGAAATTCTCAGCCGTACCAACTCCGTAGCTTGCGAACGCGGCGATAGCCTTTCCTTCCCGAGTTGCCATCTTCTCGGCTGTCTCTTGGGGCGCGTCAGAGACAGTCCACATTGCGCCTAAATCGCCGTCAATTCTGATAACGGCCTTATAACTCCTATTTGAACCAGCCGCCTTACATAGCACGGGGCGCGCACCAATTTTCAGGATTGGCGGCCCATTTTCATCAATCGAGCGCGAGCAATTCTGACCCGTAGTTTTCCAGAAACCATCAAGGTTTCGAAGGTCGATGAGCGTAATCCGATTTCGTGGAAGCGCCTGCTGAAGCGCTGCCCAAGGATTTTCGCAAACTGACCGGGACCACTGGCGTGTCAACTTAGGGCAAATCTGATGAGCGGGCCGCGGCTCGATATCGTTCCAGCCGTAGGTTCTCACGACAATCGAAATCTTGTCGATGGGCAAGGGGTGGTTCGAGTCCTTAGTCGCCCGCAAAAATGCGTTTCGCTTGGCAAGTTCGCGTTTTCGGTCACCTGCACGATCAAGCGAATAAGAAAGATGATAGGCAAAATCGTCTATCGCAACGAAGGGCAGCGAAATCGGCTTGCCGCCAATGGAAATGTGAACATCCGAAGCGAGCAGATCGACGTCCATGTGATGCTGATTACAAGATCCGAGCAGCGTGCAACCAACCAAGACCGCGGCAATTCGCGGAATAACTGGGCGATCTATAAGCTTGCTGAACATCTGGCCATTCAACTTATTGGGATATGGTCACCAACGCGATAACGACAAAACCTTGCATGCGAAGTTGCACTTTGCCTGCCACGCCCACCTCGCTAAAGCGCCCCAATGCCCAACACCATCTACGTCCTCAACGGCCCCAACCTGAACCTGCTCGGCACGCGCGAGCCCGAGATTTACGGCTCGGCGACGCTCGACGATATCGCCGGGATGCTCGAAGACCGGGCGCAGGAACTCGGGTTCGAAATCGACATGCGCCAGTCGAACCATGAGGGGCACCTGATCGACTGGCTGCACGAAGCGCAAGCCCAGGGCGCGAAGGCGGTGCTGCTCAACGCCGGGGCCTATACCCATACCTCGATCGCGCTCTACGATGCGATCAAGGCGATCCGGACGCCGGTGATCGAGGTGCATCTCAGCGACCCGCTGAAGCGCGAAGCGTTCCGCCACATCTCCTACGTCGGCATGGCGGCGGCGGCGGAGTTCAAGGGGCTCGGGCCGCAGGGCTACATTCGCGCGCTGGAGTTCGCCGCGGCGCTCTGACTTAAGCCCCTCCCCTTTAGGGGAGGGGTTGGGGTGGGGGTTGTAAACCTTACACGACACTGACAGCCCCCACCCCCTGCCCCTCCCCTGAAGGGGAGGGTGAACGAACTCAGCGCGCATTTTCGCCGCCCTTCCCCTTGCCAGCCCGGCTTTGGCTGCGCATAGCGGCTGTCCGACGGGCAACCGCAAGAGGAATGGATGGCGGACACAGATTCTTCCGGCCGAGAGGGCGGCATGAAGATCGACAGCGAACTGGTACGCGAACTGGCGGACCTGCTGACCGAAACCGGACTTACCGAAATCGAGGTCGACGACGGCGACCGCAAGATCCGCGTGTCGCGCGGCGGCGGCGTGGCTG
>DASVLP010000050.1:0-28868 GCA_036384795.1 Sphingomonadaceae bacterium | reverse complement strand
GGCACCAGCAAGGCACAGAAATACGCGCCCGCGTTGATCCGGAACCTGCGCCGTGCGGTCGCGGGGTCGAACGGCGAAGGCGCGAGCGCCTCCTGCAGCTGCGCAAGACCTTCGCGGATTCCGGGAGCGATTTCGATCGCGCGCGCCGTCGGCTGCAAACCGAACGAATGGCGGACGAACAGCGGATCGCCGAACGATTGCCGCAATCGGCCCAGCGCGTGGCTGATCGCCGACTGGGTAAGCCCGAGCCGCTCGGCGGTGCGGGTGACGCTGCGCAGCTCGAAGATCGCGTCGAACACGCGCAGCAGGTTGAGGTCCATCGCGGGCATGAACAAGATTCATATACAAAACACCTATTATTCACTAGGCTATTTATTGCGATGCACTACATCAGCCCGCGATGCAGGAGGGCCCCCTCGCCTGCATCACTCTTTTTCCGTCAAGCATGAGGTATCGATTGTGGCCCAACCGGCGCAAGAACCCGATGTCGAGCCCGAAGCGGAGACGCGCAGTTCGTTGAAGCGCAGGTTGCGGGGCCCGCTGATGATCGCGGCGCCGATCGTGGTCGTGATCGGCGCGCTCGCGTTCTATCTTCACGGCGGACGTTATGAATCCACCGACGACGCCTACGTCCAGGCCGGCCTGGTGGACATTTCCTCCAGCGTCAGCGGTCACGTAGTCGCGGTCAAGGTGCACGAGAACGAAGTGGTGCACGCGGGCCAGCTGCTGTTCCTGATCGATCCGGGCCGCTACCAGACCGCGATCAGCGCGGCCACCGCTCAGCTCGACCAGGCGCGCACCCAGATCGCGGCCCAGCGCGCCGACTATCGCGCCGCGCAGAGCCGCGAGCAGGCGGCCCAAGCGCAGCTCGGATACGCGCAGCGCGAGCTCGCGCGGCAAAAGCAGCTGCTCGCGAGCGGGATCAGCTCGCAGGACGATTACGACCGCGCCTTGCTGGCGGTGCAGACCGCGCAGCAATCGATCCACACCGCGACCCAGCAGACCACCAGCATCAGGGCCGCGCTCGCCGGCGCGGTGAACGGGCCGACCGATCAGCAGCCGGCGGTGCGCCAGGCCGCCGCCGCGCTCAACGATGCGCGCCGCAATCTCGGCTACACCGAGGTCAAGGCGCCCCAGGACGGGATCGTGACGAAAGTCGCCCAATTGCAGGTCGGCGACTACGTGACCGCGGGCAAGCCGGTGTTCACGCTGGTCAGCCAGCACATGTGGATCGAGGCCAACTTCAAGGAAAACCAGCTGCGCTACATGCGGCTTGGCCAGCCGGCCGAAGTCGAGGTCAGCGCCGCATCCGGGCAGAAGCTGAAGGGCCGCGTCGCGAGCTTCAGTCCCGGCACCGGGAACGCCTTTGCGCTGCTGCCGGCCGAGAACGCGACCGGCAACTGGGTCAAGGTCGTCCAGCGCCTTCCGGTCGAGATCGAGCTCGAAAACCCTCCGCGCGACCTGCCGCTGCATGCCGGACTCAGCGCCGACGTGACGGTCGACACCGGGCACCGGCGGCGGCTGTTCGGCCCCGACGTGCCGCCGGTGCAGCCGGCCGCGACCACGGCGCCGCTCGCGCACTAAGCGATGTCCAGCCCCTACCCCGATCCGGTGACGCGGTGGTTCATCACCCTTTCGGTGATGGCCGCGACGATCATGAACGCGCTGGATTCGACCATCGCGAACGTCGCGCTGCCGCACATCCAGGGCAGCGTCTCTGCGTCCCAGGAAGAAATCACCTGGGTGCTGACGAGCTACATCGTCTCGGCGGCGATCTTCACCCCCTTGACCGGATGGATGGCGGGGCGCTTCGGACGCAAGTGGCTGATGCTGGTCTCGGTCGTCGGGTTCACGCTCGCTTCGGGCCTGTGCGGGCTTGCCACCGGGCTCACCGAGCTGGTGTTGTTCCGCATCCTGCAAGGCGTGTTCGGCGCCGCGCTGGTGCCGATGAGCCAGGCAATCCTGCTCGACATCAACCCGCCCGAGCGGCACGGACCGGCGATGGCGATCTGGGGCATGGGCGCTGTGCTCGGGCCGATCATCGGTCCGGCGCTGGGCGGCTGGCTGACCGACAACTTCAGCTGGCGCTGGGTGTTCTACATCAACCTGCCGGTAGGCATCCTGACGTTCCTGGGCATCTCCGCGTTTCTTTCGGAAACCCGCGACGAAAACCCGGGCAAGCTCGACTTTCTCGGCTTCGCGCTGCTCTCGCTGGCGATCGGCGCGATGCAGATGATGCTCGACCGCGGACAGCAGCAGGACTGGTTCAGCTCGCTCGAGATCTGGATCGAGGCGGTGGCCGCCGGCACGTTCTTCTACTTGTTCCTGGTTCATGTGGTGACGACCAAGAACAAGCCGTTCATCGAGCTGCGGCTGTTCGCCGACCGCAACTTCGTGCTCGGCACCTCGTTCGGGTTCTTCCTCGGCGTGCTGCTGTTCTCCACGCTCGCGCTGCTGCCGCCGATGCTCGAGAACCTGCTCGGCTATCCGGTGGTGCTGACCGGGCTGGTGACCGCGCCGCGCGGCATGGGATCGCTGGTTTCGATGATCGTGGTCGGCCAGCTCATCCGGCGGCTCGACGTGCGCCTGCTGATCCTGATCGGGCTGACGCTGAGCGCCATCTCGACGTACATCATGTCGGGTTTCTCGCTGGGCATGGACAGCTGGCCGGTGATGACCTCGGGCTTCGTTCAGGGGCTTGGCACCGGGTTGATCTTCATCCCGCTGGCGACGCTGGCCTTCACTACGCTCGATCCGAGCTTGCGGAACGAGGGCTCGGCGATCTTCACCCTGACCCGCAACATGGGCTCGGCGATCGGCATCTCGGTGCTGCAGGCGATGACCATTC
The DNA here is from genome assembly GCA_036384795.1 of Sphingomonadaceae bacterium. Lineage (GTDB taxonomy): Bacteria > Pseudomonadota > Alphaproteobacteria > Sphingomonadales > Sphingomonadaceae > Andeanibacterium. Next base: position 26,020 of record DASVLP010000050.1, on the reverse strand, counting down.
GCAACGCGAGCACCGTTCATTCGCGGCTGGTCGAGGGCCTCAGGCCCGACAACCCGGTGATGAACCGGATCATGCCCGATTTCGACTTCCAGATGCCGTCGGCGGTCGCCTCGCTCAATGCCCAGATCACCCGGCAGGCGGCGATGGTGTCTTATGTCGATGCGTTCTGGCTGCTGTTCGTGATCACCCTCGCGATCACGCCCCTGCTCCTGCTGATGCGCCCGGCGCGCAAGACGCCGACCGACGACGACCTCGGCCTGCACATGGAAGGATGAGATGATCCGCACCTTCGCCCTTTCCTCTGCCCTCTGCGCATTGCTGCTGGCCGGCTGCACGGTCGGCCCGAACTTCGAGCGCCCGGCGCCGCCAGCCGCGAACGCCTATGTCGCGCAGCAAGCCGTGAACGGCGCGCCGGGCGCCGAGTTGGGCCAGGGGCCTGCACTGCGCTGGTGGGAGGCGTTCGGCTCGTCTCAGCTCGACGCGCTGGTCGATCGCGCGATCGCCAACAACTATAGCCTGGCCGCGAGCGACGCGACGCTCGAGAAGGCGCGCCAGCGCATCGCCGCGGTGGCGGGAACGAAGCTGCCGCAAGTCGATGCGACCGCGCGCGCCGAGCGCGAGGAAGTCAACCTCTCCAGCTTCGGCTTCGACCCGTCCGCGTTCGGCATCACCCAGAATCCGATCTTCAACCTCTACACGGTCGGCGGCGGCGTTTCGTACGATCTCGACCTGTTCGGCGGGAAGCGGCGCCAGGTCGAGCAGGCGGCGGCGCAGGCCGAGGCCCAGCTCCACCAGACCGAGGCGGCGCACCTCACGATCGCCGGCCGCGTGGTGAATCAGGTGCTGACCATCGCTGCGATCCGCGGACGGATCGATGCCGCCAATGCGGTGCTCGACGAAGACCGGCGCAACGTCGAGCTCACGGGCACGCGCAAGAGCGCGGGCAAAGGCACCGAAGTCGACGTGCTCGACGCGCAAAGCCAGCTGGCGGAAGATCAGGCCCTGCTGCCGCCGCTCGAGCAGCAGCTCGCCGAAGCGCGGAACATGTTGGCGATCCTCCTCGGGGTGGCCCCGGCCGATCTCGGCCCGACCGATTTCGCGCTGACCGACTTCACCCTGCCGGCGGACGTGCCGGTCACCCTGCCATCCGAGCTGGTCCACAAGCGGCCCGACATCCTCCAGGCGGAGGCCGATCTGCACGCGGCCACCGCCGGTGTCGGCGTCGCGACCGCCAAGCTCTATCCCGACATCACGCTGGGTGCGTCGATCACCCAGTCGGCTCCAAGCATCGGCTCGATCCTCGACAGCAGCTTCCGCGCGTTCGACATTTTCGGCGGGCTTACCGCGCCGATCTTCCACGGCGGTACGCTGAAGGCCGAAAAGCGCGCGGCCGAAGCCGACGCGCGGGCCTCGGCGGCGACCTACAAGGAGACGGTGATCGAGGCTTTCGGCCAAGTCGCCGACCTGCTCGACGCGCTCGGCAACGACCAGCAGGCGGTGACCGCCCAGCAGAACACCGCGACGGTCGCCGAGCGCCAGCGGGACCTGTCGCAGCGCGCGTACCAGATCGGCAGCCAGGGCATCCTGCAGGTGATCGACGCGAACCGCACCTATCAGCGCGCGCGGGTCAACCTGGTCGATGCACGGCAGCGCCAGTTCCTCGACGTCGCCAGGCTCTATGTCGCGACCGCGGGCGGCTGGACCGGCCCCGCGAGCGAAGCCAAGCAGGACTGATCCCGCTCGCGCCGCCGCGGTTAGCTCGCGTTTTCGTCGAGCCGCTCCATCCAGTCGGCGAGATCGAGCCGGGAGGTCGCAGCGGTTTCTACGCCGAGATGGCTGCGCATTATGTCGAGCGCCCACTTTCCGCGCTCGTCGCTTTCGGCCGCGACAGCGTCTTCGGGCACCCACACCGCGTAGTCGCGCATGTGCGCGTCGGCGGCGGTGAACAGGACGCAGATGTCGGTCGCAACGCCGGCGAGCACCAAGCGGCTTACCCCGAGCTTGGGCAGCAGCAGCGGCAAATTGGTCGAGTAAAAGCCGGAGAACTGCGGCTTGATGACGAAATAATCCTGTTCGCGCGGCGCGATGCGCGCGATCAGCTCGCGCTCGCATTCCGCCGCGCGCTCGACCAGCTTCGACTTCTCCGAATGCCACTCGCCGAAGTTGTCGTTGACGTAGATCACCGCCGCCCCGGCCGCGTCGAACGCAGCGCGGAGCGTCCTGATAGGTCCGACGATCCGCTCGACGTGAGCCTTGAGCTTATCCCCGCCCTCGAAGTCGAAGCGGTTGAGCATGTCGATGATCAGCAGCGCGACGCCGCCGCGGCCGGAATCCCGCTCAGGCGCGGTGGGAGTTCGTTCGGAGGGCTCGGAGGTCATGCAGGCCGAACGTCGCGGTAGAGTTCGCAGTTCCCCGCAAGGAGGCGCGCCGAGCCCTCCAATGATCGGGGCTCCGTCAGCCTCAAAGTTTCTCCCGCGGGGCGATCTTCGCGTTTCGACAAGAAACCTTTCTGCGCGCGCTTCGTTGCATGAGGCGGCAGGCAGGGAGAATGCATGGCGCCCGTTGACGACGAGGACGAGAACGGGCCCCCGCCCAAAAACCCTCGAGACCATGCCGACCGCGACGATCGCGAAGGGAACGCGACCGCCGACAGCCGCAACGACGACGAACCGGATAGCGACGACAACGACGCGGACGACAACGGCGACGAGCAGGACGACGGCAAGCCGCCGCTCTACAAGCGGCCGATCTTCTGGATCGTCGTGGGCGTCGTGGCTGCGGTGCTGATCGTCGGCGGAATCCTCTACTATCTCCACTCGCGCAAATACCAGTCCACCGACGATGCGTTCGTCGATGCGCACGTGGTGCGGATCGCGGCCGAGACGACCGGCCGGCTGAGCGAGGTCGTCGAGCTAGACAACCAGCAGGTCCGCGCCGGGCAGATCCTCGCCGTGATCGAGCCCGGCACCCCTTCGACCACGCTGCGCGAGGCGCAAGCGGGCGTGGCCGAAAGCGAGGCCGGCATCGCGCAGGCGCAGGCGCAAGTCTCGGTCGCCGCGGCGAGCCTGCAGCAGGCGCAAGCCAACGCCCGGGTGCCGCTGGCGGAAGCGAACCGCGCGCAGGCGGACTACGATCGCTATCTCGATCTCCAGCGGATCGACGCTTCGGCCGTCGCGCCAACCCAGCTCGACCAGGCGAGAGCCCAGGCGCGCGCAGCCCAGGCGCAGGCCGCCGCCGCGCGCAAGCAAGTCGACACCGCCGCGGCGAACCTCAGCTCGGCGAGGCGCCAGGTCGACGCCGCGCAAGCCCAGCGCAAGGCTGCGCAAGCGCGGGTGCAGGAAGCGCAAGTCACGGTGTCCTACACCACCATCCGCGCGCCGATCGACGGGCAGCTCGTCCAGCGCCAGGTCAACGTCGGCAGCTATGTCGCGCCCGGTCAGCAGCTGATGGCGATCGTGCCCAACGACATGTGGATCACCGCGAACTTCAAGGAAACCCAGCTCACCCTGATGCGCCCCGGCCTGCCGGTGACGATCAAGATCGACGCGTTTCCGGCCGAGAAATTCCCCGGCCACGTCGAATCGATCCAGCGCGGCGCGGGTCAGGCGTTCCAGCTGCTGCCGCCGCAGAATGCGACTGGCAACTACGTGAAGGTGGTTCAGCGGGTGCCCGTGCGCATCCGCTTCGACGGCACCCGCTGGCGCAAGTTCCCGATCGGCCCAGGCATGTCGGTCGTGCCGACCGTCAAGGTGCGGCCGTAACGGCCGGAATGCGACGTGGCCAAATCGGGCGAATGGACTGACGAACGCTCCGCCGCCGGCGACCGCAATCCGTGGTTGCTGGTCGGGGTGATCTCGCTGGCGACATTCATGGAGGTGCTCGACACCTCGATCGCCAACGTCTCGCTCGATCACATCGCGGGCGGGCTCTCGGCAAGTCCCGACCAGGCGACCTGGGTGCTGACCAGCTACCTCGTCTCCAACGCGATCGTGATCCCGATCTCGGGCTGGCTGTCCGACGTGATCGGACGGAAGCGATATTACATGATCTCGGTCGCGTTGTTCACGCTCTCATCGCTGTGCTGCGGCCTCGCGCCCAGCCTGCCGCTGCTGATCCTCGCGCGCATCATCCAGGGCATCGGCGGCGGCGGCCTCGCGCCGTCGGAGCAGAGCTTTCTCGCCGACACGTTCCCACCCAACAAACGCGGCCAGGCGTTCGCGGCATATGGCGTGGTGGTCGTCGTCGCCCCGGTGCTCGGCCCGACGCTGGGCGGCTACATCACCGACCATTTCAGCTGGCACTGGGTGTTCCTGATCAACGTCCCGGTCGGGATCGCCTCGCTGATCCTCGTCCACCTGCTGATCGTCGAGCCCGAAGTGCTCGAACGCGAGCGGCGGCGGCGGCTGAAGGGCGGTCTGAAGATCGATTATGTCGGGTTTGCGCTGATCGCGCTCGGCCTGGGATCGCTCGAGCTCCTGCTCGAGCGTGGGCCGCGCGATGCCTGGCTGGAAAGCAACTTCATCCTGGTGCTGCTGGTGATGAGCGTGCTGTCGCTCGCGTTCCTGATCTGGTGGGAGCTCGAGCACCGCCACCCGATCATGAACCTGCGGGTGCTCAACAACCGCAATTTCGCGATCACGGTGATGTTCATGACCGCGACCGGGGCGGTGATGTACGGCACGATCACGCTGATCCCGCAGATGCTGCAGCAAGTGCTCGGCTACGATTCGTTTCACGCGGGCCTTGCGCTGACCGCAGGGGGCGCGGCGACCCTGGTGGCGATGCCGATCGTCGGGATGCTGGCGGGCCGGGTCGATACGCGGATCCTGATCATCCCCGCGCTGATCCTGCAGGCGGTCTCGCTTTATTACATGGCCGGCTGGAATGCCGACGTCACCTTCCGCCAGGCCTCGATAGGCCGGCTGATCTCGGCTGCCGGGCTGCCGTTCCTGTTCATTCCGATCAATACCGCCGCCTATATCGGCCTCAAGCCCGACCAGACCAACGAGGCGAGCTCGCTGCTCAACGTCGCGCGCAACCTGGGGGGCAGCCTGGGCATCGGCTTTGCGCAGGCGATGCTGCTCAGCCGCGCGCAGTTCCACCAGGCGCGGATCACCGAAACCCTCGATCCGCTCAATCCCGCCTATCTCGAAGGCATCAACCGGATGAACCAGCAGCTCGGCGGCGCCGGCGCGGGCCAGCCGCTCGCGCCGATCGGCGCGTTATATCAGCAGATCGGCCAACAGGCGCAGATGCTGAGCTACCTCGACGTATTCCACTGGATGATGATCGTGGTGATCGTGATCACCCCCTTGGGGCTGTTCATCCGCCAGGGCACCGGCAAGGGAGGGCACGGCGGATGAAACGCGCCGTGCTCTTCGTCGCGCTGCTGGCGGCCGGCTGCACCGTCGGGCCGAACTACCGCCGGCCCGAGCCGCCCACGGGCCTGCCGCCGCAGTTCGGCGAGGCCACGACCGGCAGCGAACCCGCGCCCGATCTCGCCGGGTGGTGGCGCACGTACGACGATCCCGAGCTCAACCGGCTGATCGAGCTGGCGTTGGCGGGCAATCCCGACATCGGGATCGCCACCGCGCGGATCGCCCAGGCCCGCGCGGCGGAACGCGAGGCCGGGGCGCAGCTATTGCCCGAAGTCGATGCGACTGCCGGGGCGAATTACACCCGCTTCAGCAAGAACGCCGGCCTTTCCTCGCTGTCGAGCCTGTTCGGCGGCGGCGCGGGTTCGGGCGCCGGCGGAGGCGGTTCGCAAGGCGGGTCCGGCGGCTCGTCTGGCGGAAGCTCCTCGGGCGGCGGCATTGCCGCGCCGGGGGACAGCATCCATACGTTCTCGCTCGGGTTCGATGCGAGCTGGGAGATCGATCTGTTCGGCGGCGGCCGGCGCGGGGTCGAGAGCGCGGTCGCCCGGCGCGAGGCCAGCGTGTGGAACGCCCGCGATGCGCAAATCTCATTGGTCGCCGAAGTCGCCGACACTTACCTCCAGTTGCGCGCGTTGCAGCAGCGCGAGGCGATCGCCCGCGACGAAGTGGCCCGCCAGCAAGGCTATCTCGCGATCGCCGAACACACCTCGCAGGCGGGCCTCCTCGCGCACAGCGACTTCATCCGCCAGCGCACCGAGCTCGCCAGCGCGGTCGCAGCGATCCAGCCGATCGTCGCGCAAGGCAAGGCCGAGATGCATGCGCTCGGCGCGCTCGCCGGGCAGACGCCGGATTCGCTGATCGTCGAGCTTTCCCAGCCGCGACCCACGCTCGCCCTCCCCCCGGCGATCCCGCCGGGCCTGCCCTCGGACTTGCTTCGCCGTCGGCCCGACGTGCGCGCGGCCGAGCGCAACCTCGCAGCCGCGACGGCGGACATCGGCGTGGCGGTGGCGGACCTGTTCCCCAAGTTCAGCCTGACCGGCGTCGTCGAGCTGATCTCGACCGCGCTGTCCAACCTGTTCTCGCCCGACAGCCTGCAGCTCACCGCGAATGCCAACGCGACCTTCCCGGTGCTCGATTTCGGGCGCGGACGAGCCCGGGTGGACCAGCGCAAGGCAGCGGCTGACGAGGCTTATTACCAATACCAGAAAGTGGTGCTCGGCGCGCTGCGCGAGGTCGAGGACGCCCTGACCCGCATCCGCGCCGACAACGACCAGCGCCAGAGCCTCGCCTCCGGCCTGGCCGATGCGCAAGTCGCGGTGCGCGCGGTCGAGGCGCGCTATCGCGCCGGGCTCACCGATTACGGCGACGTGCTGCTCGCGCGCCGCTCGGTATTGGCGGCCGAGGACGGGTTGGCGGTCGCCGAAGGCAATCAGCGCCGCGACCTCGTTGCGCTCTACAAAGCGCTCGGCGGTGGCTGGGAAGGCTTGCCGCTCGCCGAACCGGGAGCGGGGACAACAGTGAAGAATTACACCCGCCCAAAGGGCTAGGGGCGCGCCGACCCGGCGCCGGTGTCGCCGCCGGAGCGCATGATCCCGCTGGCGTCGTACGACGGCCCTTGTTGCGCGCGACCGCTCGCGCCGCTGCCGTCCTGCGCATTGCCGGACGAACCTTGCGGGTTGCCGCCACGGCCCGTTCCGGCCCCGTTCGGCAGCGTCGACCCGCCTTGCGGCTGGCCCCCCGAGCCAGTGCCCAGCGTCAAAGTCATCGCGTTGGTCGGGGTGGAACCCGCGCTCGCCTGGGCTTGTCCGGCCGTGCTGCCGCCCGCGCCGGCCTGGCGCATCGCGGAGTTTTGCGGCGGGCGTCCGACCTGGCCAGCATTTGCCGCGGGTTGGGCGGCCGGAGCTTGCGCCCCCGCGGCGGAGCCCCCGGCGCTCGATTGCGCATGGAGAGGCGCGGCGAGCGCCAGGCTCGCGATGGTCAGGAATCTCAGCATCTACCCGGCAACGCCCGACACCGCGAAAGGGCTCCCGCAAGCCGGCGGATCAACGCGCGTCTCCCAATTCCGAAAGCAGCCCGGGAATCGCCGGCAGCAGATCGCGTGCCAGGAAGCCCACCGGCGCAATCTCGCGCGCGGCCCGCGCTCCCGCCGCGCCATGCACGAACACGCCCCAGCCGGCGGCGGCGAACGGATCGGCTCCGCGCGCGGCGAGCCCGCCGATGATCCCCGCGAGCACGTCGCCCGAGCCGCCGGTTGCGAGGCCGATCGAGCCACCGTCGAACAGCACGCTCTCGCCTCCCGGCGTGGCGATCACGGTGCGCTCGCCCTTCAGCGCAACCACCGCCCCGAATGCGCTCGCGACACCCAGCGCAACCGCTTGCGGATCCCGGGCGATCTGCTCCGGCTCGATATTCGCCAGCCGGCTCATCTCGCCATGGTGAGGGGTCATGACGATCCGTGCCCTGCACCCAGAGACGCGTTGTTCCTGCCCGTAACAGCACGTGAGCGCCGCAGCGTCGAGCACGACCGTCTGCCCCGTTTCCATTCGCCCGAGCACCGCTGCGACCAAGTCTCCGGTGCGCTCGCCCGCCGACATCCCCGGCCCGATCACCAGCGCGTCGCACTGGTCGAGCCGGTCGGCCAGGATCTCCACCGCCGCGGGCGCGATCTCGCCGTCGTCGTCCGCCGGCAACGCGATCATCGAGGCTTCCGGCATCAGCACCGCGAGCGGCATTGCCGCGGCGCGCACGGTCGCCAGCTGGAGCTTGCCCGCTCCGCAGCGGAGTGCCGCTTCGCCAGTCAGGCGCAGCGCGCCGGGCACGAACTCGGCGCCGCCGACCACCAACGCCCGGCCACGATCGTTCTTGTCGCCGCCCGAGAGCGGCGGCAGCGGGTGTTCGCCGAGCCAGACGCGATCGAGCGCGCGCATCAGCCGCGCCGCCCGGCGATCTTGTCCGGCGCGCTGGTCACCGGCGTCGCCTGCCGCTTCATCGGCGCGGTCACATTGTAGCGGTGCAGGACCAGCTTGCCGTCGCTCGCCGCGCCGCGATCGAAGCGGTATTCGGTGATCGCGCAGTTGGCGACGTCGGCCTCGCGGTCGATCGCGAGGATCTGCGCTTCATCCATCGTCTCGATGATGTAGCGCATGCACAGCACCACCACCTGGTGGGTGAAGATCATCACCCGCTTGCCGCGATAATGCAGCGAGATCGTATCGAGCACCGAGCGCAGCCGCAGGATCACGTCGCACCAGCTCTCGCCGCCCGGCGGGCGGTGGTAGAACTTGCCGAGCAGGCGGCGGAATGCGGCCTGCTCCGGAAACACATTGGCGACGCCCAGCGTGGTCAGCCCGTCGAGGATTCCGAACTCTTTCTCGCGCAGCCGCTCGTCGAAGCAGATCGGCTCCTGCCCGCAGGCGCCGCCTTCGGCCCGAAAAATTTCCGCTGTCTGCAGCGCTCGCCGGTAGGGCGAGGAAAGCAGCGCCTCCGGCCGTTCGTCGGGCGGCAGCTCGGCGAACCACCGGCCGAGAGCGCGCGCCTGTTCCTCGCCCAACGCGCTGAGCGGCACGTCTGCATCGCGCGAGGTCAGCGCGATCCGGTTCTGCTCCGCCTCGTGCGCCGCATCGCGCGCGACGTTGCCCGCACTTTGCCCGTGGCGGACGATGATCAGTTGCTCCGGCCAGTTCACGGCAACGCTACTCGTGCGGCGCCGCAGTGGTCAGCAAGTCCTCGCCCGACGCGGCGCGCGCTTGCTCCACTTTGGCATCGAGCGTCGTGTCGACGCCGGTATCGTTGATCTCGGCGCGCTCGGCCGCCGATGGCTTCGCGGCTTGGACCGAGCGATCGACCGCGGGCGCGTCCGGCAGGTTGCGCACCGCGCGGATCGGCTCGGGGATCGAGATATGCGCCGCGTCGAGCGCTTCCTTGACCCTGCGGATCGCCTCGCTCTTGGCTTTGCCGAAATCCGATTTGGTCTGGTCGATCCAGCCGGTGACGATGATCACCACCGAATACTCGACGATGCGATCGACGAGCGCGGTCGGCCTGGGGGTTTCCAGCACCCCGTCGACTTTCGTCACCGCCCCGAGCGCTGTCGCCAGCGCGCAACCGATGTCGTTCTCGAACCCGATCGGAATCTCGAAATCGAACCGGCGTTCCGGAAACCGGCTGAGATTGGTGATGATCGCCTTGTACACCGTCGCGTTCGGGATGCGGACCTGAGTGCCGTCCCCCAGGATCAGGTTGGTCGCCCGCGAATTCAGCAGCGCGACTTTGCCCACGAACCCTTCGATCGAGACCACGTCGTTGGGCGCGAACGGGCGCCGCACGCTGAGCAGGATGCTGGCGATGTAGTTCTCGATCGTATCGCGCACCGCAAAGCCGACCGCGAGGCCGATCACCCCGGCCGCGCCCAGGACCGACCCGAGCAGCGCGGTCGCCCCGAGGATGCTCATCGCGAGCACGAGCCCGACGAGGATGAACAGCACCCGCACGAGTTGTTCGAGCAGGGTGGCGATGAACAGGTTGGGCGTCAGCTGCTTGAACACCCGGCTGTTGCGGGTGACGAAACGGCCCATCATCCAGAAACCGATCAACACGATCAAGGCGACCGCGAGCAGCGGCAGGAAAGTGATCGTGTCGCTCACCATCTGGCGGCTTTTCGCGATCACCGGCTCCAGCCGGCGGTCGACGCGATGTTCAACCTTCAGGCGGTTGTCGACCGAGACCACGCCGTCGACGCGGTTCGCTATGTCCTCGGCCTTGGCGCTGGCGGCAGGCTCCAGGGCCGTGCCCTCGAGCGTGACCACGCCGTCGTGCACCGTGATGTGCACGTCGCCCAGGCCGTCCACCTCCTTGTACAGCGAGGCCAGGCGACTGCGGATCTTGGCGTCGGGACTGCGCAGCGGGATCGGCGCCTCGCTCGACGCAGGGGCGCTGGCGCTCGAGGTCGGCAGCGGGAGCGCCTGGGCAAACGCGGCGCCCGTAGGTACCTGCACGACCATCAAGGCCAGCAGCAGCTTCGCCAGCGCGGTCGTTCGCTTGGTCGTTGGCATCTCTTGGCTCGCTCAGATTTCGGACTTGATCTGGGCGTACGCAAGCACCGCGAACAGCCCGGTCCCGCCGATGATGTTGCCGACGAGCGAGGGCAGCAGATAAGCCCCGAACACCGTGGGCAGCGCCAGCTCGCCGTGCAGCATCAGCATGAAGGTTTCGGCCGAGCCCGCGACCACGTGGCTGAACCCGCCCACCGATATCAGCCAGGCGAACAGACCGATCACCGCGAATTCGAAGCCGCGCGCGCTGGGCAGCATCCACACGATCGAGGCCATGTAGAACCCGGCCGGGATTGCCCGCGCGAACGCCGACCAGCCGCTGATCTGGGCGGCGCGGCGGGAAACCTCGAGCATCGCCGCGAGATGTTCGGGCGCGGCGGTGTGAATCGTCAAGGCGATGAACGCGGTGACGAACGTGCCGACGAAGTTCGCCACGAGAACGATCAGCCACAGCCGCCCGGCTCTCAGGAAATTGCGCACCGAGGGTTGCGAAAGCACCGGCAGCACCACGCTGAGGGTGTTCTCGGTGAACAGCTGGAGCCGGCACAGGATCACCAGCACGAAGCCCAGCGAATAGCCGAACGCTTCGATCAGCTCGGCTCCGGGCCGCCCGCCGAGGGCGTGGTGGAGAATGCCCTGGGCGAGCAGCGAGGTCGACAGGCCCAACCCGGCCGCGATGCCGGACCACCACAGCGACATCGCGGGGCGGTCCATCTCCTCCTCGCCCTCGCTGCGGATGATGTGAAACACGGTGAGCGCGGACAAGCGCTCGCGTTCGGTGATTTTCGCCTGCTCTTCGTTGGTCGCGGCGGTTTCGCCCTGGCGCTGGTCGCGGCTGTTGTCTTCTCGCATCGATGCGGCCATCCGCAATCGCCTTCCGTGTCGTGCCGGTATGCAACGGTCGCTCGCGCCGCACGTTCCGCCGGAAGCTGCTCAAGGGGTGCCGAGCGGCTCCCGGCCCCGCACCCGCGCAGCGCTGCCGGGCGGCTTGACTGAGATGGCGCTAACTTATGCTGGTGCTTTCCGCGGCGGATGCCGCGCTTGCCTCGCCGGGCGCGGTTTCACATGTTTCGCCGCGACCCCGGGCTCGAACCGATCAGGAGAAATTCATGGCGCGCAGCGTTGCCTTTCTTTGCGCGGCGGGTGCGCTGCTCCTCGCTGTGCCGGCGCACGCCGATCCGGCGCTCGACAGCTTCGCGCGCGACGTTTCCCGCACCGAAAGCATTCGCGCGGTGAAGACGCTCCAGCGCAGCTATGCCCAGTACGCGCAATTCGGGCTGTGGGACGAGATCGGCGCGCTGTTCGCCGCCGGCGGCAGGTTCGTGTTCGATGGACAGGTGATGCCGGAGCAGTCGGCCAAAGGGCCGGCGGCGATCGCGGCTTTTCTGCGCAATCGCTACGGCGGCGGCAAGGAAGGGCTCGAAGCCGGTGGGCTCTCGACGATGTTCGTCGAAAATCCGGTGGTGAACCTCTCCGCCGACGGGCAGAGCGCCAAGGCGCGCTGGGATGCGCTGATCTTCCACGGCCACAACGGCCAGGCCCGCATCGAAGGCGGGATCTTCGAAAACGACTACGTGCTCGACCACGGCGTGTGGAAGATCGCGACCGCGCATTACTATCCGCAATACGACGGCGCCTACGAAACCGGCTGGACCAACTGGGGCGGCGGCGACCTGCCGATCGTGCCCTATCATTTCGACGTGCGGACTTCGGGCATCCCGATCCCGCCGGCGGTGGGCAAGGCGCCCGCCGCCAAGGCGAACCTCGCCGCGCTCGAGACCAGGGTCGACCGCCTCAACGACGAGGACCGGATCCGCAGCCTGCAATCGGCCTACGGCTTCTATCAGGACCGCAAGATGTGGGACGACGTCGTCGATCTGTTCGCGGACGACGGCGCGGTCGAGATCGGCGGCCAGGGCGTATGGCGTGGCAAGGCGGGGGTGCGCCGCTGGCTTTCGACGATGGGGCCGGCGGGGCTCAACCACGGCGAGCTCAACGACCAGGTGCAGTTCGATACCACGATCACCATCGCACCGGGCGGCAACGAGGCCTGGGCCCGCGGGATCGAGCTCGGCATGCTGGGCGAAGCGGACCGGGAAAAGGGCTGGTGGCAGGTCGCCACGTTCGCGAACCGCTACGTGAAGGACCACGGGGTGTGGAAGCTGCGCGAACTGCGGCGCTTTCCGTTGATGAAGACCGACATCTTCCAAGGCTGGGGCAAGAGCCGGATCGTCGATCCCGCGCCCTCCGGCGCCGCCGCGCCCGATGCGGCATTGCCGGCCGCGGATGCGGCCGGTGCGGGGCTTGCCATGCCGGCTTTCCTTGCGCCCAATCCCGTCACCGGCAAGCCGGTCTCCGCGGCGGGTGACGAGCGGACCGTCGCGACTGGGGCGCTGACCGGCGCGATCGCCAGGGGCAGCGAGAAGCCTGTCGCCCTTGCCGAAGCGAAGCGGCGGCTGGCCCGCTCCGCCGCGTTCGACGGAATAGCGAACGTCTCGGCCGCCTATGGCTATTTCCTCGACGATTCGATGCCGCGCGGGTTCGCCGGCGTGCTCGCCACCAAAGGCTTCAAGATGTCGCCTTTCTCGGGGTTCTACATCGGCCGCGACCGGGTGATCGCGGCGCGGGTCGGCGGCGAGACGCCGGCTACTCGCCCGGGAATTTCGTATCACTGGCTGGTCCAGCCGGTGGTGCAGGTTTCCGACGACGGGCGCTCGGCGAGAGGCCGTTTCCGCTTGTTCCAGCCGCGCACCGGCAAGGAAGTCGGCAAGGCCGGCGCGTTCTACGGCGCGTCCTTCTGGGGCGGAATGTACCATGATCGCTACGTGCTGGAAGACGGCGTATGGCGGATCTGGGAACTGACGCTCGACGAGCCCTACATCACTCCCGTCGCGTGGACCGACGGAGTGTGGGCGAAATCGAAGGACCCCGATCCCAACTTGCCCAAGCGCGCGTTCAAGGGCGGCAACTTCCCGCCCGACGTGCCGCTCGCCTCGCTCGGCAAGCGCGAGGAGCATTTCGCCGGCGGTCCGGGCGACACCCTGCAATGGCCGTCGATCATGCCGATGTGGTTCGGCTACACCAATCCGGTGAGCGGCCGGGTGCCCGAACTCTACGAGCGACAATGCGTGCCGTGCGCGGTGCGGCCGGACTTGCGGCTCGACGCCAACGGCTACCAGGAGCCGCCGGACGCGCCGGACGCGAACCGCGCGCCCTAGCGCCTAAAGCCAATAGATGCGGGCAGCGTTGTCGTGCAGGAAGGAGCGCGCTTCTTCCGCGCTCAGCAGGCTCGCGGCATCGCGCGCCATCGCGACTTTCTCGGCATAGCTCCACAGCATGCTCTGCCCCATGTCCGAGCCCCAGACCAGGCGATCCGGGCCGAATTCACGCACCAGCCGGCGCACGAGATCGGCCGCGTTCACCCCGGCCTTCACGATCCGCTCCATGTTGATCTCGGTGATCTTGAAATAGACGTTGGGAGTGTCGGCGAAGATCGAGATCGTCGTGTCGATGCCGTAGTCCGGCGGAGGGGGAAGCCGCACCGTCTCGCCTGCCTGCTCGCGCAGCGCGACCTCGTATTGCGAGATGCCGTAAGGCATCGCCCCGTGGTCGAGCACGATCGGCAGCTCGCGAAACCGGCTGGCGAGCAGCTTGATCAGCGGCAGAACGTAGGACAGCTGGTTGTCGAACACGATCAGCGTCAACGGCGTCCCGAGATCGGCGCAGGCCTTCCACACTTCCATCGCCACCGGCGAGCTCATCCATGCGGTATCGAGAAGCCACGGACGGCTGTTCGCCATGCGGAAGCCCGCCACCCGATCGTTGCGGACCATGTCGCGATATATGCCGGGGGTGGCGGGATCCTGCGCATCGAGAATCACCACCGGGTGGAAGCGGCCGGGGTACTTGCGGGCGGAATCGAGAATATAGCTGTTGTCGTAGCCGTAGACGTGCCCGCGCTGCACAAGGCACGCCTGCTCCACGCCATGCTCGTCCATCAGCGCCAGCAGGCGCTCGGCAGTCACCGTGAACGACGGGCGATCGGGAACGGGAAGATCGGGAGTGAACGGCCTTGCGGTGTATTTTTCCCAGTCGTCGCTGATCAGATGCGCATGCGTGTCGAGCAGCTGATCCGACATGCCTTTACACCCCATCCAACTTACCGGCGCGCGATCGCAGGCGCGCCGCTCATCGTACCCTTGGCCGCACCGCGCGATCGCGGCCCGACCCGTCCCTGCGAGGCGGTTTCCGCGCCTCCTGAGCGCGTTCGACCCCGCAGAAACGGGCTTACAGGCAGGCCTTGCGGCGGCACTTGCCTGCCAGGGCGGCATTATTTGTCTCCGGACATTGTCATCTACGACGTGCACGGCGTTCGTTGCCGCGCGAGGCCGGCCGGCCCGCGCCGGTTGCGGCGACAGCGATCTGGGAATGCCGGCGCCGCGCGGGGGCATGCGCGCGCCAAAATCCTCTCAAGTCAGCGGAATGACCTGATGAGGCGGCTCAATTCCATCAAGGCCGAATGGGCTAGACTGCGCGGCCGAAGCCCGCCCGGCGGTATTCGCGCGGCGCCATGCCGTATTTCTCGTGGAACGTGCGCGTGAAGTGGGCCGCGCTGTTGAAGCCCCACGAAAACGCGATCTCGGTCAAAGTGTGGGCATGCCACGCCGGATTGCACATCTGACGCGCGCACTCTTCCAGCCGCCGGCGCAGGATGTACGCGCTCATCTTCTCGCCGCCGGGGGCGAACACGGTGCGCAGATAGCGGGGCGACAGCCTCAGGCCGGTGGCGATGTTGGCCGGAGAAAGGTCCGGATCGCGCAGATTGTCCTCGATATACTGAATCACGTCCTTGCGGCGCTGCCACGCGAGGGCCGAAGCCTCTTCGGATGCGGGCGCGCCCATCGTGTAAGACATCGAGATCATCTCGAGCAGGTAGCGCGCGACGCGGTCTTCGCAGCCCGCTTCGAGCATGCCGTCGATCCCGCCGCTCAGTTCGCGCACCATCGCCGCAACTGCGCCGGTCAAACCCGTCGCGCGGCCGAGGCGCTGACCGCAGAACTGTTCCGGCGTCGGCAGATAAGCCCGCAGGATTTCGCCGGGAACGCGAACCATCACGGTCACCGAATGGGCGTTGGTCAGAAAGTAGTGCGGCAGGCCGGTGTCGCACAGCACGAAATCGCCGGCCTCGAGGTCCGCCTCCTTGCCGCAGTGGTAGAACGTGCTGCCGCCTTCGGCCTGGAGCAGGAAATTGAACAGCCGCGGCGAGTTGCGCGCGATGTGGCTGCGCTTGCGCTCCACGCTGCACTTGTCGACCGTGAGCCGCGCGAGCTTGACCGGACCGAGCTGGCCGATCCGCAGTTCGGCGTCGAACCTTCCTTTGTCGCCCGGGGTGAACTCGCACTGGCTCATCCGGGATGCGTAGATTTCCCCCCAGGCTGCAGCCCGGCCGGCTTCCGGCAAGCCGCGCGTCGATAGAAGCTCCATCGTTTCCTCTCCCTGCAACTCCGCTTTTTACGGTAGTTGGCCCACCTCGAGGCGGCTGAGGAACCTCGCACCCGCCCGCCATCGAGTCAACACGAAACGAAACATCGTTTCGTTTGTGGGGCGGCGCGCATTCTTGATCGAAACGGCTTAACGTGTTGCCGCACCACGCGCAGCGCGACACCGGGCCCGAATCGCGGGCGGGCCGGCGAGCGGATCATTCCGCGGGGGCAATGGGTGCTTGCGCCGCGAGCGGTTCGACTGCCTCGAGATCGTGGAGCGCACTGCCGGCGGTCTCGGGCAGGAACAGGATCGACAGCAGCACGATTCCGATGCCCACCGCGCCCATGATCCCCATCGCTGCGCTGAGCCCGGTCGAAAGCGCCACCAAGGGCACGAACATCACGAAGAACGCACTGCCCGCGCGGCCGAAATTGTAGGCGAAGGCCTGGCCCGCGCCGCGCAGCTCGGTGGGGAACAGCTCGGTGAAATAGGCTCCGAACGAAGCGTACATGCCGAACTGGAAGAAGCCGTAGACGAACGCGACCAGCGCCAGGATCTGTGCCGTGAAGCCCGCGGTGGTCAGCACGAACGTGAGCGACAGGATCACGAACCCGCCGCCGAACAGGCGGAACACGTTGCGCCGGCCGACCCAATCGCTGACGTAGGCGTTGGTGATGAAGCCGAAGAAGCCGCCCGCGCTGAGGCAGGTCACCACCCACCCCGCGTTCGCCTGGGTCAGCCCCCGCTCGCCCGTAAGAAACGGGGTCAGGTAATTGCTGATCGAGTAGGCGGCGCCCTGGACCCCGAGCGAAAGAATTGCCGCGGGCGCGGTTATCCGTAGCACCCGGGGATGGAAGATCGCGGCCAGGGAATGCCGTTTGCCGGCGGCCTGGGCGCGGTCCCGCGCGCGCTTGAAGATCTCCGAATCGTCCGAATCCCGCCGCACCAGGAAGATCAGCAGCGCCGGAATGATCCCGCTCCAGAACACGATCCGCCAGCCCCAGTCGGGCGCGAACGCCGAAGCCACCGGTCCGGCGAGGATCGCCGCGATGCCCGAGCCGATCGCCGCGCCGCTGTGCACCGTTCCCAGCGCCTTGCCGCGATGCTTCGGATCGATCACTTCGCCCAGCAGCACCGCGCCGACCGCCCATTCGGCGCCGAAGCCGAGCCCCTGCACCACCCGGACGATCAGCAACTGCTCGTAGTTCTGCGCGAAGCCCGAAATGAACGAGAACGCGGAAAACCACAGGATCGTCAGCTGCAGGATACGCGCGCGGCCGAAGCGGTCGCACAGCCAGCCGCCGATCCATCCGCCGAGCGCGGCGGCGAAGAAATTCGCGCTGGAGATGAAGCCCGCCTGCACCAGGGTCATGCCCAGCGCGGTCATCAACAGCGGGATCAGGTACGAATAGATCACGCTGTCGGCCATATCCATCGCCCAGCCCGCGCTGCAGGTCCAGAAGATGCGCCGGGTCTTGGGTTCCGCCTCGCGATACCAGGTGAGCATTGCCATCGGTGTTTGCGACCTCTCCGTCTGCATTACGCCCCATCGTTAGGGCGAAGCGGGGCGCGCGCAAGCCCGCCGCCGCCACGGCCCTCCGCGCTCAGGCTAGGGCCGTAGGCATGCCGGGCTTGCCCCGCCCGGCACGGTTAATTGCCGCGTGAACTATATTTCTCGGCCGCCGGTTTGGCGCTTGCGCGGCGTGAAGCGCGCCACTTATGCAAGCCGCTCGCAAACGCTCGGGAGGCAACCATGGACGGCAGCGATCCACTGTTTTCACTAGCGGGAAAGACCGCCCTGGTGACCGGCGGGGCAAGCGGGATCGGCACGATGATCGCCCGCGGGCTCGTGCGCCGCGGGGTGAAGACCTACCTCACCGGCCGCGATGCCGGCCGGGCCGAAGCGCTGGCGCAGGAGCTGTCGCGCGAACAGGGCGGCACGTGCATCGGGCTGGCGGCGGATTTCTCCTCGCCCGAAGGCCCGGCCGCGCTCGCCGCCGCAATCGCCGCGCGCGAGGACAAGCTCCACATCCTGGTCAACAACGCCGGCACCAATGCGCCGGGCGACCTCGCCGGGATGACCCTCGCAGACTGGGACGAGGTGATGGGGGTCAACTTGCGCACGCCGGTGTTCCTCGCGCGCGAGCTGCTGCCCTTGCTGCGCGCGGCGGCTTCGGCGCAAGACCCGGCGCGGATCGTCAACGTCGGCTCGATCGGCGGGCTGCACGTGCCGGGCTGGGAAGCGCACCCCTATGGCGCGTCGAAGGCGGCGCTCCACCATGTGACCCGCTCGCTCGCCAAGGCCCTGGGCAAGGACCACATCACCGTCAACGCGATCGCGCCGGGCCCCTTCCCCTCGAAGATGCACGACACGCAATCGGAGGCGACGCAAAGATCGGTCGCGACCTATATTCCGCTGCAGCGCGCCGGCGAAGCCGAGGACGCGGAAGGCGCGGTGGTGTTCCTCGCCTCGCGCGCCGGGGCTTACGTCAACGGCCACGTGCTGCCGCTCGACGGTGGTTATATCGCCGCGCTTTAGAGCCGCTTGGGTCAAGACCCGGGTCGCGGACAGTGAAAGGGCCGGGGCGAACGAGGAGCGCGCGTGGAAAGTCCCCAGAAACTGCTGTTGCGCAACGTCCGCACGGTGCGGCACGGTCAGGGCGTTGCCGAGGATTGCGGGCACGACATGGCTGCCGCGGGTTGCCGCCGGGTGCTGATCGTCACCGGCGCGCCGATCCGGGCGCTGTGCGAGGCGCCGCTGCAGGCGATCGCCGCCGCCGGTTGCGCGGTCGAGGTGCTCGAAGCGAGCGAAGGCGAGCCGACCACCGGCGAGCTGGCCGCAGCGCTTGAATTCGCACGAAATTTCCGCGCCGACGGCGTTGTCGGCATCGGCGGCGGCAGCGCGATGGACGTCGCCAAGCTGGTCGCCGCGCTGCTCGACGGAGCGCAGGAGTTCGCCGAAGTGGTCGGCACCGACCTGCTGAAGCCCCGCCGCGTCCCCCTCGCCTGCATTCCGACGACCGCCGGCACCGGCAGCGAGGTGACGCCGATCGCGATCGTCGAGGACACCGCGGCGCAGCTCAAGAAAGGCGTGGTCAGCCCGCACCTGGTGCCGGATTTCGCCTACCTCGATCCCGAGCTGACCCGCACGATGCCGCGCTCGGTCACCGCGGCGACCGGGATCGATGCGCTCACCCACTGCATCGAATCCTACGCCAACAAGTTCGCCCATCCGGTGGTCGACCAGTGGGCGCTCGAGGGAATCCGCCTGGTCGGCCGCTATCTCGAGCGCGCCTGCGCCGACGGCAACGACATCGAGGCGCGCGCCGGAATGCTGCGGGCGAGCCACTTGGGCGGGCAGTGCCTGGGCCCGGTCAACACCGCGGCGGTGCATGCCCTCGCCTATCCCCTGGGGGGCGAGTTCCACGTCGCGCATGGCGTAGCGAACTCGCTGCTTTTGCCGCACGTGCTGCGCTTCAACCTCGAAGCCGCGCCCGAAAGGTACGCCGATATCGCGGTCGCAATGGGGGTACAACGCACCCACAACGACACCGCAACGGCGCTCAAAGGCATCGAGCGGATCGAGCAATTGTCCGAGGCGATCGGGATCGAGCGGCACCTCTCCGCTTTCGGGATCAGCCAGAACACGATTCCGCACATGGCCGCCGCCGCGATGACCGTGCAGCGCCTGCTGATCCGCAATCCGCGCGAGGTGACCGAGGCGGACGCGCGCGCGATCTACCACGCGGCGCTTTAGCGAAACAGCATTTCAACAGGAGAAACGGGGCCCATGGCCGACCAGGAACTGCTCCGGCTCAATGCCGAACTCTCGCTCCAGCTTGCCGAGTACTGGCACGAGATCGATTTCAACGGCGGCCGCAACGCCTCGAGCTACTACGTCGAGGATGCCGAGTTCCACGGCCAGCTGGCGAGCTACATCGGGGTCGAGAAGATCCAGCAGTTCTACGATTGGCGCGTCGCGCAGGGACCGCGGCTGTCGGTCCACAGCTTCACCAACTTCCGCGCCCGGTTCACCGGCCCCGACAGCGCCGAGGCGACCAACTTCCTGATGCTCTACGCCGCCAACGGGGAGCGCATCTTGCCGACGCACCCGCCGATCACGATCTCGTTGGCGACCGATCGGTATGTCCGTAGGAAAGGGCGCTGGCTGTGCACCTACCGCCGGTTCGAGCACCTCTTCGAAGGAGGGGCGCCGATCACCAACCCCAACCTGGACGAGGACAAGTGAGCAACAGACAGCGCGGCGCACTCGACGAACCCGACCTGCTGATTTCGAAGAACCTGATCGACGGCACATGGATCGGCGGCAACCGCGCGCCGATCGCGGTCGACGATCCGTTCACCCTGGAGGATTTCGCCGAAGTCCCCAATCTCGGGGCCGACGAAGCCGAGCAGGCGATCGCCGCCGCCGCCGAGGCGTTTCCAGCCTGGGCGGCTAAAACCGCGAAGGAGCGCGGCGCGGTCCTGCGCCGCTGGTTCGAGCTGCTGATCCGCCACCGCGACGATATCGCCCGGCTGATCACGCTCGAAAACGGCAAGACCTTCAAGGAAGCCCAGGGCGAGCTCGATTACGGCGCCGGGTTCATGGAATTCTTCGCCGACGAGGCGGTCCGCGCGATCGGCGAGACCCTGCCCGGCACCGCCCCCGGGCGCAGGCTCTATGCCGAGCGCGAGCCGGTCGGCGTCACCGCGGCGATCACCCCGTGGAACTTCCCGCTGGCGATGCTGACCCGCAAGGTCGGCCCGGCGCTCGCGGCCGGGTGCACGATGGTGGCCAAGCCGGCCAGCGCGACGCCGCTGACCGCGCTGGCGTTCGCCAAGCTGGGCGAAGAAGCCGGCGTGCCCAAAGGGGTGTTCAACATCCTCACCGGCTCGGCCCGCGCGATCGGCGGCGTGCTGACCGGCTCGCCGGTGGTGCGCAAACTGTCGTTCACCGGCTCGACCGAGATCGGCGTCCAGCTTTACGCCGACTGCGCGGGCACGATGAAGAAGCTGGGGCTCGAGCTCGGCGGCAACGCGCCGCTGCTGGTGTTCGACGATGCCGACCTCGAGACCGCGGTCGAGACCGCGCTGATCGCCAAGTTCAGGAACGGCGGCCAGAGCTGCATCGCCGCCAACCGGATCTACGCCCAGAACGGGATCAAGGACCGCTTCCTCGACGCGCTCGCCAAGCGGATCGGCGCGATGAAGGCCGGCGACGGGTTCGACGAGGCCAGCGACATCGGGCCGCTGATCGACGATCCGGCGATCGAAAAGGTCACCGAGCACCGCGACGACGCGCTCGAACACGGCGCGCGCTGCCTTGCCGGCGGCGGCGCGGCGAGCGGGCGCGTGTTCCAGCCGACCCTGCTCGGCGACGTTCCCGACGACGCGCAGCTCACCCGGGAAGAGACTTTCGGCCCGCTCGCCGGGGTGATCGGGTTCGCCCGCGTCGAGGACGGCATCCGCCTCGCCAACGCGACCCCGTTCGGGCTCGCGGCCTATCTGTGCAGCCAGGATCCGAAGACGATCGCTACCGTCTCGCGCAGCATCGAAAGCGGGATGGTGGGCATCAACACCGGCCTGATCTCGACCCCCACAGCGCCGTTCGGCGGGGTCAAGATGTCGGGCCTCGGCAAGGAAGGCTCGCACCACGGGCTCGAGGAATACCTCAACATCAAATACCTGTGCCACGCGGGGCTTTAGGAAGGGCGATTGTATCGTTTCCAACAAGGTGCCTGATTGGTCCTCCCCTGCAAGGGGAGGGGGACCGCTCGCGAAGCGAGTGGTGGAGGGGTGTCCCGCTCTCGGGAGGGGGATACCCCTCCGTCAGCGCCTACGGCGCTGCCACCTCCCCTTGCAGGGGAGGATCTTACACCGTCAGCAACCCTCATGTTTGCCAGCGATGCGATCGTAGAAAAGGGGCGCCATGCGCAAGTCGAACAAAGTCATCATCACTTGCGCGCCGACCGGCTCGATCCACACCCCCTCGATGTCGCCGCACCTGCCGGTGACGCCGGACGCAATCGCCGAGGCGGCGCTCGGCGCGGCCGAGGCCGGCGCGGCGGTGCTCCACCTTCACGCCCGCAACCCGGCCGACGGCAGCCCGAGCCCGAAGGCCGCCGACTTCATGGCGTTCCTGCCGCGGATCAAGCAGGGCACCGACGCGGTGATCAACATCTCGACCGGCGGCAGCGCGACGATGAGCCTCGACGCGCGTCTCGAAGGCGCCCACGCCGCGCAGCCCGAGCTGTGCAGCCTCAACATGGGCCCGCTGATCTTCGACTACTCGGGCGCCGGCAAGCGGGTGGCGCAGTGGCAGCACGACTGGGAGCGCGAGTACGTCGAGGGCAGCCGCGGCCGGATCATGTACAACGACAACGTGTTCATCGAGCGGATCATGACCGAGGTCGGGCAGGCCTACGGCACGAAGTTCGAGTTCGAGTGCTACGATGTCGGCCACCTCTACACCCTCGCCCATTTCGCCGACCGCGGCCTGATCGAGCCGCCGTTCCTGATCCAAGGGGTGATCGGCATCCTCGGCGGGATCGGCGCGGACGTGCGCAACCTCGCGCACATGGTGACGATCGCCGACAGCCTGTTCGGCAACGACTACATGCTTTCCGCGTTCGCCGCCGGGCGCAACCAGATGGACTTGTGCACCCAGTCGGTGCTGCTGGGCGGCCATGCGCGCGTCGGGCTGGAGGACAGCCTTTACATCGGCAAGGGCGAGCTTGCCGCCAGCAACGCGCAGCAGGTCGCGCGCATCCGCCAGATCGTCGAGGCGCTCGGCCGCGAAGTCGCGACCCCGGCCGAGGCGCGCGCGATGCTGGGCCTGAAGGGCGGCGACCGGGTCGGGTTCTAGCTCGCGGGCAATCGATCCTCCCCTGCAAGGGGAGGTGGCAGCGCCGGAGGCGCTGACGGAGGGGTGTCGCCCTATCGAGAGGGAGATACCCCTCCACCACTCGCTTCGCGAGCGGTCCCCCTCCCCTTGCAGGGGAGGATCGGGTTGCTGGCTGCGTTTTCCGAAAAAAAGGCCGGCTTCCGAAGAAGCCGGCCCGGCCGGGCGTGGGAGGGTACCGTGAGCCCGGCGAGCGGCCGGCGCGCTCGAGGGGAGCGCCGCGGCCCAATGCCTCAGAAATGCTCGCTGACGGTCAGGTACCACTCGCGCGGTTCGGCCGGCTGGGCGTCGGTCTGCGGATAGCCCAGGCCCTGGTAGTCGAACACGTTCACGTAGTAGAACTTGTTGAACAGGTTGGTGACGCCCACCGCCAGGCTGAAATCGTACTGGTCGTTGTCGTAGGTGATGCGGCCGTTGAACAGCGCCTTGCCCGGAAGCAGGTCGTTGTACTTGGTCGAGGTGGTGCTGACGATCTGGCTCGATTCGTAGGTCATGTCGATCCGCGGGGTGATCGATCCGCCCAGCATGCTGCTTTCGATCGTGTACTGAACGCCGGCGCTGCCGGTCCAGAACGGGTTGGTCTGGCGCTTGTTGACGCTCGCCGCGATGTCCGGCGCGTGGAGCGACGACCAGCCGAGCGAGCCGTTGATCAGCAGCCCGGGGACCGGCTCGGCGTTGAGCTCGGCCTCGAACCCGCGGATCGTCGCCGGCTGGTTGCGATAGTAGGTCCGGCCGAGGCAGACGATGCCGGTGCCGGCCGGAACCAGCGTGGTGCTGCAGCGGGTCGAGCCGTCCGGGCCGCCCGGCAGCGGCTCGAGCTGCTGGTTGCCGACTTGCGGCTGGCCCTGATCGTTGAGCAGCGCCTCGGCCCCGCCGATGCTGGTCGGGCGGTTGTTGAAGTCGGTGTAGAAGCCCGCGAGGTTCAGCCGCAGGCGGCGGTCGAACAAGTCGAGCTTGGCGCCCAGTTCGTAGGCGATGTCCTCGTTGCCGTCGAACTGCGCGATCTGGGTGTATTGCAGCGGACGCGGGTTGTAGCCGGGCAAAGTGTAGCCGGTGGCCGCCGAACCGTAGAGCAGGATGTCGTCGGTCGGCTGCCAGTTGAGGCCGGCCTTCCAGCTGAACTTCTTCTGCTTGGGCTCGACGTCGAACACGATGTCGGAGCTGGTCACCGCCGGGCTGAGGTCCGACACGTTGGAGAAGTGCACCAGCTTCTTGTCGTCGGCGTAGCGCCCGCCGAGCACGATGCCCAAGCGCGGCCCGAACGGACGGATCGTCGCGTTGACGAACGCGGCCTTGCTGGTCGGCAGGTAGAACGTGTGCAGCGAGCGCTGCAGGCCCGAGCTCGCCTGGATCAGCGAGGCGAACTGTTCGCCGTTGGCCTTGAAGTAGAACAGCCCGCCGACCCAGTCGATCAGGTCCGACTTGCCGGACAGCCGCAGCTCGGCATTGTCGTAGCTCTGGATAAGGTGGTTGATCACGTGCTCCACCACCAGCGGCATGCCGTCGGTGTCGAACGTGTGGGTCTCGTCGGTCTTGCGGTGCGCGTAGACGCCGGTCAGCGTGATGTCGCTGGCGAGATCCCAGCTGAACTTGCCCGAGATGCCCCAGTTGGTGAAATCGTTGTGGTTCGGGATCACGTAGCCGCCGCGGGTGCACTCGCCGGTGGTCGGCGAGACGCTGCCGTTGTAGTAGGTGTTGCCCGGGATCACCGTGCACGCCGGGATCCGGTCGGTGTAGGTGACGTAAGTCGAATAGGGGTCGCCGGTCATGAACCGGTCGTCGATCGTCAGGCCGAAATAGGCCGCCTCGCTCTTCATGTTGGCGTTCGCGCGGGTCGGATCGATGTCGACGATCGAATCCGCCGGGTTGTCGGAGAGATCGCGCAAGTAGTCGCCGGTGACCGTGAAGCTGAGCGTGCTCAGCGGCTGCCACTTGAAGCTCGCGCGCGCGCCGCGCACGTCGGTGCCGCCGTAGTGGCCGATCGTGCAGTCGCTGGGCGAGTTGTTCGAGAACGTGCCTTGCAGCGGGCTGGTAACCGGGAACGAGCCGGCGAGCTGCGGCGTGCCGCGCGCGTTCATCTCGCAGGTGAAGTCGAGCTCTTTCTGATAGCCGGTCTGCTTCTTGGACAGGCCGGAAACCAGCAGCGCGGCGGTGCTGCCGATCGGCAGGTTGAACCCGGCGCGCAAGTCGAGCCGGTTGAACGAGCCGACGGTGACCTCGCCGTAGCCGGAGACTTCGTTGAGCTTGGGCTGTTTGGCGACGATGTTGATCGCGCCGGCCAGGGTGTTGCGGCCGAACAGGGTGCCCTGCGGCCCGCGCAGCACTTCGATGTGGTCGATGTCGAGCAGGTCGAAGTTCGCGCCGAGCAGCACCGGATAGTAGACGTCGTCGATGTAGAACGCGACCGGGTTCTCGGCGCCGAGCCCGGTGTCGGTCGAGCCGATGCCGCGGATGTAGGCCGAGATGCCCGGGCCGAACGCGCCCTGCACGCGGCGGAACTGGGTGTTCGGCGCGATCGAGGTCAGGTCGCTGACGCTGGTCACGCCGCGCTGCTCGAGATCGCCGGCGGTGACCGCGGTGATCGCGATCGGGGTATCCTGCAGGTTGGTCGCCTGGCGGGTCGCGGTGACCACGATCTCGCCCAGGCCCTGCTGCGTCTTGCCGTTGTCCTGCGCGGCGGTGCTGGGATCGGGCGACTTGGGCACCGCATCCTGCGCGATCGCCGGATGCGCGATGGCGATCGCCGCGACCCCGGCCGCGAGCACCGCCTTGCTGCGCCAGGCGGACACGCGCCACGCAAGTGACTTCACGGTGGAATCCTGCATCGATCTCTCCCCAATATCTGTCGGCGCGGGCGCCGCCCAAGGCAGGCCCGCGAGCAATCTGCTATTTCCCGAATGGAGCGCTGCCGGCTTGACCGGCGAGGCGCTTCGCTATGCAAAATTCGACACCGCGGCGCAGGCGCACGGATGGCCGCAGCGCAAGGCCGAGGCGGGCCGGCACGGCGCGGCGCCTGCGCGGCCGCGGCCTCAGCTCAGGCCGGTCGCCCGCCGGGCACGAACACCCGCTGGGCGGTGTCGAAGAACATCGCCTTCTGCTGCGCCTGCGACAGGCCGGAGGCGGAATCGAGCGCGTACTGGCACCATTTGAACCGGCTGCCGGGGGTGTTGCCGGTATCGCTGCCCCAGACCATTTTGTCGGCCGAGAAC
>DASVLP010000049.1:0-8766 GCA_036384795.1 Sphingomonadaceae bacterium | reverse complement strand
ATCGCCCGCGCCGACGCCATCGCCGTCCGGTTCGCCGGGGGCCTAGCGATGCCCGGTCCGCAAGCGTGGATCGGCCGGGAGGAGCGCGCGCGCGACCTGCTGGACGAGCCGCTCGCCCGCCGCTGGCTCGCGACGTTCGACCTGGCGCAACCGGCGGCAGGCGCGGTGCCGCAAGGAATCCACTGGTGCCTGTGCGTGCCGGACGCCCCGACCGCGGCGCTCGGCCCCGACGGCCATCCGATGCGCGCCGACGCGCCCGACAGTTTCCTGCCGCCGGTCGCCGCGCCGCGCCGGATGTGGGCGGGCAGCGCCTGCGAATTCCTCGCCCCGCTCGGGACCGGCGCGCGCGTGGAACGGGTGTCGCGGATCGAGGCGGTCGCCGAAAAACAGGGCGCGAGCGGGCCGCTGACGTTCGTCACCATCCTTCACGAAACTGCCGCCGACGGTATGCTCGCGGTGCGCGAGCGGCAGACGCTGGTCTATCGCGCGGCGCCCCCACCCGACTCTCCGCCCGCCCCGCCCCCGCCGGGCGAAACCCGCTTCGACGAGGCTGGGTGGGACGCCGTCGAGCGCGTGACGCCCTCGATGGCGCTGCTGTTCCGCTATTCGGCGCTGACCTTCAACACCCACAGGATCCACTACGATGCCGACTATGTCCGCGCGGTCGAGAGCTACCGCGGGCCGGTGGTGCACGGCCCGCTGATGGGCTCGCTGCTGCTCCAGCTTGCCGCGCGCCGGTTCGGGGACAACGCGCTCACACGCTTCGCCTTCCGCGCGCTCAGCCCGGCGGTCGCGGACGAGCCGCTGGTGCTGGCGCTGCGCGGAGCCGGCGATGCGATCGAGCTGGGCGTGTTCGCCGCCGACGGCCGGGAGGTGATGCAGGCGAGCGCGGGCGTCTAGCCTTCGTAGGGCGGCAGCGGCTCGATCACCGAAAACCTCTCGGTGAGCGGCGGCTGCGCCAGCGGGTCGAACGCGAGCGGCTCGGGCGCGAGGCTGGTATCGGGCAGGCGGTCGAGCAGGTTGCGGATCAGCGTCAGGCGCCCGCGCTTCTGGTCGTTGAAATCGACCAGCGTCCAAGGCGCATGATCGGTATGGGTCGCCTGCAGCATCGCCTCGCGCGCCGCGGTGTAATCCGCATACTTCGCGCGCGCCGCAAGATCGACCGGCGAGAGCTTCCAGCGCTTCAGCGGATCGTCGAGGCGTTCCTTCAGCCGCTCTTCCTGGCGGGCCTGGTCGGTCGTCAGCCAGTACTTGAACAAGAGGATGCCGTCGTCGACGAGCTGGCGCTCGAACACCGGTGCCTGGCGAAGGAACGCCGCGACCTGCTCCTCGCTCGCGAAGCCCATCACTTTCTCGACCCCCGCGCGGTTGTACCAGCTGCGATCGAACAGCGCGATCTCGCCCGCACTGGGCAAGTGCGCGACATAGCGCTGGAAGTACCATTCTCCCGCCTCGCGCTCGCTCGGCTTGCCCAGCGCGACTACGCGGCACTGGCGTGGGCTCAGCACGTGCGAGATCGCGCCGATCGCCCCGCCCTTGCCGGCGGTGTCGCGCCCTTCGAACAGGACGACGATCCGCGCGCCCGCCGCCCGCACCCATTGCGCCATCCGCGCGAGCTCGAGCTGCAGCGGTTCGAGCAGATCCTCGTATTCGTGGTGCTTGAGCTTCTCCATGGCGGGAGCTTGCCCGCGTTCCGGCCGTTTGTCAGCCAGGGACGCGAACGATATGACGGTTGGCGCAACCATGGAGACCGACTTCACCCGCCTTCCGGCGCTGAGCGGCGAAGTGTTCACCGCGCCGCTCCAGCGCCCGGCCCACCTCGGCGAGGACTGGCTCGAGCCGGCGCAGCGCGCCTATGGCGCGGGGGAGCACGCGATCTGGAACGACCTGTTCGCCCGCCAGATGGAATTGCTCCCCGGCCGCGCGTGCGACGCGTTCCTCGCCGGGCTCGACAAGCTCGACCTCGCGCGCGGCGGAGTGCCAGAGTTCGGCGAGCTTTCCGAACGGCTCGGCGCGCTGACCGGCTGGCAGGTGGTTGCGGTGCCGATGCTGATCCCCGACCACGTGTTCTTCTGGCACCTCGCCAACCGCCGCTTTCCGGCCGGCAACTTCATCCGCACCCGCGAGACGTTCGACTACATCGAGGAGCCCGACGTGTTCCACGACGTGTTCGGGCACGTGCCGATGCTGACCGACCCCACGTTCGCCGATTACATGTGCGAATACGGCCGCGCGGGATGGAAGGCGATGCGCCACAACCGGCTGAAGGCGCTGGGCGCGCTCTATTGGTACACCGTCGAGTTCGGGCTGATCCGTCAGCCTGACGGCTTGCGCATCTACGGCGCCGGCATCCTATCCGGTCCGACCGAGGCGGTGTTCGCGCTCGAGGCCCGCTCGCCCAACCGGATCATGCTCGACGTCGACCGGGTGATGCGCACCGACTACGTGATCGACGATCTCCAGCCGACGTACGTGGTGATCGACAGCTTTGCCGATCTCTACCGCCGCACGGTCGAGCGCGATTTCGACGAGCTCTACGACCAACTTCCGGCGGGCTTCACGTATGCCAACACCGCGGTGATCGAGGGCGACGAAGTGCTCCAACGCGGCACCCAGGAGTACTTCCTGCGCGGCGGCCGGGGCTCGGGCGCCCAACCTACCTGAGCGTGAGCCAAGCGACCGCGGCCGCGCCGATCGCGATCCGGTACCACGCGAACGGCCCGAAGCCGTGGCGGCTGATCCAGGCGACGAACGCGCGGATCACGATCAGCGCGACCACGAACGAGACCACCGAGCCGACCGCGAACTCCGGCCAGCCGACCGCGCCGGTGCCGGCGGAAAGCTCGTGCCGGTGGTCCCACAACTGCTTGGCGGTCGCGCCGAACATCGTCGGCACCGCGAGGAAGAAGCTGAACTCCGCGGCGGTCTTGCGGTTCACCCCCATCGCCAGCGCGCCCATGATCGTCGCGCCCGAGCGCGACACGCCGGGGATCATCGCCAGGCACTGCATCACCCCGATCGCCAGCGACTTGCCGAACGGCAGCCGGCCGACGTGCTCGTATGGGCCCTGCCGGGCGAGGCGCTCGATCGCGAAGATCGCGATGCCGCCCAGGATCAGCGCCCAGGCGACGATCAGCGGCGTTTCGAGCAGCCGGTCGATCTGGTCCTTCAGCAGCACCCCCAGCACCGCGGCGGGCAGGAACGCGATCAATACGTTGGCGATGAAATGCAGCGATTCCCGGTCGCGCCGCAGCGCTCCGAGCAGCACTTCCATGAATGTGCGCCAGTAGAGCACCACCACCGCGAGGATCGCGGGGAGCTGGATCACGATGTTGAACACTTCCCATTGCGCGGGATCGTAGCCGAACAGCTCGGTCGCGAGGATCAGGTGCCCGGTCGAGGACACCGGCAGGAACTCGGTGAGGCCCTCGACGATGCCGAGCAGGATCGCGGTGAAGAACACGGACATGCGCGGGTGATGGCGGAGCGGGAGTCGAAGTCAAGCGTTGCCGAGAGCTTGACGGTGCCTGATCTGGCCAATTTCCCGATCCTCCCCTGCAAGGGGAGGTGGCTGGCGCGCAGCGCCAGACGGAGGGGTATCCCCCTTTCAGAGGGGGCTACACCCCTCCACCACCGGACCTTCGGTCCGGCGGTCCCCCTCCCCTTGCAGAGGAGGATCGACGGGCTGCCGGGGTTATCCCCCCACCGGCTCCGCATCGTCGAACTGCAGCGAGGCGAGGCGCGCGTAAAGGCCGCCGCCCGAGGTGAGGTCCGCGTGAGTGCCCTGCTCGACGATCCGGCCGTCTTCCATCACCACGATCCGGTCGGCCGAGCGCACGGTCGCGAGGCGGTGGGCGATCACCAGCGTGGTGCGGTCTTCCATCAACCGTTCGAGCGCCTGCTGGACCAGCCGCTCGCTTTCCGCATCGAGCGCGCTGGTCGCTTCGTCGAGCAGCAGGATCGGCGCGTCGCGCAGCAGCGCGCGGGCGATCGCCACGCGCTGGCGCTGGCCGCCCGAAAGCTGAAGGCCGCTTTCGCCCAGATAGGTGTCGAGGCCCTCGGGCAGCGCCTTGATGAAGCCTTCGGCGTTCGCCGCGCGCGCGGCTTCCCAGATCGCCTCGTCGCTCGCGTCCCAGTTGCCGTAGCGCAAGTTGTCGCGCACGTTGGCCGAGAACAGCGTGCCTTCCTGCGGCACGAATGCCATGCGCTGGCGGATCTCGGCGGGGTCGGCGCTGGTCAGCGGCACCCCGTCCAACCGGATGGTGCCGGCCTGCGGATCGTAGAACCGCTCGGCGAGCTGGAACAGGGTCGACTTGCCGGCGCCCGACGGGCCGACGATCGCCACCGTTTCGCCCGGCTCGATCGCGAGCGAGAAATCCTTGACCGCCGGCGCTTCCGGCCGCGCGGGATAGCGGAACGTAACGTTCTGGAACGTCAGCGCGCCGCGCGCCGGCACCGGCAGCGCGGTCGGCCGCTCGGGCGGGGCGATGCCGGGTTTCTCGTTGAGCAATTCGTTGAGGCGGCTGGCCGCGCCGGCGCCTTGCAGCAGCGTGCCGTAGACTTCCGACAGGGTGGCGAACGCGCCCGAGACCATCACGCCCACCGTCACCACCGCGGCGATCGTGCCGCCGGTCATCGTGCCTTCGGCGACGCTCACCGCGCCATCCCACAACAGGCCGGTGATCGCGCCGAACACCACGGTGATGAACATCGCGGTCATGATCGCGCGCAGCAGGATGCGCCGCCGCGCGGTGAGGAATGTCGCCTCGACCGCATCGGCGAACCGTTCGCTCTCGCGCCGTTCCTGGTTGAAGCCCTGGACGATCTTCATCGCGCTCAGCACTTCGGTGACTTTGGCGCCGACGTCGGCCACCCGGTCCTGCGTGGTGCGCGCGATGGTGCGGATCCTGCGGCCGAACATCCTGAGCGGGATCACGATCACCAGCGCGCCGCCCACCAGGAACGCCGACTGGCGCGGCGCGAGGTAGAACAGCATCACCACCCCGCCGATCCCGGTGATCGCGTTGCGCAGCGCCATCGACACGGTGGTGCCGACCACGGTGTCGATCAGCACGGTGTCGCTGGTCATCCGGCTGGAGATTTCCTTCGGGCTGTTCTCCTCGAAGAAGCCGGGCGACAGCCGCAGCAGGTTGTCCTGCACCTTGCGGCGGATGTCGGCGACCACCCGTTCGCCCAGCCAGCTGACGGCGTAGAACCGCGTCGCGCTCGCCAGGCCAAGCACGACCACGACCGCCAGCAGATACTCGAACCACCGGTCGATCACCGCGAAATCCGCCTTGGCGCCGAACGCGTGATCGATGATCAGCTTGAAGAACACCGGGAAGGCGAGCTGCGCCGCCGATGCGACCAGCAGCGCGATCAGCGCGATTCCCATCTGCCGCGGATAGTTCAGGCATTCGCGCCAGATCATCCGCAACGGGCCGAGGTTCTTCGCCGGCTTTCCGGCAGGCGGCAGCGTGTGGGGTGGGCGAGCCATGCGGCCCCCTAGCCGATGGAGCGGCCCGATTGAAGTGGGGGCCGAGAATTCCCACCTCGGGGATCGATCTTGCTGCATTGCAACATGGCCGGATTTGCGCCACCATGCCGGCAAAGGAGACCCGCGTTGCTCTACCAGGCCTACGAATTCCAGCGGGCGCTGCTTTCCGGCGCAAGCGCCTGGGCGGCGGCGGGGGCAGAGTTCCTCAACAACCCGAGCAATCCGTGGGGCTACAACGGCGCGGCGCCGATGATGGCCTCGGCGCTCAAGGTCTTCGCCCACACTTACGCCCCGCACGGCAAGCCGGAGTGGCGCATGGCGCAAATCCTGCGCGAGGGCCGCGAATATCCGGTGTCGTGCGAGGTCGCGCTGGCCAAGCCGTTCGGCTTGCTCAGGCGCTTCAGCCATCCGGGGCTGCCCGCCGGTGCCCCCAAAGTGCTGCTGGTCGCGCCGATGAGCGGCCATTACGCGACGCTGCTGCGCGGCACCGCGGCGCGACTGGTCGAGAGCGCGCACGTCTACGTGACCGACTGGGCCGACGCGAAGACCGTGCCGCTATCCGCCGGCCGGTTCGACCTTGACGACTACATCGACTACCTGATCGAATTCCTCGAGCACATCGGTCCAGGCGCGCATGTGGTCGCGGTGTGCCAGCCGTCGGTGCCGGCCTATGCCGCGACCGCGATCATGGGGGCATCGAAGCACCCCTGCCGCCCGGCGACGCTGACGATGATGGGCGGGCCGATCGACACCCGCGCCTCGCCCACCGAGGTCAACCAGCTCGCCAATCATCGCCCGCTCGCGTGGTTCCGCGACAACGTGATCGAGACGGTGCCGCACATGTACCCGGGCGCCGGGCGCAAGGTCTATCCGGGGTTCCTCCAGCTCGCCGGGTTCATTGCGATGAACCTGGGCCAGCACATCATGAGCCACTACCAGTACTTCCAGCACCTGGTCGAAGGCGACGAGGACGGGGCGGCCGCGCACAAGAAGTTCTACGACGAATACCTCTCGTGCTGCGACATGACCGCCGAGTTCTATCTCCAGACGGTCGAGCAGGTGTTCAAGGAGCATGCGCTGCCCAGGGGCGCGTTCACCCATCGCGGCGAACCGGTCGACCCCGCGGCGATCGCCGACACCGCGCTATTGGCGGTGGAAGGCGAGCGCGACGACATTTCGGGCCTCGGCCAGACCCGCGCCGCGCTCGACCTCGCGACCGCGCTGCCGGCGCAGAAGAAGAAGTATCTGCTCGCCGCCGAAGTGGGCCACTACGGCATCTTCAACGGCAGCAAATGGCGCCGCCGGATCGCCCCGGTGGTCGAGGACTGGATGCGCGCGCACGCGCGGTGATCATCGCGCCACCACCAGCCGGTAGCCGAGATCGCAGCTATCCTGCGCGAGCAAGTGGCTATAGCGCTCCTCCCACGCCCCGCTCGCAAGGTCGCGCCCGAGCCGCGCCAATCCGGCATCGGCGCCCTCGATCGCCCAGAACGACGACATGCCCCGGCGAATGCGGGGATCGAGATAGGCATGAGGCCGCCGCCAGTATGCGTAAAGGAAGCCGTCGGCACAGTCGTGCGGGATCGGCACAGGGATTATTTCGACCGCTCCGAGCCATGCTTTGTAGGCGCTCAGCGGCGGCATCTGAACGTCGTCGAGTTCGGCCAATTCGGGCAGGTAATCGAGCAGCCAGTTGCCACGGTGCGCAGGATCGAACGTCACGATCACAATCGGCCCGCGAGCCACCCTCCGCATTTCCGCCATGCCCTTCGGCTGATCGTTCCAATGGTGGACCGTGAGCACCGCCATTGCGGCGTCGAACGACTTGTCGGCGAACGGCAGCGCTTCCGCATGGCCGCGAATTGCCCGAGCAGCCAGGGGCGGGCGCTGACGTATCTGCTCGGCGGAAGGTTCGACCGCCGTCACGTCGCGGTCCTCCGGCTCGTAGGAACCGGTCCCGGCGCCGACATTGACTACAGTCCGGGCCTCCCCAAGCGCACCATCTATCAGGGCCGCGATGCGCGGTTCGGGCTTGCGCAGATCAGCGTAGTCGACCCCGATGATGTCGTAGTTCGCCACCCACTCTGCCTCGGGCCTATAGCACCTCGAACAGCCCGGCCGCGCCCTGGCCGCCGCCGATGCACATCGTGACGACCACGTGCTTCGCGCCGCGGCGCTTGCCTTCGATCAGCGCGTGGCCGACGCAGCGCGCGCCGGTCATCCCGTAGGGGTGGCCGATCGCGATCGAGCCGCCGTTCACGTTGAGCAGCTCGTCCGGAATGCCGAGCTTGTCGCGGCAATAGATCACCTGCACCGCGAACGCCTCGTTCAATTCCCACAGCCCGATGTCGTCCATCTTCATACCGAAGCGCTCGAGCAATTTGGGCACCGCGAACACCGGGCCGATGCCCATCTCGTCGGGCTCGGTGCCGGCGACCGCCATTCCGAGGTAGCGCCCGAGCGGCGCGAGCCCGCGCTTTTCGGCGAGCGCCGCCTCCATCACCACGCAAGCCGACGACCCATCGGACAGCTGGCTGGCGTTGCCGGCGGTGATCGAGCCGTTGGGCACCACCGGGTTCAACCCGGAGAGCGCTTCGAGCGTCGTCTCCGGGCGGTTGCCTTCGTCTTTCGCGATGGTGACCTCGCGCTGGCTGACCTCGCCGGTCGCCTTGTCGGTGACGTTCATCGTGACCGTCACCGGCACGATTTCGGCGTCGAACTTGCCCGCCGCCTGCGCCGCCGCGGTGCGCTGCTGCGAGGCGAGCGCGTATTCGTCCTGCCGCTCGCGGCTGATGCCGTAGCGCTCGGCGACCACTTCGGCGGTCTGGATCATCGGCATGTAGGCCGCCTGGTGCATCCGGATCAGCTCGCGGTCGAAGTCGATGCGGTAGTCCTTGGTCTGGACCAGGCTGATCGATTCCTGCCCGCCGGCGACGATCGCGTCCATCCGGTCGACGATCACCTGCTTGGCCGCCGTGGCGATCGCCATCAGCCCCGACGAACACTGCCGGTCGACGCTCATTCCCGGCACGGTCACCGGCAGCCCTGAGCGCAGCGACACCAGCCGGCCGATGTTCTGCGCCTGGGTGCCCTGCGGCAACGCGCAGCCCCAGATCACGTCGTCGACCTCGGCCGGATCGAGCCCCGCGCGCTCGAGCGCGGGCTTGACCGAAAACGAACCGAGCGTCGCGCCGGGCGTCGCGTTGAATGCGCCGCGGTAGGCCTTGCCGATCGCGGTGCGGGCGGTGGAAACGATGACGGCATCACGC
>DASVLP010000048.1:0-28425 GCA_036384795.1 Sphingomonadaceae bacterium | reverse complement strand
GACTTGCTCCACGGGTTTGCGAAAGCGCGGCACGCCGTTGCCGGAGCCTGGCTTGCGACGTTCGGCGAGAAACTGGAGACCGAAGGATGACCAACCTGCCCGCAGCGGGCGATCCGCTGCCCGATATCGCCCTTGAGACCCCCGACGGCGGCACGGTAAAGCCCTCGGACTTCCGCGGGCGGAAGCTGGTGCTGTTCTTCTATCCGAAGGACGATACCCCCGGCTGCACCATCGAGAACCAGGATTTCTCCGCGCTCGCCGGCGAGTTCGAGCGGGCGGGGGTGGCGCTGCTCGGGGTGAGCAAGGATCCGCCGGCCAGGCACGCGAAGTTCATCGCCAAGCACGGCCTCTCGGCGCCGCTTGCGAGCGACGCGGCCGATGGCGGCCTGTCCGACGCACTCGGCATCTGGACCGAGAAGCAGAACTACGGCCGAACCTACATCGGGATGGTCCGCACGACGTATCTGGTCGATCCCGAGGGGCGGATCGCCAGAGTGTGGAACAACGTGCGGGTGAAAGGGCATGCCGAAGAAGTCCTGGCAGCGGCGAAGGCGCTTTGAACGGCGGGCGCGAGACGGTCGCCGAGGCAATTCGCGCCGCGCTGCTGACCGCCGAGCCGCGCGCGAAGGCGTTCGCGGCGCGGCGGGTGGCGCGCGATTGGCGGCTCGGCCGGCTCGCATTCCGCTTCGAGGTGGCGATGCCCGACCGGCCCGCCTGGCCGGGACGGCCCGAGCTGCTGCCGCCGGGACGGATGCCCAAGCGCGGGCGCGGCGGCTCGGAGCGCGGTCGGCTCGCGTTGTGGCACGCGCTGGCCCATATCGAGTTCGTCGCGATCGATCTTGCGCTCGACATGGCCGGGCGCTTCGGCGCCGAGATGGGTGAGGCGTTCGTCGCCGATTTCCTTTCGGTCGCGGCCGACGAAGCGATGCATTTCGCGCTGCTTGAACGCAAATTGCGCGCGCTCGGCAGCCATTACGGCGCCCTTCCGGCCCATGGCGGGCTGTGGGAGACCGCCGAAAGGACGCGCCATGACGTGGCGGCCCGGCTTGCGGTCGTGCCGATGGTGCTCGAGGCGCGCGGTCTCGACGTGACGCCCGCCACGCTGGCGCGGGTGCGCGAGGCGGGCGACGAACGTGGCGCGCGCATCCTCGAGCGAATCCTTGACGACGAAATCCGCCACGTCCGCATCGGGACAAGTCATTTCGTCGCACTTTGCGAGAAGTGCGGGGAATCCGCGGAAATCCGTTGGAAAATGCTGGTTGCGCAATATTTCACGGGTACCCTGCGGCCACCGTTCAACGACTCAGCGCGTCTCGCAGCCGGACTGTCGCGAAGCTTCTATGGTGTGCTTGCTTCGTAAACCTTTGCCCGGTTAGCTCGGCTCCAGGCACGGATGGGGGTTTACTAACATCCGAAACGATCGACTTCCGGATGGGGTTCCCGGAAATCTCACGGATCGTGTGCCTGGGGGTTCTGGCGGTTCGCGCCGCCGAGAGATTAGGACGGGATAACAAGTCGCAATGCGTCTAAAAGCAATCGTTTCGCTGCCGGCCGGCGTGATCGCCGCAAGCATGTTGATGGCCGCCAGCCCGGCGCTCGCACAGACCGAGGCGACTTCGGCGCAGATCAGCGCCAAGGTCCCGAACCTCACCGAAGGCGCCAACGCGCCGCTCGGCAAGGGCGACGAGGAATTCAGCCAGCTGTTCGCCAGCTGGAAAGCGCTCGACAACGGCAGCCTCAGCACTTCGTCGATCGGCGGCAGCGTGTCGATCCCGTCGTCGATGCCGGTCGCGGCGCTGCGCATCACCAGCCCGTTCGGGATGCGCTATCATCCGATCCACCACCGCTACATGGGCCACAAGGGCGTCGACCTCGCCGCGCCGAGCGGCACCCCGGTCTATGCTTCGGCCGATGGCGTGGTCGGCAAGGCCGAGTGGTTCGGCGGCTACGGCAACTACATCCAGATCGAGCATGGCGGCGAGATCGAGACCCGTTACGGACATCTTTCGGGCTATGCCGTTTCCGCCGGCGAGCATGTCCACAAGGGCGAGCTGATCGGCTACGTCGGCGCCACCGGCGACGCGACCGGCCCGCACCTGCACTACGAAGTGCGCATCGCCGGCGATGCGGTGAACCCGATGCCTTACCTCTCCGACGGTCAGAACGGCGCGCAGCTCGCAGTGCTGGAAGACCAGGCGGCGATGGGCGGCGACGACGACTAAGTCGGCCCCGCGAGGGATCGAGTGGACGGGCGGCAAGGGTTTCCCTTCGCCGCCTTTTTCATGCCTGGAGCCCGCTTAGCCGAGTAGCCGCCGGGCTGCCTCGCGCACCTCGACGCCGATATCCTCGCGTTCCAGCGCCAGCGCCAGCGTCGCCTCGACGAAGCCCAGCTTGCTGCCGCAATCGAACCGCCGTCCGGCAAACGTCACCGCGTGGAACGGTTGCGCGCCGATCATCTTCGCCATCGCGTCGGTCAGCTGGATCTCGCCGCCCGCGCCCTTGCCCTGGTGCTCGAGCGTGCGCATCACTTCGGGCTGGAGGATGTAGCGGCCCGAAACGATCTTGTTCGATGGCGCCTGATCCACCGACGGCTTCTCGACCAAGCCTTTGACCTCGGTCAGCGCGCCCCCGAACGCTTGGGGCGTTTCGCCCGGCTCGATCACCCCATATGACGAGACTTCCTCGCGCGGCACTTCGAGCACGCTGATCAGGTTGCCGCCGACCACGTCGTACGCCTCGACCATCTGCTTCATGCAGCCGGGCTGTCCGATCATCAGTTCGTCGGGAAGCAGGATCGCGAACGGATCGTCGCCGATGATCGCGCGGGCGCACCAGATCGCGTGGCCGAGGCCGAGTGGGACCTGCTGGCGCACCGAGATGATGTCGCCGGGGGTCGCGCGCGTCGGATCGAGCGCGCTCAGGTCCTTGCCCCGCTCGCCCATCGTGGTTTCGAGCTCGTAGGCCACGTCGAAGTGATCGACGATCGTGGTCTTGCCGCGCCCGGTGACGAACACGATCTGCTCGATCCCCGCCTCGCGTGCTTCGTCGACCGCGTACTGGATCAGCGGCCGGTCCACGATCGGCAGCATTTCCTTGGGGATCGCCTTGGTCGCGGGAAGGAAGCGGGTGCCGAGCCCGGCGACCGGGAACACGGCTTTTTTGATCGGTTTGCGGCTGGTCATGCCGGCCGGTCTATGGAGCCGCGCGGCAAGCCGTCAACCGCAAAGGATAACCCATGCCATCGCCTTGCCCTACGTGTCATTCCGGCTAAACGCCATTCATGGACAAGATCGTCATCGAGGGCGGCAAGCGCCTTTCCGGCACCATCCCCGTTTCCGGCGCGAAGAACGCCGCGCTCACGCTGGTGCCATGCGCGTTGCTCACCGAAGAGCCGTTGACGCTGCGCAACCTGCCGCGGCTCGCCGACATCGACAGCTTCCAGCACCTGATGACCCAGTTCGGCGTGTCGACCTCGATCGCCGGCACGCGGCCGGGGGACTTCGGCCGGGTGATGACGCTGGAAGCGCCGCGATTGACCTCAAGCGTCGCGCCGTACGACCTGGTGCGCAAGATGCGCGCGTCGATCCTCGTTCTGGGCCCGCTGCTCGCGCGCGCCGGCGAGGCGACCGTGTCGCTGCCCGGCGGTTGCGCGATCGGCAATCGGCCGATCGACCTGCACCTGAAGGCGCTGGAGGCGCTCGGCGCCCATATCGAACTCGCCTCGGGCTACGTCCGCGCGATCGCGCCGGACGGCGGCCTGCCCGGCGGCCGGTTCAGCTTTCCGGTCGTCTCGGTCGGGGCGACCGAGAACGCGATCATGGCCGCGGTGCTCGGGCCGGGCCGCAGCGTGCTCCACAATGCCGCGCGCGAGCCCGAGATCGTCGACTTGTGCAACCTGCTGAAGGCGATGGGCGCCGAGATCGAAGGCATCGGCACGTCCGAGCTGACGATCCACGGGGTGCCCCGGCTGCACGGCGCGACCTACAAAGTGATGGCCGACCGGATCGAGGCCGGCTCCTACGCCTGCGCCGCGGCGATCACCGGCGGCGAGGTGACGTTGCAGGGCGCCGAGTTCGAGGAAATGGAAGCGACCGTCCAGGCGCTGCGCGACGCCGGCGTGTCGGTCGAGCCGGCGAACGGGGGGCTGCATGTCTTTGCCGAGGGCCCGATTCGTGAGGTGACTTTGTCGACCGCGCCCTACCCGGGCTTCGCGACCGACATGCAGGCCCAGTTGATGGCGCTGCTGTGCCGCGGCGAGGGCACAAGCGTACTGACCGAGACGATCTTCGAGAATCGCTACATGCACGTGCCCGAGCTGAACCGGATGGGCGCGCATATCGAGACCAAGGGGCGCACCGCGATCGTTCACGGCGTCAGGCAGATGACCGGGGCGCCGGTGATGGCGACCGATCTGCGCGCGTCGATGAGCCTGGTGATTGCGGGACTGTTCGCCGACGGACGAACCGAGGTGAACCGCGTGTACCACCTCGACCGCGGTTACGAGCGGCTCGAGGAGAAACTCGCGCTGGTCGGCGCGAATGTCGAACGGGTGTCCGACGACTGAGCGGGGCCGCCGGAGCTTTCCTCGTTGCCGCGCGTTGCCGGGAAAAGAACGAAGGAGCCCCTGCAATGAAAGTTCTGCGTCTCGCCGCGCTTGGAGGCCTTGCTTACGGCGCCTGGCATTTCCTGCGCGGTTCCGGCAAGCCGTCGCACCCGGCGTTCGCGCACGGGCAGGCGGCGAAAGGCAACGTCGCCAAAGTCCGCGATGCCGGCCCCGAGGCGATGCGCGACACGCCCGGCAGCTGGTCGAAGGTCGACCAGCAGGTCGACGAGAGCTTCCCAGCGAGCGATCCCCCGGCGACTTATTGAGCCTTTCCGCCGCGCTGCTATGGTGCGCGCATGGGTTTGTGGAATCGCTTGTTCGGCCGCCGCGGGCGGTCGGACCCGGCCGCCTTCGCCGAGGGCGAGCGCGGCCGCGTGCGCGACGCGGGCCCCGAAGCGATGCGCGACCCGCCGAGCGGCTGGTCGAAGCTCGACGAGCAGGACGATGAGAGCTACCCGGCGAGCGATCCGCCCGGCAATTACTGAGCCGCGAGCCACAGCCGGATCGCCCCGGCGAGCCCCGGGGGCCGTTCCGCTTCGATCCGCTCGGCGTCGATCCGCGCGACCAGCGCGTTGATTGGCACACCTTCGCGCGCGGCGGCTTTGCGCAGCAGGTCCCAGAACAGGGGCTCGAGGCTGATCGAGGTCTTGTGCCCGGCGATCTCGATCGAGCGTTTCACCGGCGGGTGATAGGGCGCCGTCACTCCGCCGGTTCGTGGGCCGGTTCGTGGTCCGGGCCGAGCATCTTCTCCGGCCGCACGATCCGGTCGTAGTCTTGCGCGCTGACGTCGCCGCTGGCGATCGCCGCTTCGCGCAAGGTCAGGCCCTGCTTGTGGGCCTGCTTGGCGATCGCCGCGGCCTTGTCGTAACCGATCGACGGCGCCAGCGCCGTCACCAGCATCAAGGAATTTTCGACCCCGCGGGAGATGTTGTCCTCGCGCGGCTTGAGCCCTGCGAGCAGGTGCTCGGTGAAGCTCTCGGCCGCGTCGCCGATCAGCCTGACCGACTGGAGGAAGTTGTAGGCCATCACCGGGCGATAGACGTTCAGCTCGAACTGGCCCTGGCTGTCGGCGAACGTCAGCGTCGCGTGGTTGCCGAACACTTGCGCGCAGACCTGGGTCATCGCCTCGCACTGGGTCGGGTTGACTTTGCCGGGCATGATCGACGAGCCCGGCTCGTTCTCGGGCAGGGCCAGCTCGCCGAGGCCAGAACGCGGGCCCGAGCCGAGGAAGCGGATGTCGTTGGCGATCTTGTAAAGGCTCGCCGCGAGCGTGTTGAGCGCACCGTGCGCGAACAGCAGCGCGTCCTGGCCGCCGAGCGCCTCGAACTTATTCGGTGCGGTGACGAACGGCAGGCCGGTGTCCTCCGCGATCTGCGCGGCGATCGCCTCGCCGAAGCCCTTGGGGGCGTTGAGCCCGGTGCCGACCGCGGTGCCGCCCTGGGCGAGCTGGTAGAGTCCCGGCAGCGCCAGCTCGATCCGCTCGATCCCGGCCGCGACCTGCCGGGCATAGCCGGAAAATTCCTGGCCGAGCGTCAACGGCGTCGCGTCCTGGGTGTGCGTCCGGCCGATCTTGACGATGCAGTCCCACGCTTCGGCCTTGCCGGCGAGGTCCGTCTGCATCGCCTTCAGCGCGGGCAGCAGCTTGCCTGCGATCTCGCGCACCGCGGCGATGTTGATCGCGCTCGGGAACGTGTCGTTCGACGACTGGCTCATGTTCACGTGATCGTTCGGGTGGACCGGTTTTTTGCTGCCGAGCTCGCCGCCCAATGCCAGGTTCGCGCGGTTCGCGATCACCTCGTTGGCATTCATGTTGCTCTGGGTGCCCGAGCCGGTCTGCCACACGACTAGCGGAAAATGATCGTCGAGCTCGCCCGAGATCACTTGGTCCGCGGCATCGACGATTGCCTCGGCGAGCTTCGCGTCGAGCAGCCCGAACCGCGCATTCACCCGCGCCGCCGCGCGCTTGATGATCCCCAGCGCATGGACCACCGGCCGCGGAATGTGCTCCCCGCCGATGCGGAAGTTCTCGCGGCTACGCTGGGTCTGCGCGCCCCATAGGCGATCGGCGGGAACGGCGATTTCGCCGAAGGTGTCGGTTTCGATGCGGGTTTCGCGAGGATCGGTCATGGTCGCCCACCTACAGTTTTCGTGATCCCGGCGAAAGCGGGGATCGGGCTCGTTTCCTTGATTTTCGGTGTGGGCAAAGTCGCTGCGGCCGGCCGCCGGCATCGGCATGGAAGCGGGTTTCCACGCGCGCTCGCTCAATACATGTGCTGTCCGCCGTTGATGCTCATCGTCGAGCCGGTGACGAAACCGGCCTCCTCGCTGGCGAGGAAGGCGACCCCGCGGGCGATCTCTTCCGCCTGCCCGAGCCGGCCGACCGGGATGCGCGCGACGATCTTCTCGAGCACCGGCTCGGGCACCGCGGCGACCATGTCGGTATCGATATAGCCGGGCGCGATCGCGTTCA
The DNA here is from genome assembly GCA_036384795.1 of Sphingomonadaceae bacterium. Lineage (GTDB taxonomy): Bacteria > Pseudomonadota > Alphaproteobacteria > Sphingomonadales > Sphingomonadaceae > Andeanibacterium. Next base: position 21,352 of record DASVLP010000048.1, on the reverse strand, counting down.
CCGTCACGCCGAACCTGGCCCCTTCTTGCGCCAGTGCCTTGGTGAAGCCGTGGATGCCGCTCTTGGCCGCGGCGTAGTTCACCTGGCCGTATTGCCCCGCCTGGCCGTTGATCGAGCCGATGTTGACGATCCGGCCCCAGCCGCGCTCGCGCATCCCGGGAAAGCATGCCTTGGCCATGTTGAAGCAGCCGCCGAGGTTGATGCGCATCACCTCGTTCCAGTCGTCGAAGCTCATCTTGTGCAGCGTCGCGTCGCGGGTGACGCCGGCGTTGTTGACCAGGATGTCGATCTCGCCGACCTCGCCCGCCACTTTCGCGCAACCGGCCAGCGCGGCTTCGTGATCGCCCACGTCCCAACGATATGCGGCGATCCCGGTCTCGTCAGTGAAGGCGCGGGCCTTCGCGTCGTTGCCTGCGTAGTTGGCCACCACGGTATGGCCCTGCTGCTTCAGCGCAAGGCAGATCGCCTTGCCGATTCCGCGGGTTCCGCCGGTAACGATCGCGACGCGTGCCATGTCGATTCCAAGCCCTTTCTCGCCAGTCCTCTCAGCCGGGGGTTAGGCAAAGTCGGCAGCGCAGGCAAAGAAAAACCCCGCGCGCGGCGGGGTCTTTCGAGCAATCGGCGGCGGTCTTCGTCAGAAGCGGAACTGCGTCCCGACGTAGACGGCCTGGCTGTCCTGCTTGCCGTTGGTCAACGGTGCCAGCCCATCGCGATCCTGCGAATAGCGCACCCCGGCGGTCACATCGAGGTTGCGCATCACGCGGTAGCTGCCGCCAAGATCGACCGACTGATCGCCCAACGCATCGAATGTACGGGGCGCACGGCCCGCCTTTTCCTGTTCGTCGAGCGCGATCCGTGCGGCGAATCGGCTCGGCTTGCCGGCCGGAGCGGGCGCGGGCGCGAACTTCGCGAGATCCGGCATCGCGGCGTTGCTCAGATCCTTCGACAGGCTGCCTGCGATCTCGGGAGTGTTGGCGAAGCTCTGGTAGCCGCGCGCGACGCCCAGGCTGTAACGGCTGGGCGCGATGCTGACCGGGGTAACGCCCGCGGCTTCGTCCTTCGCCGAAGCCAGCGCGGTGTGGACCGAAACCAGCTGCGCGGCTGCTTCGTCGACCCGCACCGCGACGGTGACCGAACGGCCCGGGCGGTTGGCCGCGCCGGCGGGGGTGAAGCGCATCAGGGTGCCGGCGTGAGCCGTGTCCGCGACCAGCCGCGCGAGCCGCGGATCGACCGAGGCCGGAGTGAAGATCTCGAGCCTGCTGTTGAATGCGGCCGAATTGATTTTGGGCAAGGCCAGCCCGGTGCCGGGCAGCGCGATCAAGGCCGCAGCGCCCGCGCACAGCACCGCGGCGGAAATACCGCTGCGAAGCGCCGATTTGCGGACCTTTGCCATTGCGCCTTTTGCCTCGCCCCTGTTGCCCAAACTATTAAACTTGCCGATCCTGAATAGTTCCTTACCGAAATGGCAAATGCGAGATTCAGGATGTTGCACCGCTAGATAGGTCTCCAGCCAGTTCTTGGCCAGCGCGGAATTCCGCATACGGCGCCTGTTTTGCAAAAGTGTTGCACCGCGCCCACAGCCCGTTTTTCGATTAATCCGCGGTTCAGCGCGAAGTTGCGCTATGGGCGGCGAGCGCAGGCTTGCCGCGCGCCCCGCTGCGGCTATAGAGGCTCAGGCGGCCGCCTTCGCCGCAAGCGCACACCCTTGGACAGGACGGGAATCGATCAGGTGATGACTGGCAGTAGCGAATTCGGCAGTTCGGTTCCCCGGCGCGCAGTGCAGGCGCTGCTCGTCGCCGGCGCGCTCGCCACGCTGGCGGGCTGCGGCCATAAGCGGGAGCGGCCGCGGCTCGAGGCGGCGTCGACCCACGTCACCTCGATCGGGGTCAATTCATACCTCTGGCGCGCGAGCCTCGAGACGCTGGCGTTCATGCCGCTGACCCAGGCCGACAGTTCGGGCGGGGTGATCGTCACCGACTGGTACGCCAATCCCAGCAATGCGAACGAGCGGGTGAAGATCTCGGTCACGATCCTCGACCAGGATCTGCGCGCCGACGCGATTCGGGTCGCCGCCAGCCGCGAGGTGCTGCAGAACGGCGCGTGGGTCGAAGCCCCGGTGCAGGCCGCGACCGTGCAGAAGCTCGAGGACATCATCCTCACCAAGGCACGCGATTTGCGGCGTTCCGCTGTCGGCTGACGTTCCCTAAGGGGGCAGCATGAGCGAGAATCGATTCGATCCGTCGCAGGCCGACGGGCGCTGGCAGCGCGCCTGGGACGAAGCCCGGGTCTTCCACGCGGACGACAGCGCGGACAAGCCGCGCAGCTACGTGCTTGAGATGTTCCCCTATCCCTCGGGCCGCATCCACATCGGTCACGTGCGCAACTACACGATGGGCGACGTGATTGCGCGCTACAAGCGCATGCAGGGCCACGAAGTGCTCCACCCGATGGGCTGGGATGCATTCGGGATGCCGGCCGAGAACGCCGCGATCGAGCAGAAAGTCCATCCGGCAAGCTGGACCTACCAGAACATCGCCAACATGAAGGCGCAGTTGCAGCGCCTCGGCTTCGCGCTCGACTGGAGCCGCGAGATCGCGACGTGCGACCCTGCCTACTACGGGCACGAGCAGGCGCTGTTTCTCGATCTCTACGAGGCAGGCCTGGTCTATCGCAAGGAAAGCGCGGTCAACTGGGACCCGGTCGACCAGACCGTGCTGGCGAACGAGCAGGTGATCGACGGGCGCGGCTGGCGCTCGGGCGCGCTGGTGGAGAAACGCAAGCTCTCGCAGTGGTTCCTCAAGATCACCGATTTCGCGCAGGAGCTGCTCGACGGGCTCGGCGAGCTCGACGGCTGGCCCGAGAAAGTGCGGGTGATGCAGGAGAACTGGATTGGCAAGAGCCAGGGCCTGCAATTCGCGTTCACTTTGTCGGACGGCGACAGGCTGGAAGTTTATACCACGCGGCCGGACACGATCTTCGGAGCGACGTTCGTCGCGGTCGCGGCCGATCACCCGGTCGCGCAGCGGGTCGCCGAAGGGAATGCCGAGGCTGCCGCGTTCATCGACAAATGCCGCGAGGGCGGCACCACCGCGGCCGAGCTCGAGACTGCCGAGAAGCTCGGCTTCGCGACGGGGCTCACCGCCGCGCATCCGTTCACGGGCAAGCCGCTGCCGGTCTACATCGCGAACTTCGTGCTGATGGACTATGGCACCGGCGCGATCATGGCGGTGCCGGGGCACGACCAGCGCGACTTCGATTTCGCGACCAAGTACGGCTTGCCGATCGTGCGGGTAGTCGCACCGACCTTGGCCGACGCGGACAAGCCGTTCGCCGGCGAGGCTGAGCCGGGCGAGGGCGTATGCGTGAATTCGCAGTTCCTCGACGGGATGCCGGTGACCGAGGCAAAGGCCGCGGTGATCGCCCGCGCCGAGAGCGAAGGCTGGGGCGAGGGCAAGACGGTGTGGCGCCTGCGCGACTGGGGCGTGTCGCGCCAGCGCTATTGGGGCACGCCGATCCCGTTCATCCATTGCGACGCGTGCGGGGTGGTGCCGGTGCCGAAGGAGCAGCTCCCGGTCACCCTGCCCGAAGACGTCGACATCGCGACGCCCGGCAATCCGCTCGCGCGCCATCCGACGTGGAAGCACGTCCATTGCCCGCAATGCGGCGGCGCGGCGACGCGCGAGACCGACACGCTCGACACGTTCGTCGACAGCTCGTGGTATTTCCTGCGCTTCGCCAGCCAGCCGGCCGACCGGCCGTTCGACCGCGACGAAGTCGCGCGCTGGATGCCGGTCGAGCAGTACATCGGCGGGATCGAGCATGCGATCCTGCACTTGCTCTACGCCCGCTTCTGGACCCGCGCATTGAAGCGCATCGGCAAGCTCGAGGTGGCCGAACCGTTCGCCAGCCTGTTCACCCAGGGAATGGTGACGCACGAGACCTATTCGCGGCACGAGGATGGCCGCGAGATCTATTTCGGGCCCGGCGAAGTGGAGCGCGGCGCGAACGGGGCGGTGCTCAAGGCGGGCGGTGCGCCGGTCGAGATCGGCCGGGTGATCAAGATGTCGAAGTCGAAGAAGAACACGGTCGACCCGGACGACATCGTTACCCGCTATGGCGCCGATGCGGTGCGCTGGTTCATGCTCTCCGACAGCCCGCCCGAGCGCGACCTGCCGTGGTCGGAAGCGGGGATCGAAGGCTGCTGGCGGTTCGTCCAGCGGCTGTGGCGCCTGTTCGGCGAGCACGACGCAAATGGCGCGGGCGAAGATCTCGCGCTCGCCCGCAAGCTTCACCGCACCATCGCCGCGGTGGCCGAGGACATCGAGGCGCTGTCGTTCAACAAGGCGGTCGCGCGGATCTACGAGCTGACCAGCGCGGTCGAGAAAGCCGCGCCGTCGGCCACTCGCAGCGAGGCGATCGCCGCGCTGATGCTGCTCGCCGCGCCGATGATGCCGCACCTTGCCGAAGAAGCCTGGCATCGCGCCGGGTTCGCGGGCCTGATCGCCCAGGCTGGCTGGCCGCAAGTCGATCCCGCCCTGCTGGTCGAGGACGAAGTGACCGTCGCGGTGCAGGTGAAGGGCAAGTTGCGCGACACGCTGACGGTGGCGAAGGGGCTTCCTAAAGAAGAGCTGGAGGCGCTTGCCCTCGCCTCGGAGAAAGTGCAGCGTGCGCTCGATGGAGCAGAGGTCCGCAAGGTGATCGTCGTGCCCGACCGGCTGGTCAATCTCGTCGCATGAGGACCGCGGCCGCCTTGCTCGCGCTGGCGGTTTTGTCCGGCTGCGGGCTGCACCCGCTCTACGCCGGCGGCGCCAACGGCGCGGTCGCGCAAGGGCTCGCGTCGGTGGAGATCGCGCCGATCGAGGGCAAGGACGGCTGGCTGATGCGCAACGCGCTGCAGGACAAGCTCGGCCGGGGCGAGGGCCCCGCGCGCTACCGGCTCGACGTGCGGCTCGACGACAAGCTCGAAGGGCTGGGTCTGCTGACCGACGACACGATCGGGCGCGAGCGGCGCACCTTGCGCGCGCGCTACCAGCTGGTCGACAACTCCACCGGCGAGATCGTGCTCGACGCGACCGACGGGTCAGACGCCGGCATCGACGTCGTCTCGAGCGAATATGCGACGATCGCCGCCGAGCAGACTGCGCTCGAGAACCTGACCCGCGACGTCGCGGACCGGATCGTCACCCGGCTTGCGCTGAAGCTCCGCGGCGGCTCGTGAAGGCGACCCAGCGCGATTTCGCCGCGACCGCGCCGCGCGCGGCGCAGCAGTGCAAGGTGTTCTTCTTCTGCGGCCAGGACGAGGCCGGCGCCGCGGCCGCTGCGCAACGCATCGCCGCGATGCTGCCCGACGCGGAGGAGCGGGTCGAGCTGTCGGGCGCGGACGTGCGCAAGGATCCGGTGCTGCTGGGCGACGAGGCGCGCTCCGGCTCGCTGTTCGGCAATGCCCGCTACATCCAGGTTCGCGCGAACGGCGACGAGGCGCACGATGCGATCGCGTTGCTGCTCGAGGCGATCGATGCCGGCCAGGGCGAGCCGTGCCCGGTCCTTGTCGTGGCGAGTTCGGCGACGGACAAGTCGCGTACCGCCAAACTGCTGGAAAAGCGCGCCGATGCCCTGGTCGCGATGTTCTATCCGCCCGATCTGCGCACGGTCACCGAAGACGTGCGGCGGATGGCCGATGCTGCGGGCTTGCGGCTTCCCGGCGGGCTTGCCGAACGGATCGCGCGCGCCTCCTCGCTCGACGTCCGGCTCGCGCAATCCGAGGTGACCAAGCTCGCGCTGTTCCTCGACGCGAGCCCGCAGGCGCCCAAGACGGCCGACGCCGAAGCGCTCGATGCGATCGGCGCGGCGACCGAGGACGACGGTTTCGCGCCGCTGGTCAATGCCGTGCTCTCGGGCGAGACCGGGCGCCTGTCGGGCGAGCTCAAGCGCTTGCGCGAGCTCGCGCTGAACCCGGTCGGGCTGCTGCTGGCGCTCGAGCGGCGGGCGGCGCAGCTCGCCAGCCTGTCGGCCAAGCTCGGCGCGCGCGGCGACGTCAGCGCGTTGCTCGACGCCGAATCGCGCTCGGGCCGGGTATTCTTCCGCGAAAAGCGCGACCTGCACGAACAGCTGCGCCGCTGGCGCGGGGACAAGCTCGATCGGCTCGTCTCGCGCCTGGCCGAGCTGCATCGCGCGCTGCTCGCCAACAGCCAGTCGGCCGAGCTGCTGCTCGCCCAAGGCCTCGCCGAGATCGCCCGCGCCGGAGCCCGCGCGCGGCGCTGAAGGCGGCGTAGTCGCCATCGCGCGGGCGGGCGGTCGGGTGCCCGAGGCGCTGGAATTTCGCTTGCGATTCCCGAATTGCGTATGCCACACACCGAAGGTGTACCGGTCGATCCAGTACTTGCGCGCGGTTGCCGCTATCGCGGTGGTGGCCAAACACGCTTTCCATCCTCCGCATGAGCGGGTGCTTGGCTACGGCGTCGATCTGTTTTTCGTGATCTCCGGCTTCGTGATGGTCGCGTCGACGCAAGGCCGCGCCACCACCTGGTCCGGGTTTCTCACCCGCCGCGCTCAGCGAATCCTGCCGATGTGGTGGCTTACCCTCGCGATCGTATTCGTCTTCGGCCTGCAACGCCCGGGCAGCGGGCCCTACGACCTGTTGCTCTCCTTCGCGTTGATCCCGTCGATCGTCGCCGACGGCTTCGGCGGGCTGGTATGGGGCGTGGGATGGACTCTCGCGTTCGAGATGCTGTTTTATCTCTCGTTCGCCTTGTTGCTCGCGATCGGACGACTGGCGTGGCTTCCGGTAATGCTCGCAGCGTTCGTCGTGTACGGCCTGGTCTTCGGCCGCCCGGCCGTCCCGCTGCTCAACGACCTTACTCATCCGATCATCCTCGAATTCATTTTCGGGTTCGCGATCGCCAAATTCACGTTGGCGGGCGGGCGCTGGCCGGTTTGGCTCGTGCCGCTGGGGACCGTGCTGTTCGTGGCGCTCAGTTGGCATTGGGGCACGGGCGAACTTCGCCCTCTCATCGCAGGCTTGCCGCTGGCGATGGTCGTGGCGGGCTCCGTCGGCCTGGAAGTGCGCGGCAGGCTCCCGGAAAGCCGCGCGCTGGAGTTTCTCGGCGACGCCAGCTATTCGATTTACCTGCTGCACTACGCGGTGATCATTCTGTTGCTCGGCCTGGTCCCTGGCCCGCTGTTGTTCATCGGCGGAATTGGCATGGGCGCGCTGGCCTATTGGCTGGTGGAGCGTCCCCTCCTCAAGCTGTTGCGCGGGCGGCGCAAGATTCCGGCGTCGGCCTGGTGAGCCGCGCTCACGCACTCAACGCCTCGACATTTCCCGCGCTCGCCAGGAAGCGCCATGCGCCCGAAAGGTGGCCGCAAAGTTGTTCGCCGCTCGGTCCGCAGCCGAACCACAGCGTGTCGCAGGTGGGAACGGTCGCGTTCGGGCCGCTCGCTTTCGCCGCGCCGTCGAGGCTCGCCTGCACGCGATTCGCGGCGAGGCTCAGCGCTACGGTGAACGGAACGCCCGGCGCGATCGTGCCCAGCGCAAGGTCCGCCTGGGTCACGCCGCCAGCCACCACGGTGGCCCTTACGGTCGCGTCGCTGGTCCAGATCGAGATATAGTCGCTCGCCTCGCTGCCGGTCTTCGCGGCGTGGAACACCCGCCGGGCGCCGCTGGCCGGGCTGTCTGCCCGCACCACCACTGTCTTGCCGGGCTGCGCCAGCCAGTGGACCAAGCCCGCGTCGGTGGTGCTGCAGACGTCGGCCGCGCGGGCGGCAGCGCTGGCTCCCGTGGGGATGTAAGTCGTCGCGAACGCGCCCGCCTCGAGTTGCGCGCCCCAGATCAGCACGTCGCCGGCGCAGTCGGGATCGGCCACAGGAGTCGCGTCCGGCGTGCCGAAAATCGCGGCGATCAGCGTGCCGCTCGCGGTGAGGGTGCCTTCGACTTTCTCCCGCCGCCATTGGCCGGCGCTGAGAAGCGTCTTGCGCGAAAGGCCGTTCCATACCACCGCGTTGTCGGTGGTAACGCGCGCGGCGGCGGCTCCCCCGGCCGCGGGCTGGCGGACGTAGGCCGACAGCGCGCCGAGGGCGCCGCCGGGCCACGCGATTATCTGCCGCGCGATCGAGCCTCCGGCGCCTCCTGCGGCCAGCGAGAGCTTGTCCGCCGACAAGGTCCCGTCCGGTGCGGCGGCGGCATTGGCCGCAACGGCCGCTCCGCCGGCCTTGGTCCAGGCCGGGTTGTCGAACTCGGCCGAGCGCGGCAGCAGGTTGGTCCGCTGCTCCTCGATCAGCAGGCCGAGCGGCGCGAGCGACGCGGGATTGCGGTCGAACCGCGGCGTGCCGCTCGCGGCGATCGCCAGGAAGCCGGACGAATCGACGAAGCTCGCCGGCGACGGGCGCGAGAAATCCAGCCGCGCGTCGAGCGGACCCCACACGAGGCTGGGCGGATCGGCCTCGCGGCGGCGGGGCCTGCGAATTCCCAGGGCGAAGCCGATGCCGGGCATCAGGCGAGGCCAACGATGTCTTGCGCGGTCGTGCCGGTGGCCCGCACGTACATCGCGCGCACCTCGATCCGATCTCCGCTCGCAACGTTCTTCAGCACCACGTCCTGGCTGGCGTCGACCCCGCGCAGCGTCACGTCGCCGCCGGTGCCGATATAGAGCGCCTTGGGCAGCGGGCTGATTTCCGCGGTATCGCTGGGGGTTATCGCGAACGGCTTGCGCGAAGGGGCAAACACGCTGTCCGCGCGGGTATCGAAATGGTCGGCCATGGTTGGTTCCTGCAATTGAAGGAACCAATTCGGTTATACATCTTGCGACGTGTAGGAAAATGCTTTTTTGGCGGGCCTACTTCGGCACGGTGAAAGTGCCGGTCACCCTTCCGCCGGTCTGCCCGGCCTTCTGGCTGCCGGCGCGGCCATCGACGCTCGACAGCCCGGTGCGCAAGTCGATCACCAGGCGCCCGCCGTGCAGCGTGTCGGTGCCCCGCTTCAGGCTGACCCCGCCCGACATCGTGATGATCCGCTTGTCGAAATCGTAGACCGCCGCAGCGCCGCTCGCCGATTCGTTGCCGCGCGCGACGTTGACGCCGCCGGTCGCGTCGAGGCGATGGATCTGCAGGCCGCCGTTGTCGGTGTAGGCTAGCGTGGCGCGGGTGGACTTCACTGTGAGATCGCCCTGGGTGATCACCACGTCGCCCGACAGCACGACGCGGTCCTGCCGGTCCTGCAGCTCGATCTGGTCGGCGGCGAACTGCACCGGGGCGTTGGTGTCATGGCCGGCAATGCCCTGTGCGCCGGCCAGCGGCTGAAGCGCGACGAGCGCGGCGGCAAGGCCCAGCAGTCCGATCGGCAAGTGGCGCAAGGTGCGGTTCATCCGGTTGCTAGCGACAGGCTCCGGGCCCGGAGCGGTCGGACCCCTCTTAAGGCGTCGCTGCGGCCATGAAAAGCCCGCGCCGCCCACGGCATGCCCCGCGATGCTCATCGCCCCAACGATTTCCCCGGCGTCATGCGCATCCGCGCGTGGCCGTCGAGCTTGACCGTGCGCGCGCCGAGGTCGGCAAGGATGCGATCGGCGCTGAACGTGCCGGTCGGCGTCGCGCCTTCGACTTTGCCCTGCCCGACCAAAGCCTTGTGCGGGAGATCGATCGCGACGTTGCGCGCGACCATCTGGTAGCCGTCGGCGGCGGTGAACTTCACCAGCCCGTCGATCGCGACCAGCTCCTTGTCGATGTCGTAGTGGCCGGACTGCGCGCCGAGCACCGCCGGCCCCTCGGGCAGCAGGATGCGTGCCTCGAGGTCCTTCATCTGCACCAGCGGCACCCGCGCCGATTGCTGCACCGCTTCGCCTGCGGTCAGCGAGAACGGCCGGCCCTTGGCGTCCTGGCCACGGTACATCGCGTTGTCCACCCGCAGCCGATCGGGCGCGATCGCCACTTTGGTGCGGTCGAGCAGGAAGCTCACTTCGCCGCGCGGGGTCAGCGGCACGATCACCATCAAGGCCGCGATCACCCCGATCCCGGCCGGGAGGAACTTGTTGAGCCGCGCGATCAGCCGGTCGTGCGAGCCGCCGGGGGCCGCGAACCGGCGCCGGCTGCTGCGCAGCTGTTCGGCCTGGGCGATCATCGGCGCGGTCATGGCTTCCTAACGCACCGGGCCGCTATTCGTGGCTGAAAATGTCCTTGTCGGCCCAGCCGGCAAGGTCGAGCAAGGCGCGGGTCGGCAGGAAATCGAAGCACGCCTGCGCAAGCGCCATCCGCCCCTCGCGCTCGAGCCGCCCGACCAACACCTCGCGCAAGGCGTGGAGATAGCGCACGTCAGACGCGGCGTAATCGCGCTGCGCGTCGCTCAGCTGCGGGGCGCCCCAGTCCGAGCTCTGCTGCTGCTTCGAGATGTCGGTGCCCAGCAATTCGTTGACGAGGTACTTGAGGCCGTGCCGGTCGGTGTAGGTGCGCACCAGCTTGCTCGCGATCTTGGTGCAGAACACCGGCGCCGCCAGCACGCCCAGGTAGTGCCAGATCGCCGCCACGTCGAAGCGGGCGAAGTGATAGAGCTTGAGCCGCGCCGGATCGGCCAGCACGGCCTTGAGGTTGGGTGCGTCGAACGCGCTGCCGTTGGCGAAGCGCACCAGGTGCTCGTCGCCCTTGCCGTCGCTGATCTGGACCAGGCACAGCCGGTCGCGCGCGGTGACGAGCCCCATCGTCTCGGTGTCGACCGCGACGGGGCCGGGCGCGAGCACGCCTGCGGGCAGGTCTTCTTCGTGGAAATGCACAGCCATGTCGCGGCCCTTAGCCGCATTGGGGAAAGCGCGAAAGGGGTGCTGGCGGCGCTCCGCGGGTGGAGCTAGGCAGACGCGATGAGCGAGGCTCTTCCCCCCTCCTGGCGCCCGGCGCTCGAGGCGGTGCTGGCCGCCCCCGAAGCGCGCAAGCTGGGCGGCTGGCTGCGCGCCGAGGAAGCCGCCGGCAAGGCGATCTATCCGCCGCGCGGCCAACGCCTGCGCGCGCTCGAGCTGACCCCGCTCGAGGCGGTCAAGGTGGTGATCCTCGGCCAGGATCCGTACCACGGGCCGGGCCAGGCGCACGGGTTGTGCTTCTCGGTGCCCGAAGGGGTGCGGGTGCCGCCCTCGCTGGCGAACATCTACAAGGAATTGCGCGACGATCTCGGCGTCGCGGTCCCGCCGCACGGCAATCTCGAGCATTGGGCGCGGCAGGGCGTGCTGCTGTTGAACAACGCGTTGACGGTCGAGGCCGGGCAGGCCGGATCGCACCAGAACAAAGGGTGGGAGGCGATCACCGATGCCGCCGTCGCGGCGGTGGCCGAGCGGGCGGAACCCAGCGTGTTCATCCTCTGGGGCAGCCATGCGCGCAAGAAGGCCGAACGCATTCCCCAGCTCTCGGCGGGCGGCCGCCACCTGATCCTTGCCTCTGCCCATCCCAGCCCGCTGTCCGCTCATGCCGGCTTTTTCGGCTCAAGGCCGTTCAGCAAGGCGAATGCGTTCCTCACCGCGCAGGGCCGCGGCCCGATCGACTGGTAAGTCCGTCCGACCGGCCGATTGCGCCCCTTCGTATTCCGGTATATGGTTAGCTTGCTAACAAGAGACCGAGCGGGAGACGGACGATGGCGATCAGGGTTGAGCCGATCCTGCCGCGCTTCGGCGCCGAAGTTTCAGGCGTCGACATCTCGCAGCCGCTCGATGCCGAAACCGCGCGGGAAATCGTCGCGATCCAGAACCGGTGGGGCGTCACCGTGTGGCGCGACACCGGGCTCGACGACGCGAGCCACGTCGCATTCACACGGATCTTCGGCGACATCATCCTCGCGCCGGTTCTGAAGGACGGTCCGCGCTTCTCGCATCCGGCGCTGTCCGATGCCTCGAACATCGATCGCAAGGGCAACATCGTCGACGACGAGATGCGGCGGATCACCAACCGCGGAAACCGGCTGTGGCACATCGACAGCTCGTTCATGGCGGTACGCGCGGCGCAGAGCCTGCTGTTGTGCCACGAAGCGCCGGCGCACAGCGCGCCGACGTGGTTCGCCGACGCGCGCAGCGCCTACGACGACCTGCCGCAGGGCATGAAGGACCGGATCGACGGGCTCGAAGCGCGCCACTGCTATTTCTGGTCGCGGATGAAGGCCGGCTACCCTTACACCGAGGAACAGATCGACGAGTTCCAGCACGCGACCCACCCGCTGGTCCACGTCCATCCCGGCTCGGGCCGCAAGACGCTGTACCTCGGGGCCCACGCGCGCGACATCGTCGGGATGGACCGCGCCGAGGGCCGCGCGCTGATCGATGAGCTCAACGCCTGGGTTACCCAGCCGCAATACACTTTCGCGGTCGACTATCGCGCGGGCGACATGGCGATCTGGGACAACTTGTGCACGTTCCACCGCGCCGGCGATTTCGATGAGGCCCGCTACCGCCGCGACATGCGCCGGACCACGATCCGCGATCCGCAATCGGCGGGTGCTCCGGGCGACGTGGTGCAGGACATGTACCGGCCGGCTAAGGAAGCGGCGAGCTAGCGTCCGTAGTCATCCCGGCGAAAGCCGGGATCGCTGTCCGCCAGGGGTCCCGGGTCAAGCCCGGGACGACGCGCGGCTCAGGCCGCTTCGTCGAGGCCCATCCACTGGTAGGCGCTGGTTTCGGGCCCGCTTTCGTTGATCGTCGTGCGGCGCATGTCGCGGCGGTAGTCGTTGCTCAAGAGCGGGGTAGCCGCATGCATCGTGCAGCGATTGTCCCAGATCACCAGATCCCAACGCTTCCAGTGGTGGCGGTAGATGTACTTGTCCTGCGTGGCGTGGGCGTAGAGCTGTTCGATCAGCGCCATGCCCTCGGCCTCGTCCATGCCCTTGACGCCGACGCAGTGGCCGCCGACGTACAGCGCCTTGCGGCCGTAGGGCATCGTGTTGACCAGCGGATGCTCGACCGTCGGGAACGGGATGACCCGGCGCATCTCGGGGGTGATCTCGCCCTTGAGCCCTGCGCGCTGGCGGCCGATCCAGAAATCGTGGATGCCGATCAGGCCCTCGATCCGCGCCTTCATCGCGTTCGGCAGGTCGTCGTAGGCGGCGCGCGCGTCGACGAACAGGGTATCGCCGCCCGCGCTCGGCGGCGGGGTCTCGACGCCGTGGAGCAGCGACCATTTGGTCGGCATCGTGTGGAACGAGCTGTCGGTATGGAACCGCTCGGCCCCGCGGGCGAGCTTGGCCGCCTCGGCGCCGTAGGGAATGATCTCGTCGTTGTGGTCGAGATTGCCGGCGTAGAAGATCTGCGGGTCGAACCGGCGCTTGCCGGCCGGCCGGTCGGGCGCCCCGGGGGCCCGGCTCGGGATTTCGAGCGGGCCAAACGCGCGGCTGAAGGTCTTCTGCTGCTCGTCGCTGATTTCCGCATCGCGGATCGCGAGCACGCCGTAGCGGGCCATCGCGTCCTCGACCGTCCGGACCAGCTCGGGGCCGGGATCGCTCGTCAGGTCGGCGCCGACCAGTTCGGCGGCGAAGATCGGGTGCAGCGGGCGCACTTCCATTCCTGTTTCCTCTCGCTCAGCCCCCGTTTTCCTTGGCCAACGACTCGCGGTAGAGCCGCTCGACGTCTGCTGGATGGCACATTTCGGTGCCCGGCGTCATCACTGCCGCGGCCCCGGCGGCCATGCCGTAGCGGAACGCTTCGAACGCAGCCCAGCCGAGCGCGAGCTTCAGCACCATCGCCGCAACGAAGCTGTCGCCCGCGCCGACCGCGCTGCGGGCCTCGACCGCGAACGCCGGCAGGCCGCGCCAGCCGTCGCGAGCGGCGAGGATCCCACCCTCGGCGCCGAGGGTCACCGCAACCAGCTCGGCGTGGCCCGCCGCGACGATTTCCATCGCCGCACCGCCGATCTCCTCGAGCGTCGAAAGCTTGCGGCCGACGAACTGCTCGAGCTCTTCCTCGCTCGGCTTCACCAGGTGGATGCTGCCCGCCGCGAGGCCTTCCCGCAGCGGCTCGTGCGACGTGTCGAGCACCACGCGCATCCCGCGATTGCGCGCGACCCGGGCGACACGGGCGTAGAAGTCGTCCGGCGCTCCGGGTGGCAGCGAGCCGCTGGCGACCAGCCATTCGCCCTGCGCTTCCTCGAGCGCCGCGAGCGCGCCGCGCCATTCGGGCTCGGCGAGCGTCGGCCCCGGCGGGACGAAGCGGAACTCGCGGCCCGTGGCGGTCTCGACCACATTGCAGGCGATGCGCGTCGATCCGGCGACGGGGATCGCGCGGTGCGCAAACGCGTGGCGGTCGAGCAGCCGCTCGAGCGTCGCGCCGGTCGCGCCGCCCGAAATATAGTGGCAGACCGCCGTGCCGCCGAGCCGCACGATCACGCTGGCGACGTTGATCCCGCCGCCGCCTGGCTGATAGCGCTCGGCCGAGCAGCGCAGCTTGTGCAGCGGCGCGACCTGCTCGACTTCGAAATCGGCGTCGATCGCCGGGTTCATCGCGAGCGTGACGATCGTCGGGCTGCCGCTCACGCTCGCTCCACTTCGCGCCCGAGTTTTTACCGCGGCAGCTCGCTCACGCCCATCAGCGCTTCGTCGACCGCGCGCGCGCATTGGCGGCCTTCGCGGATCGCCCACACGATCAGGCTCTGCCCGCGGCGCATGTCGCCGCAGGAAAACACCATGTCCTCGCTGGTGCGATAGTCGATGGTGTTCGCATCGACATTGCCGCGATCGGTCAGCTTGACGCCCGCCTGGTCGATCAGGCCCGCGGTCTTCGGCCCCAGGAAGCCCATCGCCAGCAGGATCAGGTCGGCGCGAATCACGAACTCGCTGCCCGGCACTTCCTTCAGCTGCCCGCCCGACCAGTCGGCGCGGACGCACTTCAAGCCGGTGACGACGCCGTTTTCGCCGATCACCTCGCGGGTCAGCACCGCCCAATCGCGCTCGACCCCTTCCTCGTGGCTGGAGGAGGTGCGCAATTTCATCGGCCAGTCGGGCCAGGTCAGCAATTTGTTCTCGCGCTCGGGCGGCTGGGGCATGATCTCGATCTGGGTCACGCTCGCCGCGCCCTGGCGGTTCGAGGTGCCGACGCAGTCGGAGCCGGTGTCGCCGCCGCCGATCACCACCACGTGCTTGCCGGTCGCAAGGATCGAGCCGCGCGGGGCGGCGCGGAACTCGTCGTCGCCGGCGTTGCGCTTGTTCTGCTGGGTGAGGAACTCCATCGCCAGGCGCACGCCGGGCAGCTCGGCGCCCGGGATCGTCAGCGGCCGCGCGTCTTCCGCGCCGCCCGACAGCACCACCGCGTCGAAGTTCTCGCGCAGCGACTTGAACGAGACGTCGACCCCGACTTCGGTCGAAGTCTTGAAGGTCACGCCTTCGGCTTCCATCTGCGCGCAGCGCCGGTTGATCAGGTGCTTCTCGAGCTTGAAGTCGGGGATGCCGTAGCGCAGCAGCCCGCCGATCCGGTCGTTCTTCTCGAACAGGGTCACCGAATGGCCGGCGCGGGCGAGCTGCTGGGCGCAGGCCATGCCCGCGGGGCCCGAGCCGACCACTGCCACCGACTTGCCAGTGCGGCGCGCCGGAACTTGCGGCTTGATCCAGCCTTCCTTCCACCCGCGGTCGCCCAGCGCGGCTTCGATCGACTTGATCGTCACCGGCTGGTCGATCAGGTTCAGCGTGCACGCCGCCTCGCACGGGGCGGGGCACACGCGGCCGGTGAATTCGGGGAAGTTGTTGGTCGAGTGCAGGTTCTCGACCGCCGTCAGCCAGTCGTCCTTGTAGACCAGGTCGTTCCAGTCCGGGATCTGGTTGTTCACCGGACAGCCGTTGTGACAGTACGGAATCCCGCAGTTCATGCAGCGGCTGGCCTGCTCGCGCAGCCGCTCGTTCCCCATCGGGATCGCGAATTCCTTGTAGTTCCTGATCCGCTCGGCCGGGTCCTCGTAGGACTTGTCGTGCCGGTCGACTTCGAGAAAGCCGGTTTCCTTGCCCACTTCAGTAATCCCAATCCAAACGCGGATATGTATTTTGAAAACGCGACACGTTCATCGATCCTCCCCTGCAAGGGGAGGTGGCATTCGCGCAGCGAATGACGGAGGGGTGTCGCCCTAACGGCGAGGTGGACACCCCTCCACCACGCGCTTCGCGCGCGGTCCCCCTCCCCTTGCAGGGGAGGATCGTCGGAATACCCACCGCCATAACTATTCCGCCGCCACGCTGGCGGCTTCTTCGCGCTCGGCTTCGAGCTGCTGGAGCGCGCGGGCGTAATCGCGCGGCATCACCTTGACGAATTTGCCGAGCGCCGCGTCCCAATCCTCGAGCAGCGCGGCGGCGCGCGCCGAGCCGGTGTGGAGCTTGTGCCGCTCGACCAGGATGCGCAGCCGCTCGGCGTCGTGGCGCAGCATGTCGCCCATGCCGTAGTCGGTCACGCTCACCGCGCGCTGCTGCGGGCGGCCGGTTCCCTCTTCCGCGTCGGGTTGGGGCGAAATCGGCAGCAGGTCGACTTGCGCCGGGTTGCACAGGCCGGCGAACGTGCCGTCGGGATCGTAGACATAGGCGATCCCCCCCGACATGCCGGCCGCGAAGTTGCGCCCGGTCTTGCCGAGCACGCAGACCACTCCGCCGGTCATGTATTCGCAGCCATGGTCGCCGGTGCCTTCGACCACCGCGACCGCGCCCGAATTGCGCACCGCGAAGCGCTCGCCCGCGACGCCGTTGAAATAGGCTTCGCCCGCGATCGCACCGTAGAGCACGGTGTTGCCGACGATGATGTTGTCGGTCGGCTCGCGCGGCGCGCTGGCCGGCTGGCGCACGATCAGGCGGCCGCCCGAAAGGCCCTTGCCGACGTAGTCGTTCGCGTCGCCGACGAGGTCGAGCGTGACGCCGTGGGCGAGCCACGCGCCGAAGCTCTGGCCCGCGACGCCGGTGAAGTTGATCCGGACCGTCTCGAGCTTGAGCCCGGCATGGCCATATTTCTCGGCGATTCGGCCCGACAGCATCGCGCCGACGGTGCGGTTGACGTTGCGCACCCGGCGCTCGAGCACCACCGGCTCACCGCGCTCGATCGCCGGCGCGCACGCGTCGATCAGCTCGACGTCGAGCGCGTGCTGCAGCCCGTGGTCCTGCTCGCTGGTGTGGTGCAGCGGCGCGCCAGGCTTCAGCGGAACCTGGTGGAGCAGCTTCGACAGGTCGATGCCCTGCGCCTTCCAATGGCCGACCGCGCGGCGGGTATCGAGCCGGTCGACCCGGCCGATCATCTCCTCGACGGTGCGGAAGCCCATCTCGGCCATGATCTGGCGCAGTTCCTCGGCGACGAAGAAGAAGTAGTTGATCACGTGCTCGGGCTGGCCGACAAAGCGCGCGCGCAGCACCGGATCCTGGGTCGCGACCCCCACCGGGCAAGTGTTCAGGTGGCACTTGCGCATCATGATGCAGCCGGCCGCGATCAGCGGCGCGGTGGCGAAGCCGAACTCGTCGGCACCGAGCAATGCGCCGATCGCGACGTCGCGCCCGGTGCGGATGCCGCCGTCGACCTGCACCGCGATGCGGCTGCGCAGATCGTTGAGCAGCAGGGTCTGCTGGGTTTCGGCGAGGCCGATCTCCCACGGGCTGCCCGCGTGGGTCAGGCTGGTCAGCGGCGAGGCGCCGGTGCCGCCTTCGTAGCCCGAGATCGTCACGTGGTCGGCGCGCGCCTTGGAGACCCCGGCGGCGACCGTGCCGACGCCGACTTCGCTGACCAGCTTGACCGAAATTCGCGCGCGGGTGTTCACGTTCTTGAGGTCGTGGATCAGCTGCGCGAGATCCTCGATCGAATAGATGTCGTGGTGCGGCGGCGGGCTGATCAGGCCGACACCCGGCGTCGAATGGCGCACTTTGCCGATCGTCTTGTCGACTTTGTGGCCGGGCAATTGCCCGCCCTCGCCCGGTTTCGCGCCCTGGGCCATCTTGATCTGGATGTCGTCGGCGTTGACGAGGTATTCGGCGGTCACCCCGAAGCGGCCGCTGGCGACCTGCTTGATCCGGCTGCGCATCGAATCGCCGTTGGGCAGCGGCTTGAAGCGATCCGCTTCCTCGCCGCCCTCGCCGGTGTTCGAGCGCCCGCCGATGCGGTTCATAGCCACCGCCAGAGTGGTGTGCGCCTCGCGGCTGATCGAGCCGAAGCTCATCGCGCCGGTGGCGAAGCGCTTGACGATCTCGCTCGCCGGCTCGACCTCGCTGAGGTCCAGCGGCCGATCGGCCTTCTTGAGTTCCATCAGCCCGCGGATCGTCAGCAGCCGTTCCGACTGCTCGTTGATCGATGCCGCGAACTCCTCGTAGTTCGCCGGGTTGTTGCCGCGCACCGCGTGCTGGAGCTGCGACACCGTGTGCGGCGTCCACGCATGGTCTTCGCCGCGCAGGCGGTATTGGTAGATCCCGCCGACATCGAGCATGTGCTGGTAGATCGGGTTGTCGCCGTAGGCGGTCGCGTGGCGGCGGACCGCTTCCTCGGCAACTTCGGCCAGGCCGATGCCTTCGATGGTGGTCGCGGTGCCGGTGAAGAACTGGTCGATGAACGCCTGGTTCAGCCCGACCGCGTCGAAGATCTGCGCGCCGCAATACGACTGGTAGGTCGAGATGCCCATCTTGGACATCACCTTGAGCACGCCCTTGCCGATCGCCTTGATGTAGTTCTTGCGGACTTCCTCTGCCGTCAGCTCGGGATATTTGGTCGCACGCAGATGCTCGAGCGTCTCGAACGCGAGGTAGGGGTTGATCCCCTCGGCTCCGTAGCCCGCGAGCACGCAGAAGTGGTGCACCTCGCGCGCTTCGCCGGTCTCGACCACCAGGCCGGTCTGCATCCTCAGGCCCTGGCGCACCAGGTGGTGGTGCACCGCGGCGGTCGCGAGCAGGGCCGGCATCGGGATGCGGCTCTCGCTCTGCATCCGGTCGGACAGGATCAGGATATTCTTGTCGGCCAGCACGCATTCGGTGGCGTGCCAGCACATCTCGCGGATCGCGGCGGCAAGCCCCGCGGCGCCGGTCGAGGCGTCCCAGGTCATGTCGACCGTCGCGGTGCGGAACGCGCCGTCCAATGATTCCTCGACCGAGCGGATCTTCGCGATCTCGCGGTTGGTGAGGATCGGCTGGTCGATCTCGAGCCGCTTGTGGGTGCCGGCCTCGTGCCCGAGCAGGTTCGGGCGCGGGCCGATCATGCTGGTCAGGCTCATCACCAGCTCCTCGCGGATCGGGTCGATCGGCGGGTTGGTGACCTGGGCGAAGTTCTGCTTGAAATAGTCGTAGAGCAGCCGGCTCTTGTCCGACAGCACCGCGATCGGCGTGTCGGTGCCCATCGAGCCGATCGGATCGTCGGCCGTGAGCGCCATCGGCTCGAGGAACTTGGCGACGTCTTCCTGGGTGTAGCCGAACGCCTGCTGGCGCTGGAGCAATGTATCGTCGTCTTCGGGCAGCTCGGTGAGCGCCGAATCGATCACGTCGAGATCCTTGAGCTTGTACTGCGCCTGGTCGAGCCACTTGGCGTAAGGCCGCGCGTTGGCGAGCTCGGCCTTGAGCTCCTCGTCCTCGATGATCCGCCCCTGCTCGAAGTCGATCAGCAGCATGCGGCCGGGCTGCAGGCGCCACTTGCGGGTGATGTCCTCGTCGGCGAACGGCAATACGCCGCTTTCCGAGGCGAGGCACACGAGATCGTCCTTGGTCACGCACCAGCGCGCCGGGCGCAGGCCGTTGCGGTCGAGCGTCGCGGCGATCTGGCGGCCGTCTGTGAAGGCGACCGCGGCCGGGCCGTCCCACGGCTCCATCAGCGCGGCGTGGTATTCGTAGAACGCGCGGCGCGCCGGATCCATCAGCGGGTTCTTCGCCCACGCCTCGGGGATCAGCATCATCATCGCGTGGGCGAGCGAATAGCCGCCGGCGATCAGCAGCTCGAGCGCGTTGTCGAGGCACGCGGTGTCCGACTGGCCATGCGGGATGATCGGCCACAGCTTATCGAGATCGGGGCCGAGCAGCTCGGATTCCATCGTCCGGCGGCGGGCGTTCATCCAGTTGACGTTGCCGCGTACGGTGTTGATCTCGCCGTTGTGGGCGAGGAAGCGATAGGGGTGCGCGAGCTTCCAGCTGGGGAACGTGTTGGTCGAAAAGCGCTGGTGGACGAGGCCCAACGCGCTGACGCAGTCGGGATCGGCGAGGTCGCGGTAGAAGCTGCCGACCTGGTTCGCCAGCAGCAGCCCCTTGTAGACCACCGTGCGGCTGGAAAAGCTCGGCATGTAGAGCTGCGCGATCTCGGGCATCGCATGCTTTTGGGCGAGCGCGTCGAGCGGGTTCTGGGTCTGCTTGCGGATCGTGATCAGCTTGCGCTCGAACGCGTCCTGGTCCGGCGTGTTGGGCCCGCGGGCGACCACGCATTGCCGGATCATCGGCATCGATTCGATCACCGCCTTGCCCAGCCCGGTGCTGTCGGTCGGCACGTCGCGCCAGCCGACCAGGATCTGGCCCTCCTTGGCGATGAACTTCTCGAACTGGCCGACGATCAGCTCGCGCGCCTGCTCGTGCTGCGGCAGGAAGCACATCGCCACCGCATAGTCGCCCGGCTGCGGCAGGTCTTTGCCTTCCGCGGCGGCCCACTTGCGGAACAACGGATCGGGAATCTGCAGCAGGATGCCCGCGCCGTCGCCCAGCAGCGGATCGGCCCCGACCGCGCCGCGGTGGTCGAGGTTGGCCAGGATCTCCAGCGCCTGGCTCACGATCGCGTGCGATTTGGCGCCTTTGATATGGGCGACGAAGCCCACACCGCATGCGTCACGCTCGTTGCGCGGATCGTACAAGCCCTGAGGCGGCGGCAAATCCAGCAATTCTCAATACCCCGTCTAGCCAATCCGGCCGTTTGAACCAGCCCGGGCCAGCGCCAGCCGGCGCCTTTCGGGCACAAGCGCGAATCACCCTGCCGCGCAGGGCAGCAAAAATGTCGCGAATTTTGTCCATGGCGACAGGAAACGCCTTTGGCAACCGCGATAGCGGCGGTTTTTGTGTCGACCGGGGCGGAACGAGCAGGCGTTTCGCGCCTGCGGAGCGCCGGATCAGGCCGCGCCGCTCATCCGCTGGAGGGTCGCGAGCGCCGAGCGCAGCGCGCGTTCGGTTTCGGCCCGGTCGAGCCGCGGCTTGCCCTGGGCGGCCGCTTCGGGCGGAGCGTCGAACGCCCGGCCGGTGGTTTCGGGCGCACTCGGGGCTCCGGTGATCGACAGCAGCGAGCTGTAGCCGGCGGCGGTCATGTCCTCGTCAGCCTCCTCGTCCTCGCCGAATTCCTCTAGCTCGGGCGCGAACGGGCGCAGCGCGGGCGGCACGGCGGACGATGCCGGCGGCGGCGGAGCGGGTTCGGCCGCGGGCGGATCGAAGCGCGGGATAGGCGCGCCG
>DASVLP010000047.1:0-5923 GCA_036384795.1 Sphingomonadaceae bacterium | reverse complement strand
GGGCGGCGGAACGCCGGGGGTCACCGGGCCTTGGGCCTCGGGCGTGTCGCTCGGGCCCGGCTTGAGCTGGAAATCGTTGGGCGAATCCTGCGCGGACGCCGGGTGCGCGCCGAGCGCCGCCGCGGCAAGCGCGAGCAGCGGCCCGTTCCAGTTTCGCGGCCTCGTGATGGTCTGCATGTCCCCGTCTATACCCGGTCTGTGCGGCTCTAGCGCAGCGCCCGGCTGAATAGCGGGTGAATCGGGCGCGTCAAACGGCTGACTTGTGCCGGCCGCGCGATCGCGCCATCAGGGGCCATGTCCGACAACGCCGAAGACCCTTTCGACCGGCACCCCCCGCGCCATCTCGGCCGCCCCAGCACGCTGCCCGCCTCGCCCGAGGAAGCGGTGCTCGATTACGTGGCCAATCCGCATCCCGGCGCGCTGTACCTGGTGCGCTTCGCCGCGCCCGAGTTCACCAGCGTGTGCCCGGTCACCGGCCAGCCCGATTTCGCCCACCTGGTGATCGACTATGCGCCGGGCGAAACCATCGTCGAATCGAAGAGCCTCAAGCTGTTCCTCGGCAGCTTCCGCAATCACCCCGGGTTCCACGAAGCGGTCACCGTCGGCATCGGCCGGCGGCTGACCGAAGAGATGCGCCCGATCTGGCTGAGGATCGGCGGTTATTGGTATCCGCGCGGCGGCATCCCGATCGACGTGTTCTGGCAGACCGGCGCCGCGCCCGACGGGCTGTGGGTGCCCGAACAGCAGGTCTCGCCCTATCGCGGGCGGGGCTGACCGCCGTGCAAATTCCGTAGGGCCCAACCGCGCGATCGCCTGCTATAGGAGAACGATGGGCTCCTTTCCGGCAAATTCGGCGACCGTCAGGCGGCTGCGCAACGTGCGCAGCGTGCTGGCCGACGTCGCGATCTTCATCGCGGCGACGGTGGGCAGCCTGCTGGCCGAAGCCTATGACCGCCCGCGCAGCGCCGCGCTGATCTATCTGGTGGGCGTGATGGCGGTGGGCGCGCGTTCGGGGCTCGCGCGCGGGCTCGCAGCGGCGATCGCCGCCTCGTTCGTGTTCAACTTCTTCCTCAGCGAGCCGCGCTTCACGCTGACCGCCGGCTCGGCCGACGAGGTGATCCCGCTCATCGCGTTCAACGTCAGCGCGATCGTGACCGGCGCGCTCGCCGGGCGGCTCAAGGACAGCGCGCGGCAGGCGCGCGCGGCGGAAGCCAAGAACGCCCTGCTGCTGAGGCTGAGCGGGCGCCTGCAACAGGCGATCACCGTGTCCGACGTCGCCCGCATCGCCCGCGGGGTCCTGCCGTTCGGCCGCATCCTCGACCTCGAGATCTACTTGCTCAAGCACGGCGCGTTCGTTTCGGTCGAAGGACAGCGCGGCTCGCTCGATCCGGTCCACGGCCCGGCGGGCCGCCACGGCGCGCGCGCCACGCGTCAGGCCGCGCGGGCCTATTCGCTGAACGGCGCCGAAGGCGAGATCGGCGTGGCGTGCTTCATGCTGGGCGAGGCGGACGCGGGGGCGGAAGAACCGGACCTGCAGGGCGTCGCCAACATCCTCGGCCTCACGGTCGACCGCTGCCTGCTGCTCGAACAGTTGTCCGAAAGCCATGCGGTCCAACGCTCGGAAGAACTCAAGACCGCGATCCTGTCTTCGGTGTCGCACGACCTGAGGACGCCGCTCACCGCGATCGAGGCTGCGGCGACCAGCTTGCGCGCGTTCGAGAACACCTTGTCTGCCGGGCAGCGCGCCGAGATGCTGGCGACGATCAGCGAGCAATGCCGCAAGCTCAACCGCTATACCGCCAACCTGCTCGACATGGGCCGGATCCAGTCGGGCATTCCGGCCAACCTGTTCATCGACATCGACCTGATCGAGATCCTCGGGGTCGCGCTCGCGGCCGTTCGCGAAGCCTATCCGGGCCAGGAGATCGAGAAGCAGATCAGGCTCGACATCGCGCTGGTGCGCGCCAACCCGCCGATGCTCGAGCAATTGATCTTCAACCTGATCGACAACGCCATCGTCCACGGCTCGACGGACGATCCGATCGTCATCCGGCTGGCGAGGGACGGGGAGAGCTGCGTGCTCGAGGTCATCGATTTCGGCCGGGGCATTCCGGCCGAGGAGCAGCCGCTGGTGTTCAACAAGTTCTATCGCGCCCGCTCGTCGATGCACCGCGAAGGCAACGGGCTCGGGCTGCACATCGCGCAAGGGTTCGCCCAGGCGTTCGGCGGCGAGATCGCGATCCGCAGCCCTTACCGCGACGGCGTGGGCACCTGCATGAGCTTGCGCCTGCCGCTGGTCGCGGAACGCCACCTGACGATCGGCGCGTGGGAATGAAGATCCTGATCGTCGACGACGAACCGGCGATCGTCACCGCGCTGGCTCCCGCGCTCACCTCCCAGGGCTGGGAGATCGAGTCGGCCGGAACCGCGGCCGCGGCGCTGGCGGCGGCCGAAGGCGGGCAGTTCGACGTGGTGCTGCTCGATCTCGGCCTGCCCGATGCCGACGGGATCGAGATCATCGGCAAGCTCAAGGAGCTGTCGGACGCGATGATCATCGTGCTGTCGGCGCGGCACCTGGAAGCCGAGAAAGTGCGCGCGCTCGACGAAGGCGCGGACGACTACGTGAACAAGCCGTTCGGGATCGACGAGCTGCTCGCGCGGGTGCGCGCGGCCGCGCGGCGCAAGTCCGCCGGCGCGGCGCGCGACGAGGAATTCGTCTCGCAGCAGCTGCGGGTCAACTTCGCCCGCCGCGAGGTCGCGCTGATGGGCGAGGACGTGAAGCTTTCGCCCAAGGAATTCGCGCTGCTCGAACTGCTGTGCCGGCACGCGGGGCAAGTCGTCACCCATCGCAAGCTGCTGATCGCCGGCTGGAACGATCCCCACGCGGACGGCCAGTATCTGCGCAGTTACGTCGCGCTGCTGCGCCAGAAGCTCGAGTACGATCCCTCCGAGCCCCAGCTGATCCTGACCGAGCCCGGGGTCGGCTATCGCCTGAAGGTGCTGCCCGCCGCGGCGTGAGGCGGGAGGGGCGCGAACGTTCGAAAAGATGGATAGCCGGCTGCTAGTCGTGTTGGGGAATGACTGAAGGGTGCCGCCGGCTATCCAGTTCGGTTGGGATCAATTATGCGCACCCCTTTTCGACAAGGGGGCCGCGTTTGATAAACCCGGGCGCGCCCGGGCCGTTACAATGGAATTTTCACACCCGCCGGCGCGGCCGAAAGGGCGCCGGCATGAGCGGCCGGGATCATGCCGCCTGCGCCGCCTGCTCACCCAGGCGGCGCACCAGGTCGGCCGCGGGGATCGGGCGGCTGATCAGGTGGCCCTGCGCCATGTCGCAGCCGATCGAGCGCAAGTAGGCGAGGCAGCCCGGTTCCTCGACGCCTTCGGCCACCACCTTGAGGCCGAGGTCGTGCGCCAGATCGATCGTCGAGCGGACCAGCACCGCATCGCCACGGTTGAGGTGCGCGTGCTGGACGAACGAGCGGTCGATCTTCAGCTCGTTGAGCGGCAGCAGCTTCAGATAGCTGAGGGTCGAATGGCCGGTGCCGTAATCGTCCATCGAGATGCCGACGCCGAGCTTGCGGAACGATTCGAGCGCGCTCGCGGCCGCTTCGGGATCGTGCATCGCGGCCGATTCGGTCACCTCGACGGTGATGTTTGCCGGATCGACCGCGCTTTGTTCGATCAGCCGGCGCAAGTCGGCGAGGAACACCGTGGAATTGAGCAGCTTGCCCGAAACGTTCACCGCCCCGGTGATGGCGTGCCCTGCCGCGTGCCATGCGGCGAGGTCGGCGATCGTGCGCTCGACCACGTACAGCGTCAGCCCGGCGATGCGGTCGTTCTGTTCGGCCAGCGGGATGAACAAGTCCGGCATCACCAGCCCGCGCGTCGGGTGGTGCCAGCGCACCAGCGCCTCGACGCTGGTGATGCGCCCTTGGGCGATGTCGTGCTTGGGCTGGTAGAGGACCTCGATCTGGCGGTTGGCCACCGCCTCGTCGAGTTCGCTCAGCAGCGACAGCTCGCGCTCGATCTCCTCTTCGTCGCGCGCGTGGTGGACGTGCCACGCGGTCCCTTCGGCGCGGGCCTTGGCGGCGGCAAAAGCGGCGTTCGCCACCAGCTGGTCGGCATCGTGGCCCTGGCCCCGGGCATAGCCGATCGCCATCGTCGCGTCGACGCGGCGGCCGCGCACCTCGACCGGCTGCAGCATCAGCGCGCGCAAGGTGGTGAGGCGCCGATCGAGATCCTCCTTGTCGTCGCACCGCCAGCACAGCACGCGGTCTTCGACGCGGTAGATCGCCGGATCTTCCTGCAGATGGGCGATCCGGTCGCGGATCCGGCCGATCACCTCGGCCGCGCCCGCCGGGCCGAGCGCCGCGGCGATCTTGTCGAATTCGACGATCCGCGCCGCGACGATGCCGGCGTGGGGGGCGCTCCGCAACGCTTCCTCGAGCGCGCTGCGGTTGGGCAGGCCGGTCTCGGCATCGTGAAGGCGCCGGCGGCGGGCGGCATCGGCCAGCTGCATCGCGGCCGCTGCTGCGGCGGCGGCAAACACGACGATCATCGCCGGCACGATCTCGACATAGCGGCCAAAGCCCGCCTGGGCCGCGAATGCCAGGCCGTAGAGCAAGGCCGGGGCGGCGAGCGCGCCGATCGCGAGGCCGGCGCGCGAGCGCGTCCGGACGATGGCCCAGGCAAGCGCGAGGGCGGGAATGAGCGCCAGCGGCCAGCCGGTTTCGCCCGGCAGGCCGCGCATCAGGGTTTCGGCCGCGAGCGCTTGCAGCACCACGCCCGGGATCGAGCCGTAGACCGGCACGACGTAGCGATCGCCGGTTTCCACCGCGGTCGCGCCGATCAGGACGTTCTTGCCCGCGAGCTGGGACGGATCGAAATCGCCCTGCCGGATGTCGATGAAGCTGTGCCGGGGGATCGATGACGGATCGATCGAAAAATCGACCGGAAAATCCTGTCCCGCGGTTCCCGCCTGCCCGGCGATGATCGCCGAGAGCGACGGGCGCGGCGTGCCGTCGGTGATCGCGCCCAGCGGCGCGCGGCGGACGTAGCCGTCGTCGTCGGGGCGGATGTTCACCGCCGCCGCGATCGAGTTTTCGCGCAGCTGCGGGATCGCCAGCGAATCGGTTCGCCCCCGGCGGCCGCCGCCGACCGCCTGGCGGAAGGTCGGCAGCACGACTTTGCCGCCGGCACGCGCGAGGGCGCCGGCGAGGGCCGCGTCTTCGGCCGGGGTCGAGCGCGAGGAGAAGTCGACGTCGAACGCGATCGACGCGACATGGGCGCGGCGCAGCTGGTCGATCGCCTGGGCGTAGTTCGAGCGCGGCCAGGGCCACCGGTCGATCGCCGCAATGCTGCGCGCGTCGATCTCGACGATATGCAGGTTGCCGCTGGCGGGACGTTGGTGGAGGCGCCAGCCGAGTTGCTGCAGCAGGTGCTCGGCCGGTGCGTTCGCCCCGAGCGCGCCGGTCGCCACCCCCAGCGCGAGCGCGCCGAGCAGCGCCCACCAGCGCCAGTGAGACCGGCAGTAATCGAAAATCAGCATCCGCCTTCCTCGCACGAGGAGCGCGGATACCATTGCCGTCCTAACGTTCGATCAACGGCCGCGCGCGCGGTCAGGCCACAATGCGCTGCAAACGAGCCATGGGGCTTTCCAGCGCGCGGTCAATGACCTTTGCCGTTGCCGTTGCCGTTTCCGTTCCCGTTGTTGCCGTTCCCGTTACCGTTGTTGCCGTTGCCGCTGTTTCCGTTGCCGTTCCCGTTGTTCCCGTTGTTCCCGTTATTCCCGTTGCCGCTGTTGCCGCCGTTTCCGTTATTCCCGTTGCCGCTGTTCCCGTTCCCATTGCCGCCGTTGCCGCCGTTGCCGTTTCCGTTGCCGCTGTTGCCGTTCCCGTTTCCGTTTCCGTTGCCGCTGTTG
>DASVLP010000046.1:0-28999 GCA_036384795.1 Sphingomonadaceae bacterium | reverse complement strand
CTTTTCGGACTGGCTTTTCGAATTGCCTCGAAATGCCGTCCAAATCCGATACTGATCATGACTGTTTGCTCGCAAATGGGCCGCGATCCTGTGAGCTTCGTTCGCCATTGAAGGCCGGTCGGGAACGACCGCGAATATGGGGGTCGGGTCGAACTTTACCTCTTTCCCCCCCACCAACATCGCCAACCGCTCGATCCCCGCGGCCCAGCCGACCGCGGGCGTCGGGGCGCCGCCGAGGCTCTCCATCAGCCCGTCGTAGCGCCCGCCGCCGAGCACGGTGCCTTGCGCGCCGAGGCGGTCGGTGACGAATTCGAACGCGGTGTGGCGGTAATAGTCGAGGCCGCGGACGAGTGCGGGCAGGCGGGTCCATCGTACGCCTGCCGCGTCGAGGCCCGCGGTGACCGCGCCGAAGAAATCCTGCGCGTGGGCGGTGAGGTAATCGTCGATCTGCGGCGCATCGGCGACGAATGCCTTGTCGCGCGGGTCCTTGCTGTCGAGGATGCGCAGCGGATTGCGTTCGAGCCGGTCCTGGCTGTCTTCCGACAGCTCGCCGCGCACCGACTGGAAATAGGCGACCAGCGCGACGCGCCAGGCATCGCGGCTGTCCGCATCGCCCAGCGTGTTGAGCTGCAAGGTCACCCCGTCGGCGATGCCCAGTTCCTTGATCAGCTGGTCGGCCATCACCAGCAGCTCGACATCGGCCTGCGGCTCGGCGGCGCCGATGATCTCAGCGTCGAGCTGGTGGAACTGGCGGTACCGGCCCTTTTGCGGGCGCTCGTAGCGGAACAGCGGGCCGTGGGTCGCGACCTTGAGCGGCGCGTATTGCTGCCAGCCGTCGGTGAGGTAGGCGCGCGCGATCCCGGCGGTGAACTCGGGGCGCAGGGTCAGGCTCTCGCCGCCGCGGTCCTCGAACGAGTACATTTCCTTCGAGACGACGTCGGTGGTCTCGCCGAGCGAGCGGGAGAACACCTCGGTCTTCTCGAACACCGGCATCTCGACGCGGCGGAAGCGGTAGAGCTTGCGCACCCGTTCGAACGTCTCGACCACGTGCGCGAACGCCTCGGCCTCGGCACCGAAGATGTCCTGCGTGCCCCTGATCGGGCGGGGGGTTTCGATCTTCGCCATTGCGGGCGGCGTTTAGGGCGCGAGAAGCAAGCCCGCAACATTATGCGTGAGTCCCGGCGCAGGCCGGGACCTCAGGCCGCGAACAGAACGCCAGCTGGATGGAGGCCCCGGCCTTCGCTGGAGCTCGCGCCAGATTACTCCGCCGCCTCGAGGAACCGGTCGTCGATCGAGGCTTCGGCTTCCCAGCTCTTGAGTTCGGGCAGCACTTTCTGCGCGAACAGGTGCATGTTCTTCAGCGCCTCGTCCTGCGGCATGCCGCCGTAGTAGACGTGCGGGAAGAAGCCCTGCGGCTTGTAGATCTCCTTCAGCTCCCACATCCGATCGAGGATCATTTGGGGCGTGCCGGTCACCGCGCCCTTGGCGAACTCGGTGACGTAAGGCTCGATCGCCTCGGGCGCGAGGACCATCTTCTCGTAGTGCTCGTAGCCCTTGATGTTCGGGAACTTGCCCGGCGTGTCGAGGTGGTAGTTCTTGATCGCCGCGCGCATCGTATGGCCGAGGTACATCTCGCCCTGCTGTTGCGCATACTCGGCGCTTTCGTCGATGTAGTAGTTGCCGCCCAGCATCGGCGGCGGCGGCAGCGAGCCGTTGCCGTGCACTTCCTGCCACACTTCGTTGTACTTGTCGGGCGGGGTTTCCTTGCCGCGCTGGGGCAGCATCAGCACCATGTTGCCCATGCCCAGCCGCGCCGCCGCGTACATCGAGCTGCCCGACAGGCTGCCGCAGAACTTGCGGCCCTCGAAGCTCTTGATCGGGCCCGGGCGCAGCTCGCTCTTCGGGATATCGCCGTAGACGCCTTTGCCTTCGATCACCCCGGTCTCGAGCGCCGGGATCAGCATTTCGAGCAGGTCGTTGTACATCTCCCGGCTCTGGTTCTGGTCGATCCCAAGGCCCTTGAACTCGTGCTGCGCCAGGCCGCCGCCGAAGCCGAGGATCGCGCGGCCGCCCGACAGGATGTCGAGGTTGACGATCCGCTCGGCCAGCCGCACCGGGTGGTGCCATGGCACGATGATGCACTGAGTGCCGAGCTTCACGTGCTTGGTCTTGGCCGCCACGTAGGTGAGGAGCTGCACCGGATCGTTCGACATCGAATAGTCGGAGAAGTGGTGCTCGGTGATCCATACCGAGTCGAACCCGAGCTGTTCGGCGAGCACGAGGTTGTCGATCTCCTCGCGCACGAAGCGGGCGTCGTCGTAGTCCCTGCCGCGCTGGTGCGCGAATCCGGTGGCCATGCCTACATGCATCTTTGTTCTCCCATTGGGCCCTCGGCGAGCGGCATCCGGCCGGGGCCATCGTTAGCAAGCTAAACCTATCCGGGGCCGGTGCGCAATCGCCGCGTCGCGAGTCGCCAAAACAGTTGCAATCGATCCCGGATGCCGCAAGTCATGGCCGCATGAGACCGCTGCTGCCCGTGCTTGCGCTCATCGCCGCCATCGCCCCAACGGCCCCCGCGTCGGCGGAACTGTCGAATCCGGTAGCGGCCCCGGCGGCCGCGCGAGTGCCGCCCGCTGCCGACACGCCCTATCCCGGCGGCACGATTGCGCTCGATATCGACGCGACCGATATCGCGCACAATGTCTGGCGGGTTACCGAACGCATCCCGGTGGCGCCGGGCATGGCCGAACTGACGCTGCTCTATCCCGAATGGATTCCCGGCGAACATGCGCCGAACGGGCCGATTTATGAGGTGGCCGACATCCATTTCCTCGCCGACGGCAAGGAGATCGCGTGGGAGCGCGATCCGTTCGACGTCTATGCTTTCCATCTCGCGCTGCCGGCAGGGACGCGTGAAGTCGTCGCGCGGTTCGTCGACACGAGCCCGGTGCAGAGCGCCGAAGGGCGAATCCGAATGACGCCGGAGATGCTCAATCTCCAGTGGGACAAGCTGAGCCTCTATCCGGCAGGGCATTACGTGCGGCAGATCATCTTCAAGCCCGCCGCGACCTTTCCGGAAGGCTGGACGGTGTTCACCGCGCTCGACGGGATGGCGCGGCAGGGCAACCGCGCAAGTTGGGACGCGGTACGTTATGACGTGCTGGTCGATTCGCCGATCTTCGCCGGCAAGTACGCGCGGCGCTGGGACCTCGGCCACGGCGTCCACCTCGACGCGGTGGCCGACAAGCCGGAACAGCTCGACCTCAAATCGGAAAACCTCGCCAGCTACAAGGCGCTCGCAAGCCAGGCGCTGGCGACCTTCGGCAGCCGCCACTTCGATCATTACGACCTGCTCCTCGCGCTGACCGAGAAGCTGGGCGGCATCGGGCTGGAGCATCATCGTTCGAGCGAGAACTCGATGCACGCCGAAACGCTGATCAAGTGGGACGATTCCGGCTGGGACCGCAACGTGCTGGCGCACGAGTTCGCCCACAGCTGGAATGGCAAGTTCCGCCGGCCCGAGGGGCTGTGGACCCCCGATTACCGCCAGCCGATGAAGGGCGACCTGCTGTGGGTCTACGAAGGCCAGACGCAGTTCTGGGGCTATGTCCTCGCCGCGCGCTCCGGCGTGCAGCCCAAGGACGTGGTGCTGGGCTACCTCGCGAAGTATGCGGCGCGCTACGGCAACCTGCCCGGCCGCGAATGGCGCTCGGTCGAAGATACCACCCGCGATCCGGTGATCGCCAACCGCCGCGATCTGCCGTTCTGGACGCTGATGCGCAGCGAAGATTACTACAATGAAGGCATGCTGGTGTGGCTCGAGGCCGATCAGGTCATCCGCGCCGGCACCGCGGGCAAGAAGGGCCTCGACGATTTCGCCAAGGCGTTCTTCGGCATCAAGGACGGCGATTGGGGCGAGGTGACCTATGGCTTCGACGACGTCGTCGCCGGGCTCAATGCAATCTATCCTTACGATTGGGCCGAGTTCCTCAGGCAGCGGCTCTATCAACCCGACCAACCGGCGCCCCTCGCCGGGCTCGAGCGCGGCGGCTACCATCTGGTGTGGAAGGACGAGCCCAACCCTTACGAGCGGCAATACATGGCGCAGACCAAGGGTCTCGACCTCTACCATTCGCTGGGCCTCGAGCTGGACAAGGACGGCAAGGTCACCAACTCGCGCTGGGATGGGCCCGCCTTCAGCGCCGGAGTGGTGAAAGGCGCGACGATCGTCGCGGTCAATGGCGAAGCATATGCAAGCGACGAGCTCAAGGACGCGGTCGCGGATGCAAAGACCGGCAGCGAGCCGATCGAGCTCCTGGTGAAACGCGGCACCCGCTACCAGGAACTCGCGGTCGATTACCACGGGGGCCTGCGCTATCCGTGGCTCGAACGCATCCAGCCGGGAAAGAATCCGGCCCCGCTCGATCAGCTTCTCGCGCCGGTGAGAGCCGACTGACCTCGCGCCCGTTGCAGCGCAGCATGGAGGGCGCTAGGGCGCGCCGCATGCGCATCGAACAGATTCCCATCGGCGACAATCCGCCCGAGAGCCTCAACGTCATCATCGAAGTCCCGGTCGGCGGGGAACCGGTGAAATACGAGTTCGACAAGGCCTCGGGCGCGCTGTTCGTCGATCGCATCCTGCATACGCCGATGCGCTACCCGGCAAACTACGGCTTCGTGCCGCACACCCTTTCTCCCGACGGCGATCCGATCGACGCCTTGGTGATCGCGCGCAGCCCGTTCGTTCCCGGCTGCGTGGTGCGCGCGCGGCCGATCGGCGTGCTCAAGCTGGAAGACGAACATGGCGGCGACGAGAAGCTGATCTGCGTGCCGGTCGATACGACGTTTCCTTACTATTCGGACGTCGGCGAGCGGCAGGACCTGCCTTCGATCGTGCTCCAGCAGATCGAGCACTTCTTTACCCACTATAAGGACCTCGAACAGGAAAAGTGGGTCCGGATCGGCGAGTGGGGCGACGCGGCCGAAGCGCGTCGGCTGGTGCTCGAGGCGATCGAGCGGGCGAAAACGGCGAAGGGTTAGTCCCCCGCCACGGTCATCCCCTCGATCCGCACGGTCGGCACGTCGGTGCCGCGATAGAGCTCGAGGTCGCTCGCGGCGGTCATCCGCTTGAACATGTCGAGCAGGTTGCCGGCGATGGTGAACTCTGCGACCGGCCCTGCGATCTCGCCGTTCTCGATCCGGAAACCGCTCGCGCCGCGGCTGTAGTCGCCGGTGACGCCGTTGACGCCCTGGCCGATCAGCTCGGTCACCAGCACGCCTTGCCCGATGTCGGCGATCAGCTCGTCGCGCGAAAGCTTGCCGGGGGCGAGGTAGACGTTGCTCGGGCCCACGCCGGGCGCGCCGCTCGCGCCGCGTGCGGCATGGCCGGTCAGCGGCACGCCGAGTTGGCGGGCCGAGGCGGCGTTCGTCAGCCACATCGCCACTTTTCCGTTCTCGACCAACGCGTGCGGAACGCTCGGCAGGCCCTCGCCGTCGAACGGGCGCGAGCGCAAGCCGCGCTTGCGGTGCGGCTCCTCGATCACCCGGATGTCCGGCGGAAACAGCTCGTCGTCGAGCTTGCCCAGCAGGAAGCTCGCCCGCCGGGCGATCGCCGGGCCAGAGATTGCCTGCACCAGATGCCCGAGCAAAGAGTTGCCGACGCGCGGGTCGAACACCACCGTCAGCGGCTGCGAAGTCATCCGGCCGGGATCGAGCCGGGCGACCGCGCGCTCGCCGGCGGTGCGGCCGATCTCGGCGGGCGGCAGCAAGTCCGCAGCGTGGTGGACGGTGCGGTATTCGTAGTCGCGCTGCATCCGCGCGCCTTCGCCCGCGACCACGCTCGCGCCCAGGCTGATGCCGGTCGAGGAATAGCTGCCGGCAAAGCCGTGGCTGGTGACGAGCGCGACCGCGTTGTGCCCGAAGCTCGCGCCTGCGCCTTCGCTGTTGGTGATGCCCGGCACCGCGCGCGCCGCGTCTTCGGCTTCCTCGGCCAGCGCGCGCAAGGCGCCGGGGCTCGGCTCGTCCGGGTCGACCAGGTCGAGATCGGGGAACGGCCCTTTCGCCAGCAGTTCCTGCGGCGCGAGCCCGGCATATTCGTCCTCGGGGGCGGCCTTGGCCATCGCCACCGCGCGCTCCGCCAGTTCCTTGAGCGCCGCATCGCCGATGTCGGTCGCATGGATCGAGGCCGAGCGACGGCCCACGAACACCCTGAGGCCAAGGTCCTCGCTTTCGGAACGGCCGACATCCTCGAGCTTGCCGAGGCGCACCTGCACTTGTTCGGAGGACGAGCCGATCGCGACCGCGTCGGCGGCATCCGCGCCCGCGCGCAGCGCGAGATCGATGGCGGCGGCGCAGCGTTCCTGCGCCTGGGCAGGATCAAGCATCGGGGGTTCCGGAAAGACTCACGGCATGCGCCCTAACCGCAGGCGCGCGGCGATGCAAAGCCCGGTTGGGCTCAGATGATCAGCAGCGCGAGCTTGAACAGGCCGGTGAACACGAATGGCAGGCCGATTGCGGCGGCCCACACCAGATTGCGATCGCGCTTGTAGAGATCGGCAAGCTCGGGATTTGCGGCCTGCTCGTCGCTCAAGCCGTCCCAGCGCCGCTCGAACAGCCGGCAGACGGGAATGACGGCCGCGACCAGGATCACCAGCGCGAAATAGGGCAGGATCGATTCGCCGCCGGTCTTCAGCGCGCCCATCGTGACGAAGATCTGCAGCCCGGTGTAGACGAGCAAGCCGTAAGCGATGTGATCGCTCATCCGCTTGCGCCAGTCGAGGCCGCGTTCGGCGGGAGCATGCGCTTGACGCGCGGCGGCATCGCGAACCGAATTCGGCAGCGCCTTGGTCATGCGCCCTTCTCCTCTTTTCCCGGAGGGGAGCATTTCATCAAATCGCCGCGCGATCAAGCGTGCTAACCGCGCCGCAACATTCGGGCGCCATGCAGGAATCCTGCCAATTGGGCTTTCCAGCCCGTCAAGCCATGGTAAAAGCCCGCCCGATGAGCGCTCTCGACGAACCCAAACTCGACCAGGAAGCCCTAGCCCAGACGATCGCGGAGGCGCCGGCCAATGCTTCGCCGCCGATCCCGCAGGGCGGGCTGCAAGTGATCTCGATCGCCAAGAGCTACGATAAGCGCGCGGTGCTGAACGACATCTCGCTCTCGATCGGCAAGGGCGAGGTGCTCGGCCTGCTCGGCCCGAACGGCGCGGGCAAGACCACCTGCTTCTATTCGATCATGGGGCTGGTGCGCCCCGATTCCGGCCGCATCCTGATGGACGGCGTCGATGTCACCAACCTGCCGATGTACCGTCGCGCAATCCTCGGCCTCGGCTATCTGCCGCAGGAAACCTCGATCTTCCGCGGAATGACGGTGGAGAAGAACATCTCCGCGGTGCTCGAGATGGTCGAGCCCGACCCGCAGTTGCGGCGCGAGGAGCTGGAGCGGCTGCTCGGCGAATTCGGCCTCACCAAGCTGCGCGCCAGCCCGGCGATGGCGCTCTCGGGCGGCGAGCGGCGCCGCTGCGAGATCGCCCGCGCGCTTGCCGCCAAGCCGTCGATCATGCTGCTCGACGAGCCGTTCGCCGGGATCGACCCGATCTCGATCCAGGATATCCGCCACCTGGTTATCGACCTGAAGCAGCGCGGGATCGGCGTGCTGATCACCGACCACAACGTGCGCGAGACGCTCGACATCGTCGATCGCGCCTGCATCATCTACGGCGGCCAGGTGCTGTTCGCCGGCAGCCCGGAGGATCTCGTCGCCGACGCCAACGTCCGCCGGCTCTACCTCGGCGAAAGCTTCGAGCTGTGACCGCGCCGCGCCGGACCTGAGCCATGGCACTAGGGCCGCGCCTCGACTTGCGGCAGTCGCAATCGCTGGTGATGACGCCCCAGCTCCAGCAGGCGATCAAGCTGCTGGCGCTGTCGAACCTCGAGCTCGAGACGTTCATCGGCGAGGCGCTCGAGGCGAACCCGCTGCTCGAGCTGGGCGAGGGCGGACGCGATGCACCGGCGGAGCTGGTGGAAGCGCCGGTCGAAACAGCCGCGGGCGAAGCGACCGCCGACGAGCTGATCCTCCAGGGCAATGCCGAGGCCGACGCGCCGTTCGACCTCGATCCCGAGGCACTCGGTCAAGACCGCGAGACCGGCGACGGCGCGACGATCGAGAGTTCCGGCCGGATCGAAACCGGCGGCGGCGAGACGCCCGACATTGATGAGCGCCCCGACGATGCCGAAACGCTCGCCGAGCACCTCGAAGCCCAGGTCGGCGCGGTCGCGGCGACCGCGCAGCAGGCGTTCATCGCGCGGCACCTGATCGGGCTGCTCGACGAGGCCGGTTATCTGACCGCCCCGCTGCGCGAGGTCGCGGGCGAACTCGGCGCGTCGGTCGCCGAAGTCGAGGCCGCGCTCGGCGTCGTCCAGCAGCTCGACCCGACCGGGGTGGGCGCGCGCACGCTCGCCGAATGCCTCGCGTTGCAGGCGAAGGAAGCCGATCGCTACGATCCGTGCATGGCGAAGTTGATCGACAACCTCGATCTATTGGCGCGCGGCGGCTTCGCGCAGTTGAAGCGGATGTGCGGCGTCGACGACGAAGATTTCGCCGACATGCTGGCGGAATTGCGCAGCTACGATCCCAAGCCCGGGCTCAAGTTCGGCGGCGGCGGCGGGGAGCCGGTGGTGCCGGACATCCTGATCCGCGCCGGCGCCAATAAGAATGGGGGCGGCTGGGACATCGCGATCAACCAGGCGACTTTGCCGCGGCTGGTGGTCAATCGTTCCTATTACCTGGAGATGCGCGGCGGGTGCCACGACAAGGCCTCGAAGGCCTGGCTGTCGGAGAAACTGGCCGACGCCAACTGGCTGCTGAAGGCGCTCGACCAGCGGCAGAAGACGATCCTCAAGGTCACCGCCGAGATCGTCAAGCAGCAGGACGGGTTCTTCCGCCGGGGGGTTTCGCAATTGCGCCCGCTGACGCTGCGCACCGTGGCCGAAGCGATCGAGATGCACGAATCGACCGTCAGCCGGGTGACCTCGAACAAGTACCTCCACTGCGAGCGCGGCACGTTCGAGCTGAAGTACTTCTTCACCAGCGGCGTCGCCTCGGCGGACGGCGAAGGCGAAGTCTCCGCCGAAGCGGTCAAAGCCCAGATCCGCGCGCTGATCGACGCCGAAGACGCGAAGAACGTCCTCTCGGACGACACCCTGGTCGACCTGCTCAAGGAGAAAGGCTTCGACCTGGCGCGGCGCACGGTGGCCAAATACCGCGAGGCGATCGGCATCGGCTCCTCGGTCCAGCGCCGACGGCAGAAGAAGCTGGAAGGGGTGGGGTAGGGCGCGGAGCCGGACCAGGGTGACACAAGTTACACCGTGTCACCCGCGTAATAGGATGCCTCACAAGAAATAATTATTATATATTTCAATGCACTAGATTAATCCACGCGCCGGGGTGACACTTTCCGGAAACAGGGTGCCGAAATGTAACCCTCCGCGAAGAAGCTGCACCCGGCATGACGAGAAAGGCGGACAACTCGAAAGAGCCGAGGCAAGTAATGCGCCCGGCGGAGACCTGTAGGAAAGCGTTTTCGACCGTTGCCGATATTCGGTCGTTCGCTAAGCTTGGCTAATGCTCGGTGCTTAATCTCGGTCTCGCGTCACTCGTAGCCATTGCCTTGCTCACCGGCGTACCGCTGTTCGGCGGTTTAGAAGCGGTGTGATCCATTCCAAACGCGTCGCCTATTCGCGCATGGGCGACCCGAGATCGTTCTGGTTTTACGCCGCCTGTTACGGAATCGGCTTCCTGAGTTCTGCCGGATTGCGATCGAAGCGCTCACTCCCTTCTCCCGTTGACGGGAGAAGGATAGCGAAGGTTGCCAGCTTGCTGGCTACCGCAGCTTGGATGAGGGTTGCCTGTCTTCGAAGGCAGGCAACCCTCATCCAACTCCAGCTAGGCTCGCTGCGCTCGCCAAGCCTGCGTATCCTTCTCCCGTCAACGGGAGAAGGTTATCCCTTGTGCCGCTTCAGTTCGTCGCCGGTCAGGGTCACCACGTGCAGCAGGTTGGTCGAGCCGGGCACGCCGAACGGCACGCCGGCGAGCGTGATCAGCTTCGAGCCGGCCTGGCCGAAGCCGTGGCGCAGGGCCATGCGCTTGCCCTTGGCGATCATCTCCTCGAAGCTGCCGATGTCCTTCGTGGCGACGGCGTAAGCGCCCCACACCAGGCCCATCCGGCGCGCGGTTAAGAGCGACGGCGTCAGCACCATCATCGGCACGCCGGGCCGCTCGCGCGCGACGCGCCGGGCGGTCGAGCCCGAGCCGGTGAACACCACGATCGCCCCGATCGTCAGCGTCTCGGCGATCGTCATGCAGGCATGGCTCAGCGCGTCGGCCGTGGTGTGGTCGGGCGGGGTCTCGTGCATCCGGATGCGCCCGCGGTAGGTCTCGTCGCCTTCGACCTTGGCCGCGATGCGATCCATCATCGCGACCGCTTCCTCGGGCCATTGGCCGGCGGCGGTCTCGGCCGAGAGCATCACCGCATCGGCCCCGTCGTAGACCGCATTGGCGACGTCCGACACTTCGGCGCGGGTCGGCGTCGGGCGCTCGATCATCGATTCGAGCATCTGGGTCGCGACGATCACCGGCTTGCCGAGGCTGCGCGCCGAATTGACGATGCGCTTCTGGATGCCCGGCACTTCCTCCGGATCGAGCTCGACGCCGAGGTCGCCGCGCGCGACCATCACCCCGTCCGACAGCTCGAGGATCTCGTCGAGGCGGGTCACCGCGGCGGGCTTCTCGATCTTCGCGCACAACGCCGTGTGGCCGCGCATCAGCTTGCGCGCGTCTTCGAGGTCTTCCGGCCGCTGGACGAACGACAGCGCGATCCAGTCCGCCCCGTGCTCGAGCGCAAAGGCGAGGTCGGTCTTGTCCTTCTCGGTCAGCGCCGGAACCGGCACCACCGCGTCGGGCACGTTCACGCCCTTGCGGTCGGAGATCACCCCGCCGACTTCGGCGGTGCACAAGATCGCGTCCTTGGTCGCCCTGACCACGCGCATGCGGATCTTGCCATCGTCGACCAGCAGGCGCTGGCCTTTCTGCAGCAGGCCGAACAGTTCGGGATGCGGCAGGAACACGCGGGTCTCGTCGCCCGGCTCGGGGTTGCGGTCGAATGTGAAGTGGCGGCCGTGCGGGATCACCACGCGCTCGCCGGGACGGAAGGTGCCGACGCGCAGCTTGGGCCCCTGCA
Organism: Sphingomonadaceae bacterium; assembly: GCA_036384795.1. Classification (GTDB taxonomy): domain Bacteria; phylum Pseudomonadota; class Alphaproteobacteria; order Sphingomonadales; family Sphingomonadaceae; genus Andeanibacterium. Next base: position 17,760 of record DASVLP010000046.1, on the reverse strand, counting down.
GGTCGCACAGGATCGCGATCGGGTGGCCGAACTCCTTTTCCAGCGCGCGGATGTCGGCGATGGTCCTGGCGTGCGCGGCGTGATCGCCGTGGCTCATGTTGACCCGGAACGCGTCGGCGCCGGCCAGGATCAGGCGCCGCAGCATCTTGCAATCCCGGCTCGCGGGGCCGACCGTGGCGAGAATCTTGACCTTGCGGCCGCGTGGCTTGAGCTTGGGCGTATCGGTCTTTGCCATGCGCAGCGCCCTATGTCAGAGGCGATGGCCAGACAACCACTTGCTTGAGACCACGCCATGACCGACCCTCTCGACACTTTGCCCGACGCTGTCGCCGCCGCCGCCTTCCGCCGGCTGGTGCGCCACTTGCGCCATCGCAGCGACGCGCAGAACATCGACCTGATGGGGCTCGCCGGGTTCTGCCGCAATTGCCTGGCCGACTGGATCGGCGAGGCCGGCTATCCAGGCGACAAGGCCGCCGCGCGCGAGTTGATCCATGGGATGCCGATGGAAGAGTGGAAAGCCAGGCACCAGAGCGAGGCCAGCCCCGAACAGATCGAGCGGATGGCGGCGAGCGTCGCGCGCAATCAGGGTACCTGACCGATCCTCCCCGTCGCGCAGCGATGGGGAGGGGGACCGCCACGCATCAGCGTGGTGGTGGAGGGGAACGGCGCGACATGCCCCTCCGTCACCGGCCTCCGGCCGGCGCCACCTCCCCATTCGGCGGCGCCGAACGGGGAGGATCGATCGATCCCCTGTGGATAGCCGCCTTCACCATGCGTGGCTCGGCAGCTATCAGCCGGCCAACCGATTCTCACATCTTTGACCGGAGCTTTTCATGGCCGATGCCACCGACGACCGCCTGCGCCTCCTGATCGAACGCGTCGAACGCCTCGAGGAAGAGAAGAAGGGCATCGCCGACGACATTCGCGACGTCTACGCCGAAGGCAAGGCGGTCGGCTACGATGCCAAGATCATGCGCCAGATCGTGCGCCTCAGGAAAATGAAGCCCGACGACCGGGCGGAGATGGAAGCGATCCTCGAGACCTACAAGGCGGCGTTGGGCCTGGGCTAACCGGCCACCAGCCCGACCAGCAGCACTATGCCGTTCGAGGTCATGTGCATCAGGATCGAGCGGATCAGGCCCAGCCGCATCCGCGTGTAGCCCAGCATCAGCCCGATCCACGCCTGCGGCAGCACCAGCGGCAGCAACAGCAGCGAGGGGCGGTCGTAGTTGGTGACGTGCATCACCGCGAAGCCGGTCACCACCAGGTAGAAGATCGCCGGAAAGCCGGCCGCGAACCAGGCTGGCGTGCCGCGCTTGCGCAGCACGAACCAGCCGACCGGCGCCGCGAGCAGCAGCACCAGGAACAGCACGCCCTCCGCCAGCGGCGCGAGGCCATGGGTGCCGGCATAGAGCAGCGCACCGAACACCAAACCGCATCCGAGCAGCCATAGCGCGCGCACCCGCCCGGTCAGCCAGCCGCGGAACGCGATCTCCTCGCCGATCGGCGCGGCGATCACCGTCAGCGGCACCAGCCAGCCGTGCGGAAGCTTGTCGAACGCGGCCGGATCGGGGAGGTGGAACAGGTACTTCCACCCTTCGGCCAGCGGCAGGATCACCACCAGCAACACCGCGAGCTCGAGCCCGATCAGCGGCAGCAGTTGGCGCCAGGCGCCCCCGTCGCGGATGCCGAGCGGCGCGGTGAGCTGCGGGCGGCGCAGATAGCGCGGCAATTCGCGCAGTGCGGCGGTGCTGCGGGCGGGTTCGATTGCGTCCATCCGCGGCTTGTGTAGCGGCGAAGGGTTGCGGGCAAGTTAGCCGGCGCGGTTCTGCCCGGCTGGTATCGCGCGGCGGCCACGTCTACAGCGCAAGTCATGCTGATCCGCCCTGCCGATCCCGCCGGCGACGCCGCCCGCTGCGCGGCGATCTACCGGCCGTTCGTGACCGACAACTGGGTCAGTTTCGAGCTCGACGCACCCGACGCTGTGGAAATGGGGCGGCGGATGGAGCGCCACGGGCAAAGCCACGGGTGGCTGGTCGCCGAAGCCGACGGGGTGGTTGCGGGCTACGCCTATGGCTCGCCGCATCGCGATCGCGCGGCCTACGACACCTCGTGCGACGTCGCGATCTACGTCGATCCCGCGTACGCGCGCCGGGGAATCGGCCGCGCGCTCTACGGCGAATTGCTGCCCCTGCTCGGCCGGCGCTACCATGCCGCCTTCTCCGGCATCGCGCTGCCCAACGCAGGCAGCGTCGGCTTGCATGAAGCGCTCGGCTTCACGCCTGTAGGCATCTACCGCGAGGTGGGCTGGAAGATGGGCGGCTGGCGCGATGTGGGCTGGTGGCAGCGGTTGCTCTGACCGCACTGGCCGGTGTAAGGGCGCCCATCCATTTCAGCCGCAGGACCAAGCGACCGCCATGGCAGGCCATTCCAAGTACAAGAACATCATGTATCGCAAGGGCGCGCAGGACAAGAAGCGCTCTAACCTGTTCTCCAAGCTCTCCCGCGAGATCACCGTCGCGGCGCGGATGGGGATGCCCGATCCCGAATTCAACCCGCGCCTGCGCGCCGCGGTCAACGCGGCCAAGGCGCAGTCAATGCCCAAGGACAACATCCAGCGGGCGATCGACAAGGCGGCCGGCGGCGACGCGGAGAACTATGAGGAAGTGCGCTACGAAGGCTACGGCCCGGGCGGCGTCGCTCTGATCGTCGAGGCGCTCACCGACAACCGCAACCGCACCGCCACCAACGTGCGCACCGCGTTCAGCAAGAACGGCGGCAATCTCGGCGCCTCGGGCGCGGTGAGCCATGGGTTCGAGCGGCTGGGGCTGATCGAATATCCGGCCTCCGCGGGCGATGAGGACACCGTGCTCGAAGCCGCGATCGAGGCCGGCGCGAACGACGTCGAGAGCGGCGAGGGCGGCCATTCGATCTGGACCGACATGGACGCGCTGCACGAAGTCGCCGGTGCGCTCGAAAAGGCGCTCGGCCCGGCCGAAAGCGTGAAGCTCGCGTGGAAGCCCAACCTGACGGTGAATGTGGGCGCGGGCGATGCCGAGACGCTGTTCAAATTGATCGACGCGCTCGACGATGACGACGACGTGCAAACCGTGTCGGGCAACTACGAGGTCGACGACGCGGTGATGGAGAAGCTCTCCTGATTTCGATCCTCCCCCAAAGGGGGAGGGGAACCGCCGAGCCGCAGGCTCGGTGGTGGAGGGGTATCCCGCTCTCGATAGGGGGACACCCCTCCGTCAGCCGCTGCGCGACTGCCACCTCCCCTTACAGGGGAGGATCGCAGCCGTGCTGATCCTCGGCATCGATCCCTCGCTCTCGTGTACCGGCTGGGGGATCGTGCGGGTCGAGGGCAGCCGCCTCAGCCACGTCGCCAACGGCGAAATTCCGACGAATGCCAAGGCCGAGCTGCCGGTGCGGCTGGCAGCGCTGCAAACGTCGCTCGCGGAAGTGATCCGCCAGCATCATCCTGCGCGCGCGGCGGTCGAGGAAGTGTTCGTCAACAAGAACCCGCAGTCGACGCTCAAGCTCGCCCAGGCGCGCGGCGCGGTGCTGGCGGCATGCGGTGCCGCGAAACTGCCGGTGGCCGAGCACGCCGCGCGGCTGGTGAAGAAGGCGGTGGTCGGCACCGGCGGGGCGGAGAAGCACCAGGTCGCGGCAATGCTGAAGGTGTTGTTGCCCGGCGTGCAGATCGCCGGCGCGGACGCGGCCGATGCCCTCGCCGTTGCCATCGCGGACGCGCATCTCGGGGGGAAAGCCTGATGTTCCTGGTCGTGTTCCGCAACCGCAAGCGCGCCGACATGGACGCGGCTGCCTATGCCGCAGACGCCGAGGCGATGGAGGCGCTGGCGGCCAGGCAGCCCGGATACCTCTCGTTCAAGAGCTACACCGCCGAGGATGGCGAGGTGATCGCCGTTTCCGAATGGCAAGACGAAGCCTGTGCGCTCGGCTGGCGGCGGGTGGCCGAGCACGCGGCGGTGCAGCGCAAGGGGCGCGAGAGCTATTACGCAAGCTACACCCTGTTCGCCTGCGCCGAACCGCGCATTCACCGCTTCGAAGCGAAGGACGACCTGTGATCGAATTCTACGGCATCCCCAATTGCGACACCGTCAAGAAAGCGCGCGCCTGGCTCGACGCCCGCGGAATCGCGTACGCGTTCCACGATTACAAAAAGGAAGGCGCGAAGCCCGGGAAGCTCGACGAATGGATCGCCGAGAGGGGTTGGGAGACGCTGCTCAACCGCGCGGGCACCACTTTCCGCAAGCTGCCCGAAGCCGACAAGCAGGGCCTCGATGCCACGAAAGCGGTGCGGCTGATGGTGGAACAGCCCTCGATGATCAAACGCCCGGTCGTGGAACATCCCGGCGGCCTGCTCGTCGGGTTCAAGGAGGGCGAATGGCAGGCTGCGCTGGGATGACGTGATGCGCATAGCGATCAACGGCTGCGGCATCGCCGGGCCGACGCTCGCCTGGTGGCTGAGGCATTACGGCTTCACGCCGGTGATCTTCGAGCGCGCACCCGCGCTGCGTGCCGGCGGCTATGCAGTGGACTTCTGGGGTTCGGGCTATCAGGTCGCCGAACGCATGGGCATCCTGCCCGGCCTGAGGACGGACGGTTATGTCGTCGAACGGCTCAGGTCGGTTTCGGCGAGCGGACGGACGGTCGCCTCGTTTCGCGCCGGCGCGATCGTCGAGGCGGCGGGTGGGGACTACCTGACTATCGCCCGCAGCGATCTCTCGCGGCGGATCTTCGATGCGTGCGAGGGGATCGAGGCCCATTTCGGCCGCTCGATCGAGGCGCTCGAAGATGGCTCCGGCGAAGTCGTCGCCACTCTATCCGACGGCCGCCGCGAAAGCTTCGACGTGGTGATCGGCGCCGACGGGCTGCATTCGCATGTTCGAGGCCTGGTGTTCGGTCCGCAGCAGCGGTTCGAACGCGCGCTCGGCCTGCATGTCGCGGCGTTCCTGCTCGAGGGCTACCGTCCGCGCGACGAGCTCGCGTACGTTCAGTTCACCCGTCCCGGCCGCCAGATGAGCCGCCTGGCGCTGCGCGATGACCGTACGTTGTTCCTGCTGGTTTTCGCCGACCGTCTGCTGGGCGAGGAGCCGCGCGGCGCCGCCGGCCAGAAAGCCGCGCTGCGGCGGATGTTCGGCGGGCTGGGGTGGGAAACCGATGCGATCCTGGCTCGGCTCGGCGAAGTCGACGATCTCTATTTCGACCGCGCGAGCCAGATCGAGCTGCCGCGCTGGAGCAAGGGCCGGGTCGCGCTGGTGGGCGATGCCGCGGCCTGCCCGTCGCTGCTCGCGGGCGAAGGCAGCGGCCTCGGCATGACCGAAGCCTACGTCCTCGCCGGCGAACTGGCGCGGGCGGGCGGCGATCACCACGCGGCGTTCGCGGCCTATCAGGCGAAGCTTAAGGACTATGTGGCAAAGAAGCAGGCCGCCGCCCGGCGCTTCAAGGGATTCTTCGCGCCCAAAAGCTGGGTCGGCCTGATCCTGCGCGAACTTGCGATCAATCTCGCCGGCATTCCGTTCCTCACCAAGCCGCTGCTCGGCGCAGGGCTTTCGGACCAGTTCGAACTGCCCGAATACGGGCATCGCTGACGCCCTCCGGTCCAATACTTAACCTTGGTTTTACCATCTCGCTTCATAGAGGGCCGGTTAGTGGGGGGAGCCTGCCTGATGGACGATCTGCTGGCCGATTTCGTGGCCGAATCCCGCGAGATGCTCGATGCGCTCGCGGGCGAGATCGTTGCATGGGAAGCCGACCCGAACGACCGTCCGCGGCTCGATGCGATCTTCCGCTTCTTCCACACCGTCAAAGGCAATTGCGGGTTTTTCGACTTTCCCCGGCTCGAGGCGCTGAGCCACGCGGCCGAGGACGTGCTGGCCGACGTGCGCGCGGGCCGCCGGGTGCCCGATGCGCGGCTGGTCGACGCGGTGCTCGCGATCATCGACCGCATCGGCGAGATGATCGAGGCGATCGAGGCCGGAGCCGAGTTCCCCGATTTCGGCGACGAAGCGCTGATCGAGGCGCTCTCGCCCGACAGCGAAGCGGCCAGCGCCGAAGTCACCGTGCCGCAGGAAAAGCCGAGCGGCCCTGTCGCCGAACGCGCGTTCGGCGGTCCGCGTTCGATCCGCCTGCCGGTCGAATTGCTCGACCGGATCATGGGCGGCGTGTCCGACATGGTGCTGGTGCGCAACGACCTTGCCCGCCGCATTCACGAGATGGGCGGCGAGACCGGCCTCGAAGCCTCGTTCAATCGCCTGTCCGCCGTGCTCGGCGACGTGCGCGACGCGATCACCCACACCCGCATGCAGCGGATCGAGACGCTGTTCACCGCTTTCCCGCGCCTGGTGCGCGACCTTTCCGCCGAGCTCGGCAAGCAGGTGATGGTCGAACTCCAGAGCGGCGACGTGGAGCTCGATCGCGAGATGATCGAGCTGATCCGCGATCCGCTGGTCCATGTGATCCGCAACGCGGTCGACCACGGGATCGAGACTCCCGCCCAGCGCCGCGCCGCCGGCAAACGCGAGATCGGCCTGCTGACCGTCTCCGCGCGCCAGACCGGCAACGAGATTCGCATCGGGATCATCGACGATGGCCGCGGGGTCGACACCAAGCGGCTCACCGAAAAGGCGATCGCCGCCGGCACGCTCACCGCCGAGGAAGCCGAAAAGCTCTCCCCACGCGAGCGCAACGCGCTGATGTGCGAGCCGGGCGTTTCGACCGCCAAGGAAGTGACCTCGGTTTCGGGCCGCGGCGTCGGCATGGACGTGGTGCGCGCCAACCTCGAGAAGATGGGCGGATCGATCATGATCGATTCGACCCCGGGCGAGGGCACGCGGATCATGCTCAACGTGCCGCTGACGCTCAGCATCGTGCCGTCGATAACGGTCGGGGTGGGCGAGCAGCGGTTCGCGGTTCCGCGCTCGTACGTCGAGGAGATCGTCCGCGGCGGCACCGACGAGGCTCAGCTCGCCAAAGTCGGCGGGCGGCTGCTGGTGACGATCCGCGGCCGGCGGGTGCCATGCATCGCGCTCGGCGACGTGCTCGGCGTGGCGGGCCACGCGGTCGGGGTCGCGAAGACCCTGGTGGTGATCCGCCTGGTTGGCGGCGACCAGTTCGGGATCGCGGTCGACCGCATCATCGATCACGAGGAGCTGGTCGTGAAGCCGGTCGCGCCGGCGCTGATGAAGACCGGGTTCTACGTCGGCACGACCCAGCTCGACGACGGCAGCCCGATCCTGATGCTCGACATTTCCGGCATCGCGCGCGAAGCGGGCCTGATTCGCGAAGTCGAGCGCGTATCGCCCGCGCGGCGCGAAGACGATGCCGAGGTGGCGACCGCAAACCTCGTTCCGGCGCTGCTGTTCGTCGGCTTCGACGGCCGCCGCCGTGCAGTGCCGATGAGCGCGGTCGACCGGGTCGAGACGCTCGATGCCTCGGCCGTGCGGCTCGAAGGCGACAAGTCCCAGGTGGTGATCGACGAGCGTATCCTGCCGCTGGTCGCTGCAGAGGGCGCGGATCTTTCAGGCGGCACCATCGAGCTGTTCCGCCTGTCCGACGGCGCCGCCGAGATCGCCTACGCAATCAGCGAGATGGTCGACACCACGCAGATCGAGCGCGAGCTGGCGCCGGCCGAAGGGCGGCCGTTGGTTGCCGGCGTGGCGCTGGTCGACGGCGAGCCGGTCGACGTGGTCGATTGCCACGCATTGTTCGCCCGCTACGGCCGGCTGGCGCGGCCCGCCCAGCCGCCTGTCTGCCGGCTTCCCGGCAAGGATCGCTGGTTCCAGGATTTCCTGCGGCCGCTGGTCGAATCGGTCGGTTACCGCGTAGTCGACGAGAACGCCGCCGACGAAGCCGATCTCGCGATCGCCGCCCACGGCGAGGGCGAATTGGGCGAGCTCAAGGCCGGCCGCGCCATCTGGCTGCGCTCGACGCCCGACGAGACGCCCGAAACGGCCGACACGATCTATCGCTACGACCGCGACAGGCTGATCGACGCCCTGCGCGCAGCAACCGCCGGGAGGGCTGCGTGAACGAGCTCTATCTGATCGTCGGGATCGCCGGCGAGAAAGTCGCGTTCCGCGCGGCAGACGTGCAATCCGTGGTCGAGCTCGACGGGATCACCCCGGCGCCGCGCGCGCCTGCATATATCGCAGGCCTGGCCGCACTGCGGAGCCGCGCGCTGACGGTGATCGACTGCGTCCGCTCGCTCGAGCTCGAGCACGAGGAAGGCGAGGCCCGGTCGCGCAAGGCGGCAGTCGTCGAGCACAAGGGGCACCTCTACGCGTTGCTGGTCGACCTGGTCGAAGACGTGGTGGCCGCCAACTCGGAGCCGGACTCGGTGCCGGCCGAGCTCAGCCGGGGCTGGCACAGGGTCGCGCTGGGGATGATCGAGACCGACCTCGGGGTAATGCTGGTCGTCGATCTGGCCGCGCTGATCGCGGGCCCGACCGAAAAGGGGCCGGCGGAAAAGAAGGCGGCTTAAGGCAAATGTTACGCATTGCAGTGCATGCTTAAAGAGCAACGGAAAAGGGCTTGGGGATGAAAACCTGTCTGATCGTCGATGACTCGCGGGTGATCCGCAAGGTCTCGCGCCATATGGTCGAAACGCTCGGCTTCGCGGTCGAGGAAGCCGCGGACGGCCAGGAAGCGCTCGCCATGTGCGACAGCGCGATGCCGGACGTGATCCTGCTCGACTGGAACATGCCGGTGATGAGCGGCATCGAGTTCATCACGATGCTGCGCCAGCGCGCCAACGGCGGGCAGCCCAAGGTGGTGTTCTGCACCACCGAGAACGACGTCGCCCATATCCGCGAGGCGATCGACGCCGGCGCCGACGAATATGTGATGAAGCCCTTCGACCATGAGACCTTGCAGATAAAGCTGCAGCTCGTCGGCGTCGCCTGAGGCGGCACCCATGGGCGTAGCCACCGCCTTTCCCGGACCAGGTGCCCGGGCCCGCCTTCCCGGCGGGGGCCCGATCCACATCATGGTGGTCGACGATTCGATGACCGCGCGCACGGTGTTCTCGCGGATCATCACCGACGAAGACGACATGATGCTGGTCGCCGAGGCCGCGAGCGCGGAAGAAGCGCTCGAAATCCTTTCCGTGTCGACCGTCGACGTGATCCTGCTCGACCTCGAGATGCCCGGGATGGGCGGGCTGCACGCACTGCCCCGGATGATCGCGGCCGCGCCCGAGGCGCGGATCATGGTCGTCTCGACGCTCACGGTCGAAGGGGCGGAGCCGACCGTTACCGCGCTTTCGCTCGGTGCCGCGGACACGCTCGCCAAGCCGCGCCCGGGAACGTTCGATCATGAATATCGCGAGCGCCTGCTCGGCAAGATCCGCGCGCTCGGCGGCACCGCGCTGCAGGCCGCCATCCCCAAAGCCGAGCGCAAGCCGCCGGCCGCGACGCTCCGCGCGGTCTCGCGCGAGCGCCCGCACGTGCTGGCGATCGGCGCCTCGACCGGCGGGATCCATGCGCTGGGCCAGCTGTTCGCCGCGTTGCCCCAACGGATCGGCGTGCCGATCCTCGTCACCCAGCACCTGCCGGCCTCGTTCATGGACGCGTTCGCGCGCCAGCTGCGCAATGCCGCGTCGCGCCCCGCGATGCTCGCGCAGGACGGCGCGGTGCTGCTTGCCGACCAGATCCTGATCGCCCCGGGCAACGCCCACATGACTGTCGTCGAGCGCGGCGGGAGCTACCGGGTCAAGCTCGACACGACGCCTGCGCCGAGCGGCTGCATGCCGTCGGTCGATCCGATGCTCGCCTCGCTGGCGGCGGCGATGGGGCCGCATGCGCTCGGGGTGATCCTGTCCGGCATGGGCCGGGACGGGACCGACGGCGCGCGCCAGGTGGCCGCGGCGAACGGCACGATCTTCGCCCAGGACCAGGCGAGTTGCGCAGTCTGGGGCATGCCGGGATCGGCCGCGATGGCCGGGCTCGCATCGGCAATTTGTCCGCCCGACCAGATCGCCGGGCGGGTGGCTCAATGTGCAAGGGCAGGGTGATGGACGCGGAAGATTTCGCAATCGATGTCGTGGCCGAACTGCTCGAAGCGCGCACCGGACAGAAGCTGACCAGCAACCGCCGCTGGCGGATCGGCACGGCCCTGGCGGGCCTGTTCCGCGAGCGCGGGATCACTTCGATCGAGCAACTCGTGGTCCAACTGACGCAGCCGAACCAGGCCGCGCTGGCGCAGGAGGTAGTGGAAGCCTTGCTCAACAACGAAACCTACTTCTTCCGCGACCGCGCGATGTACGATCACCTGAACATGCGGATCCTGCCGGACCTCGCGGATCGCCGCCGCGGCACGCAGAAGATTTCGATCTGGTCGGTCGGCTGCTCGACCGGCCAGGAAGCGCTGACGCTGGCGATGCTGATCGCCGAGAGCAAGGCGCGCTGGGCCGGCTGGACGATCGACATCCTCGGCACCGACGTGTCGAGCGCGGTGATCGATACCGCAAGGATGGGCCGCTATACCCATTTCGAGGTCCAGCGCGGCCTGGGGGTCGCGCAGATGCTGACGTTCTTCGAGGAGACGGCGCAGGGGTGGCAGGCGAACGGCACCTTGCAGCGGATGATCCGCTTCGAGCGCCACAACCTGCTCGATGCACCGCCGAGCCCGGGCCAGTTCGACGTGATCCTGTGCCGCAACGTGCTGCTCTATTTCGACGGGGAGACCCGTGGCAAGGCGTTCGACCAGCTCGCCCAGGCGATGGCGCCCGATGGTTACCTGATGCTCGGCGCGGGCGAAACGGTGGTCGGCCAGACCGACAAGTTCGCGCCATCGCCGGACAATTCGGGGTTCTACCGGCGCAAAGGCAGCGGCTGGGACGCGGGCTCGCAATTCCCCCGGGCGCTCGCGGGGTAGCTGCCGGCGCGCCGGTTCCGGCCGGGCAACTACGGTAAACATCTCGTTTACGGTTGCTTAAGCGATTTGCCTTAGGCCCTTCGATTGGCGTGGCGAATAAGCCGCCTCGGGGGAAGGGGTTGTGATCCAGGGTTTGCTCAAGGAGCAGGTTCGCTCGAAAGTCCTGGTGTTCGCGCCGGTGGTGGTGCTGACGGTGATTTTCGCCGGATTGATGACGCTGGTGCTGAACAGCGTCGGCCCCGCCTCGAACCTCACCCGCACGGTGCTGATCGGCGGCGTGCTGATCTACGTTCTCGCCACCCCGCTGCTGATCCACTTCGGGCTCGCCAACATCGGCAAGCTCGAGAGCCTGGGCCTCACCGACAGCCTCAGCGGAGTGCCGAATAGGCGTGCGCTGCACCTCGACATCGAGCGCTTCGGCGTCGACGCGGAGGAGAAGGCGCTGGCGCTGATCGACCTCGACGGGTTCAAGCTGGTCAACGATCATTACGGCCACTTCGTGGGCGACCGCGTGATCAAGGAATGCGCGGCGCTGCTGCGCGAGATGTGCGGCAACGAAGCCCGCTTCTACCGCCTCGGCGGCGACGAGTTCGCGATCCTGGTGATGGGGGCGATCGCCGGCAACATCCTCGAAGGCATCTGCCGCAAATTGCTCACCCGGTTCGCCAAGCCGATCCAGCTCGACGACCGCCAGATCACCCTGGGCGCCAGCATCGGCCTGTCGCGCAGCAACGGCAAGGACGGGCTCACCTCGTCCGAGCTGCTGCGCCGCTCCGACGTCGCGATGTACGCGTCCAAGACCAGCGGCAAGATGCGCTGCACCTGGTTCAACGACGAGTTCGACCGCAAGCGCGACGCCGCGCGCCAGATCGAGAACGATCTGCGCGCGGGGATCGAGCGCAAGGAATTTCACCTCAAGTACCAGCCGCTGGTCGATGCCCAGAGCGGGCGGATCGTCGCGGTCGAGGCCTTGGTGCGCTGGCAGCGCCCGGACGGCGTGCCGATCGGGCCCGACGTGTTCATTCCGATTGCCGAGGAATCGGGCCTGATCGATCCGATCGGGCTGTGGGTGCTGCGCCAGGCATGCAAGGACGCGATGGCCTGGCCCGACATCAAGTTGTCGATCAACGTCTCGGCCGCGCAACTGCGCAATCCGGAGTTCCCGGTGCAGTTCGGGCAGATCCTCGAGGAAACCGGCTTTCCGCCGGCGCGGCTCGAGCTCGAGGTGACGGAGACTTACCTGGTGCTCGATCCGGTCGTCGCGGGCCGCGCGCTCGAGGTGATCAAGCAGTTCGGCGTCGGCGTCGTGCTCGACGATTTCGGCACCGGCTACGCCTCGATCGGGTTCCTGCGCAAGTTCCGTTTCGAGAAGCTCAAGATCGACCGCTCGCTGATCGTCGATGCGGCGATCGACGGCGGCAGCCACGCGATGATGGTCTCCAGCATCGCGGTCGCCCGGGCGATGGACATGGACGTCACCGCCGAAGGGGTCGAAACCGAAGCGCAGGCCGATCTGGTGCGGATTGCCGGCTGCGACCAGATCCAGGGCTGGCTCTACTTCCGGCCGATCTCGGCCGACGAGATCACCGAGCAGCTTTCGAAGACCGATTACCTGCCGGGCGGCCGGTGGGCGAAGGCGGCCAACGCCTAGCGTTCGTTCGCAAAAAATTGGGAAAATTCGGGTACAAAGGACCAAACGGGGTAGGACGATGTCGGAACTAAACAAACGGTTCGATTGGTGGGTTCGCGGCAAGATCGCGCAGAAGATGCGCGCCTTGTTCATGGTATCGACCCTGCTCACGCTGCTGGTCGCGGCGGTTTCCATCGTCGGGTTCGTGGCCGTCGGCGCGGGCGCGTGGATGGAAGTCGCGATGGTGCTGCTGGCGCTTGCCGCGATCGCCAATGCGCTGATCGGGCAGCGCCTGATCCGCACCGAAGTGGTGAAGCCGATCGAAGGGGTCAGCGCCGCGATGCTTCAGCTCGCGGAAGGCAACCGCGAAGTCGAAGTGCCTGAGACCGAGCGCGAAGACGAGATCGGCGACATGGCGCGCGCGCTCGAGGTGATCAAGCGGGCCGCCAACAAGTTCGACAAGTTGCGCAGCGAGCGCGACGAGGAGCACGCAAAGCAGTCGACCGTGCTGCACGAACTGGCGGACAAGTTCGAGAAAACCATCGGCGAAGTCGTCGGCGGGGTTGCTTCCGCGTCGAGCCAGCTCCAGCTCACCGCCAGCTCGATGGCTTCGGCCGCCGAGCAGGCGTCGCTGCAGACCTCGGAAGTTTCATCGAACCTCGGCGAGGCGTCGGCCGGCGTGACCGCCGCAGCCGCCGCGAGCGACGAGTTCGCGATGTCGATTGGCGAAATCAGCCGGCAGGCTTCCACTTCGGCCGAGCTGGCCCGCAAGGCGACCAACGCGGCGACCGAAGCCGACAAGACGATTTCGGAACTCTCCGAATCCGCGCTGCAGGTCGGCAAGATCGTCGAGATGATCTCGAACATCGCCCAGCGCACCAACCTGCTCGCGCTCAACGCTTCGATCGAGGCGGCACGCGGCGGCGAAGCGGGCCGCGGGTTCGCGGTGGTCGCCGCGGAGGTCAAGGAGCTCGCGACCCAGACCGGCAAGGCGACCGAGGAAGTCGCCGGGCAGATCCGCTCGATCCAGGAAACCACCACCGCCAGCGTCGACGCGTTGCGCTCGATCGCGCAGCAGATCGCGCAGCTCGAATCGACCGCGGTGTCGATCGCCGCGGCGGTCGACCAGCAATCGGTCGCCGGGCAGGACCTTGCCCGCAGCATCGACCGGGCGGCGCGCAGCACCGAGGAAGTCTCCTCGAACATCACGATGGTGCGCGAGGCTTCGCTCTCGACCGGCGCGGCCGCGTCGCAAGTGCTGACGAGCTCGACCGAGCTCGAGCAGCAGGCTGCCGCCCTCAAGTCGCAAGTGCACGATTTCCTCAGCCACGTCCGCGCCGCCTGAGCGATTGGCGCGGCGCGCGCTGCGCCGCTCTATTCGTAGCCGTAGTCGGAATAGTCGCGCTTGTTGGGCGAGGAGAACTTGGTGAACTCCGCCTGGAAGTGAAGCGGCACGTTGCCGGTCGAGCCGTGGCGCTGCTTGGCGATCATCAGGGTCGCGCGGTTGACCAGTTCCTGGTGCTTCTCTTCCCAGGCGCGGTATTTCGCCTCGGCGTCTGCCGAAGTGAAGCCGTCCGGCCCCGGCCCGTCGGGCTTGGTCGCGTTGTGATAGTATTCGGCGCGGAAGATGAACCAGACCATGTCGGCGTCCTGCTCGATCGAGCCCGATTCCCTCAGGTCCGACAGTTGCGGGCGCTTGTCCTCGCGGCTCTCGACCTGGCGTGAGAGCTGCGACAGCGCGATCACCGGCACCTGCAGCTCCTTGGCCAACGACTTGAGCCCGCGGCTGATCTCGGAGATCTCGTTCACCCGGTTGTCGCTGTTGCGGCCGGTGCCGTGCATCAGCTGAAGATAGTCGATCACGATCAAGCCGATGTCATAGCGCCGCTTCAGCCGCCGCGCGCGCGTGCGCAATGCCGAGATCGTCAACGCCGGAGTATCGTCGATATAGAGCGGCAGCTCGGCGAGCCGCTGGCTGGCGAACGACAGCTTCTGGAAGTCCTCGCGCCCGATCTTGCCCATCCGCAGCGCCTCGGAACTGATCTCCGACTGCTCCGCGAGGATGCGGGTCGCGAGCTGGTCGGCGCTCATTTCGAGACTGAAGAACGCGACCGGCGCGCCGAGGTTGTGCGGCCCGCCGTCGCGCCGGAACTTGAGGTGCTCCTCGGCGCAGTTGAACGCGATGTTGGTCGCGAGCGAAGTCTTGCCCATGCCCGGGCGGCCGGCAACGATGATCAGGTCGCTGTTGTGCAGCCCGGCGGTCTTCTCGTCGACATTCACGAGTCCGGTGGTCTTGCCGGAGACGTGTCCGCCCGAATTGAGCGCCGCCTCGATCAGGCCCAGCGCGGCGTTCGTCGCGGTGCGGAAGCTCTGCGCCTCCCGGTTGCTGCCGACCCCTTCGGCGACCTGGTAGAGCGCGGCTTCGGCGCTTTCGATCTGCTCCATCGGCGCGACGTTCTCGGACGTGTCGAGCGCGCCCTCGACGAGGCCGCGCCCGACGCTCACCAGCTCGCGCAGCAGCGCCAGGTCGTAAATCTGCTGGGCGATCTCGCGCGGGGCGAGCAGGCCCTGGCCGTCGGCGGTGAGGCGGGCGAGGTAGGAAAGGCCGCCCAGCTCCTTCAACGCCTCGTCGGCCTCGAAATAAGGCTTCAGGGTGATCGGGGTGACCACCGCGTTGCGGTCGAGCAGGGTCCGGATGCGCTCGTAGATGCGGCTGTGCACCGGCTCGAAGAAATGCTCCGGGCGCAGCGGCGTCGCCAGCTCTTCGATCACCCGGTTGTCGATCAGCACGGCGCCGATGAACGCCGCCTCGGCCTCGATATTGGCGGGCAGCGCACGTCCGGGCAAGTCGGCGGCGGGACGGATCAGGAGAGCTTCTTCGGCCATCCGGCCCTCATGCGCGCCGAGGGACTCGTGCGCAAGCGGCCGGCGCGCAGCCAGGCTTGTGGATATCGGGGATGGATCGCGGGCTTGCGCTTTTTGCTGCGGGTGCGAAAACGCGGCCCGGCATGTCCGACCACCGCATCTCGCACATCGAGCTCGACGAGGCGACGATCCTCAAGCGCAACGAGGACATCGAGCAGGAGCGCCAGGTGGCGCTGTTCGACTTGCTGGAGGAGAACCGCTTCAAGCCGCTGCGCGCCGCCCAGGCAGGGCGCGAAGGCCCCTGGCGGCTGACGCTGGCGGTGCGCGACGGGCGGCTGGCGATGGATATCGAGGAAGAACACGGAACAGGGGGCGAAACCTTGCTGCTCGGGCTCGCCGGCCTCCGCCGGCCGGTGCGCGAATATTTCGCGATCTGCGATTCCTATTACCGCGCGTTGCGCAAGGCGACCGCGCGCGAGATCGAGACGATCGACATGGCCCGCCGGGCGATCCACGATCAGGCGGCCAAGCTGCTGCTCGAACGGCTCGAGGGCAAGATCGAAACCGATCTCGCGACCGCGCGGCGGCTCTTTACGCTGATCTGCGTGCTTCATATCAAGGGTTGAGGGGAGGGGCTGCGCCCGATGGGCAGGAAACGGGCAATCTCGACACGCTGGCGCGTGCTCGCCGCGGCGGCGCTTCTGGTGCTGGCTGGCGCCGGCTGGCTGTGGTGGCGCTTCTCCCACTGGACGCCGTCGCGCACCGCCTATCCGGTGCAGGGCGTGCTGGTCGGCGCGCGCGACGGGCGGCCGAACTTCGCTTCGCTGAAAGCGGTCGGGGCCGATTTCGCTTATCTCGAGGCGAGCCTGGGCGGTTCCGGCCGCGATCCCGACTTCGCGCGCAATCTTGCCGCGGCGCGCGCGGCGGGGCTCAAGGCCGGCGCGCTGCACCTCTATGATCCGTGCGTCCCCGCAGACGTTCAGGCGGGCAACTTCGTCACCGTCGTGCCGCGTGACGGCATGCTGCTGCCGCCGGCGGTCGAGCTCGACAAGACGGCCGACCAATGCGCGCAGATGGTGAGCGACGCGGAAGTCGAAAGCGAGCTGACGACGTTCCTCAACCAGATCGAAAGCCACTCGGCCAAACCCGCGCTGCTGATGATCTCAGGCGGGTTCGAAAAGCGCTACCACCTCGCCGGGCGGATCGACCGGGACTTGTGGCTGACCCGCGACTGGTTCGAGCCCGACTACGCCGGGCGGCCGTGGACCCTGTGGACAGCCAACGGGCAGTTGCACACCGACGCCACCGAACGCCCGTTGCGCTGGGTCGTCGCGCAACCCTGAGCCAGCGCCGGACAAACGCCCATTGCCGCCTGCCTCGCGTCGGGATAATCTCTTGCTCGAGCTCATAACGAGCCGGGGAGAGGGTACCATGTTCAACGTAAAACATATCGCGGCCGCCGCGCTTGCCGGTGCGGCGTTCTTGTCCACACCGGCGCTGGCGGCAGATTCGGCGGTGCTCGGCACCTGGGCGACCGACGCTAAAAGCGACTTCGGCGAGTTCAAGTCGACCTGGACGGTGACCCAGAGCGGTGCCGGCTACGCTGTCAACGTCGCCGACGCCCCGATGCCCGGCGCCCCCGCCGACGCTCCCCCGCCCAAGAGCACGATCTCGAACGTCGCGGTCGACGGCAACACGCTGACTTTCGATCGCGAGGTGGTGATGGGCGACATGACCATCAAGCTGAGCTACAAGGTGACGGCAGACGGCAACACCCTGACCGGCAACACGCACAGCGACTTCGGCGATATCCCGATCACGGGGACGCGGCAGTAAGCTTGCCGCCTAGCGAATAAGCATACGACATTTCAGTACGCAGGGCTCGGCCTACGCTTCCTGCGGTCATACCGCTCCGGCCTGCTCAACCGGCCGGAGCCGCCATGCGGCGGAACGGCAATGACTTGCTTGCGTTCATATGCGCGCAAGGAGAACCGAGATGGCCGACAATGAAAAGGTGATCGTGCATGAGCGGAGCGGTGGGGGCGGCACGGCGCTCGCCATCGTCTTAGTGATCGCGCTGCTCGTAGTGCTGTTCTTCGTTTTCGGCGGCACCAGATTGTTTACCGACGGCGGCACCGAAACCGTCAATGTACACGTCAGCGGCGTGACTGACGGCGGCGCGGGCGGAAAATAGCGGCACGTCCAGGTTCCGGCCTACAGCCCTAGGGTCTGGACCCATAAACGGGATTCCCTTTTCTGCGGGATTGTGATTCAAGCTCTCAAGCTACGGGAGCTTGGAGATGGCGGAGTTTTGGTTGAGCGAGGAGCAGTTCGCGCGGTTGGCGCCGCTGCTGCCGACGGAC
>DASVLP010000045.1:0-3542 GCA_036384795.1 Sphingomonadaceae bacterium | reverse complement strand
GCGCCGGCGCGTCGGGCCCGCGCCGGCCGGTGTGCGCCCAGCGCCAGATGGCAAGGTTCGGCGCGACGTGCGTCTCGAGATACTTGCCCCACTTGTGCACGAGGTAACGGGCGCGCGGATCGGCGCCGCCGAGCGGCGGTTCGGGATAAGCCTCGTCGAGCCACAGCAGCATGAAGAAGCTTTCGCTCAGCACTTTCCCGTCGGCCTCGATCACCGGCACCTGGCCCGCCGGATGGAGCGCGAGGAACCCCGGGTCGAGCTGTTCGAACTCCGCCAGGTCGACGAATTGGCCGCCGTAGGCCAAGCCCTTCTCGGCCAGCGCGATCAGCACTGCCGCCGAATGCCCGACCGGCCCCCCGTGGTGGACCCGGATCATGCCGCCACCGTCTCGATGCCGAGCTGCGCGCGGATTTCCGCGACCCGCTGGGTGATGAATCCTCGCCCCATCGCGAACCCGGCCTGGATCCCAGGCCGCGCGTGACACCGGCGCAGCCAGTGCATCAAG
Source organism: Sphingomonadaceae bacterium (assembly GCA_036384795.1). Lineage (GTDB taxonomy): Bacteria > Pseudomonadota > Alphaproteobacteria > Sphingomonadales > Sphingomonadaceae > Andeanibacterium. The sequence goes on along the minus strand of DASVLP010000045.1, from coordinate 3,037 downwards.
CCCGGGGTCGCCTCGTCATTCACTTCGTCCGGGTACGTGGCGGGCAGGCCGTAGAACGTCGCCATCGCGCCGATGTCGGCCAGCGAGAACTCCGGCCCGGCGAGCCACTCGGCTTCGTCGAGCAGTCTTTCGAACCAGCGAATGCCTTCGGAAACGCGCCGTGCGCTCTCTTCAATGTCGGCCGCCGGCGTCGCGTTGAACATCAGCTTGCGCCACGCCGCCCGCCGCTCGGGCAGCGGGATCTTCTCGAGGTCCGCCTCCAGTTCTGCCGGATCGCGTCCGGCGAAGCGCGGTGCGGCGAGCCGGTTCGAGGCGATCATCGCCAGCGCCGGCGCTAGCTCGTTGTCCACCCGGCGCAGCACCAGGCGCATCCGCCAGCGCCAGTACGGATCGGCCGGGCGCAGCGCAGGCCCGTCGAACGCGTCGTCGATGTACTCCATCGCCGGGGTGCTCTCGGTCATCGTGAAGCCGTCGTGCACCACCGCGGGGATCGTGCCGTCCGGATTGATCGCGAGGAATTCGGGCGAGAAGTGCTCGTGCGCGCCCATGTCGATGTAGTGATGAGTGAACGGCACGCCCTTTTCGTGCAGGCACAGCAGCGGCTTGCCCGAATTGGCGTTGGGTTCCCAGGTGTAGACCTCGACCGCCACGCGCGCCCTTTCCCGCGCCGCTGCAGGCGCTTGGAAGGTCTATGGGTGCGGTGGAGGACTGTCAATTTGGGCGAGCCCTCTCCGCGCGGGAGGGGCGGTTACATCCGCAGGTCGAGGCAGGAGGACTTCGCGCGCGAACGGCGGACTCAGTGGTTGGCCGCTTGCGAGCCCGCCTTGAGCTGCGCGAGATAGCGCCGGGTCTGGTCGGCCGACGAGATCAGCTTGTCCACCTCGTCCTCGCTGCGGTTGCCGCGCATCGAATTGGTCAGGGTATCGAGATATTTGACGTAGTTCTGCGCGGTGGTGACGTTCGCCTGCCGAATCCGCCAGCGGTCCTTCTCGTCCTTCGAGGCGTCCGACCCCGGCTCGTTGCCCTTGCCCAGGCGGACGACGTCGTCGGCGATGTCGCGGGCCGACTTCACGGTCGAGTTGAACGTGCGATACTTCGCGGGCCACAGCTGGCTCGCCTGGCCCGACTGCCCGCCGGATGCCGCCGGCACCTGCGCGGCCGGCGCGCTCGCGCTGCTCGTCGCGGCGGCCGGAGCGGCTCCGGCCGCAGCAGAAGCCGGCTTCGCGCGATAAGCGCGGCCGATCGCCGCGTTATAGCTCGCGCTCTTGGCCAGCGTATCGCGCGCCGCGGTGAGCGCCGCCGCCGGATCGGCGGCTGCCTTGGCCGCGTCGGCGTCCTGGCGGAGCCCGGCGAGCGCGAAGCGGATGGTGCGCGCAGTATTCTGCTGCGCGGCGCCCTGGCCCGCGGCGGCGTTCGGATTGCGCGGATCGGCCCACGGCACGTCGGCCGCGAGGCGCCGCACGCGCCCATCGGCGCTCTGCAGCATGATCGCGGTGAAATCGGCCGCGGCCGCCTGGGCGAGTTGTGCCATCCGGTCCTGCTGCGCCTTGACCGCGGCAGCCTGCTTCGGATCGGCGGCCATCGCCTGCAGCCCGGTGCCGAGCTGCTGGAGCTGCGTCGCCGCATCGGCGGCCCGCTTGATCGCGGCCGCCGGCGCCTTCGCTTTGGCGGCATCGTCGGCCAGCGCCTGGACCGCCTGCGCAAGCCCGCCCGAGGCCGCAATGTCGACCGGGGCCGCCGCCGCGATCGGCTCGACCGGCGCATTCTCCTCGGCGGCCGGAGCGGCCTCCGGGGCGGGCGAACGATGGGTGGCGAACCATGCCCCTCCGCCGACGACCAGCACCGCCGCGGCGGCCCCGACGATCAGCAGCGGGCCGGCGCCCTTGCCTTTCTCTCCGGGCGCCCTGTGTTTCTTGGGCCGCTTGGATTTCGGTTCGGCGCGGCGCTTTTCGGCCGGCAGCAGCGGTTCCGCGGGCTCGGGCGGCGACGGCTCGGCCGCGGGCTTCGCCGGCTCCTCGTCCCGCGGCTTGTGCGGCGCCTTGGTCTTGAGCAGCGGCGGCGGCGCTTCTTTCGCCAGCTCGGGCAGCTTCGCCTTGCGCGTCGCCTGGGTATCCTCGCCCACGCGCTTGAACTTCGCATCCTTCGGGTCGCTCGGCACCGGCGTCGCCGGCTTGTCGGCTTTGTCGAACCCGCGCGGCGGCGGCGCGACCGGCGTGATCTCGGGCGCGGCGGACAGCATCGGCGAGACGGTCGTCCGGTCCTCCTCGCCCGCCGCTTCCTGCGCCTCCGCCTGGTCGAGCAGCGCGAGCCACTGCGGGATCGATTGCGGCCGCTCGGTCGGCTTGATCGTCATCGCCGCGTCGACCCAGGCGAGGAACGGCTTGCCGTAGCCCGGCCAGTTGCCTTCCGCGAGCGGCTTGCCCGCGTTGCCGTGCATCCGCTCGAGCACTTCGGCCGGCTTCTCGCCGGTGATGCATTCGTAAAGCACCACGCCGAGCGCGTAGATGTCGGTCCACGGCCCCTGCTCGTAGGTCTTCACGTACTGCTCGATCGCGGCGTAAGGCGGGGTGTGGAAAGTGACCTTGGTGCTGGTCGCCTCCCCGGATTCGAACCGCGCCGAGCCGAAATCGATCAGCACCGAGCGGCCATCGTCGTTGACCAGGATGTTCGGCGGCTTGATGTCGCGGTGGAGCACGCCGACGCGGTGCGCGCGTTCGAGCCCTTCGGCGATCGGCCGGATCAGCTGGATCAGGCTCGCCTCGTTCCAGCGCTTGCCGCTCTTGAGCAGTTTCGACAGCGACGTGCCGTCCTCGAAATCCATCACCATGTAGGCGGTGCCGTGAATCTCGAACAGGCTGCGCACCGAAACGATGTTCGGGTGGCGGGTCGGGGTCGAAAGGTTCCAGAGGAGCTTCGCTTCCTCGACGAACTTCTTGAGACCCAGCGCGTGGACTTCCTCCGCGTCCGAATCGATCGGCACCACGGTCGCATCCTCGTCGCGCTCGCTGATCGAACTGGGGAAGTATTCCTTGATCGC
>DASVLP010000044.1:0-17352 GCA_036384795.1 Sphingomonadaceae bacterium | reverse complement strand
GGCGCGAACACCTGGCCCTGGCGCAGGCCCGGATCGATCTCCACCCGCAGGCTGGTCTGCCCGTGCGTGCTGGTGACCCGCGCCAGGCCGCCATCGACGATGCCACGCAGCATCGCATCGCGCGGATGCAGGGCGAGTCGCGGGCCGGGGCTGTGCGTCATCAGGTGGGGGATGCGCCCGGTGCGGGTCATGGTGTGCCACTGGTCGCGCACGCGGCCGGTGTTGAGGATCAGCGGAAAGCCGGCCAGTTTCGTGTCGGCACGAATCGCCAGGGGCAGCATGTGCGCGCGTCCGTCGGCAGTGGAAAAGCGGCCGCGTGCGAACAGCCGCGCGTGGCCAGCACCCTGCCCTGATGCGGGACACGGCCACTGCACGGGATCGAGCGCCTCGTAGGCGTCATCGTCCAGCGTGGCCAGCGCGCCCAGGTCGAGCCGGCGTTGGCCGTTGTTCTCGAACGCGGTGAGCGCGGCATGCTCGCGAAAGATCGCCGCCGGCGTCTCGAACGCAAACGCCTCGCGCCAACCCATGCGTCTGCCGACTTCGGCGAACATCCACCAGTCCGGCCGCGCCTCACCGGGCGCTGCACGAAAGCGACGCTGGCGCGAGATGCGGCGTTCCGAGTTGGTCACGGTGCCGTCCTTCTCGGCCCAGCCGGCGGCGGGCAGCACGATGTCGGCCAGCGCCGTGGTGTCGGTGGGCCAGGCATCGGACACGATCACCAGCGGACAGGCGCGCAAGGCCTCGCGCACGATGTCCGCCCGCGGCATGCTGACGGCCGGGTTGGTGGCGGCGATCCAGATTGCTTTCAACCGACCATCGGCGGCGGCCTCGAACAGGTCCACCGCCTTGTAGCCGGGCGTGCGCGCCACCTGCGGCGCGTTCCAAAAGCGGCCCACGCGATCCACGCTTTCCGGCTCGAAACCCATGTGCGCGGCCAGCTGGTTGGCCAGCCCGCCCACCTCGCGACCGCCCATGGCGTTGGGTTGCCCGGTGAGCGAGAACGGACCCATGCCGGCGCGGCCGATGCGTGCCGTGGCCAGGTGGCAGTTGAGGATCGCGTTGACCTTGTCGGCGCCGTTGGCGGACTGGTTCACGCCTTGCGAGTAAAGCGTCATCACGCGCTCGGTGCGCGCGAAGCTGTCGTAGAAACGCAGCACATCGGTGGGGTCGAGATCGGTGGCCGCGGCCACCAGCTCCACCGAGCCGGCCGTGGCGCGGGCGGCGGCGACGGCCTCGTCGAAACCGGCTACATGCTCGTTCACCCAGTCGCGATCGACCTTCCCTGCATCCACCAGATGCACCAGCAATCCGTTGAACAGCATCACGTCGCCGCCGGGGGCCAGCGGCAGGTGCAGGTCGGCCATGTCGGCGGTGGCGGTGCGGCGCGGATCGATGTTGATGAGTTGCGTGCCGCGCTTCTCGCGCGCGGCCATCAGGCGCTGGTACAGCACGGGATGGCACCACGCCATGTTGCTGCCCACCAGCACCACCAGGTCGGCTTCCTCCAGATCCTCGTAGCAACCGGGCACCACGTCTTCGCCGAACGCACGCACGTGGCCGGCCACGGTGGATGACATGCACAGCCGCGAATTGGTGTCGATATTGCCCGCGCCCATGAAACCCTTCATCAGCTTGTTGGCGACGTAATAGTCCTCGGTCAGCAACTGGCCCGAGACGTAGAACGCCACACTGTCCGGCCCGTGCCGCGCGACTGCATCGGAAAACTTGCGCGCGACGTGGCGGATCGCCTTGTCCCAGCTTGTGCGACGGCCGTCGATCTCGGGATGAAGCAGGCGGCCCTCGAGGCCGACCGTCTCGGCCAGGTGCGTACCCTTCGAGCACAGTTTCCCCCGATTGGCCGGGTGGTCCGGGTCGCCCGCGATCTCGACCGCGCGGCCTTCGCCAACGGTCGCCGAAATCCCGCAGCCGACCCCGCAATAGGCGCAGGTAGTGCGGATGGTGCGATTCATAACGATCCTCCCCCTCCGGGGGAGGTGGCAGCGGCGCAGCCGCTGACGGAGGGGGGAGGCGCGCGCCAAGCCCCCTCCACCGTGCTGCGCACGGTCCCCCTCCCCCGGTGGGGGAGGATCGGGTTGCACGCCCCGCTCACGCCGCCCGCTTCCCCAGCACCGCCTCGCGCAGCAGGAAGATGCGCCCGCCGTCGAGCTTCAACGGGATCGTCGGCACGCAGCCTTTGTCCTCGCCGAGCGCCTCGCCGGTCTTGAGCGAGATGTTCCAGTTGTGCAGCGGGCAGGCGACCACCGCGCCGTGGACGATCCCCTGGCTGAGCGGCCCGGCCTTGTGCGGGCACTTGTTGACCAGCGCGTAGACTTCGCCGGTCGTGGTGCGGAACACCGCGATTTCCTCCCCGCCGATCACCGGCAGGGTGCGCGCGCTGCCGGGCTCGATCTGGGTGACCGGGCCGATATCGAGCCACTTGCCGATCATCGGACGGCCTCCAGCGGCCGGACTTCGGCGATATGGGCGTGGAGATCGGAGCGCTCGCCCTCGGCGCGCCTGGCCCAGGGATCGACCTGCGAATACTTCTGCGAGATGCGGAAGCGCGCGGCGTATTTCGCCACCGCCTTGGGATCGCCGAGCAGCTTGTCCTTCACGTACTCGAGCCCGACCCGCTCGATCCACGGCGCGGTGCGCTCCAGATAGTGGGCTTCTTCGCGGTACAATTGAATGAATGCCGCGCAGTGCTCGAGCGCTTCCTGCTCGGTCGCGACCTTGCACAACAGGTCGGTCGCGCGGACCTTGATCCCGCCGTTGCCGCCGACGTGCAGCTCGTATCCGGAATCGACGCAGATTACCCCGAAGTCCTTGATCGTCGCCTCCGCGCAATTGCGCGGGCAGCCGCTGACCGCGATCTTGAACTTGTGCGGCATCCAGCTGCCCCAGGTCATCTGCTCGATCCTGACGCCAAGCCCGGTCGAATCCTGCGTGCCGAAGCGGCACCATTCGCTGCCGACGCAGGTCTTCACCGTGCGCAGCGCCTTGCCGTAGGCATGGCCCGAGACCATTCCGGCGCGGCCCAAGTCGGCCCAGATCGCCGGCAGGTCCTCCTTTTTGATCCCGAACAGGTCGATCCGCTGCCCGCCGGTGACCTTGACCGTGCGGGCGCCGTATTTCTCGGCCGCGTCGGCAATCGCGCGCAGCTCGCGCGGGTTGGTGAGCCCGCCCCACATCCGCGGGACGACCGAATAAGTGCCGTCCTTCTGGATGTTGGCGTGGAGCCGTTCGTTGACGAAGCGGCTCTTCTGGTCGTCCTGGTACTCGCCGGGCCAGGCACAGAGCAGATAGTAGTTGAGCGCCGGGCGGCAGGATGAGCAACCATCCGGCGTCGTCCAGTGCAGCGCCTGCATCACTTGCGGGATCGCCTTCAGCTCCTTTTCGAGGATCAGGCGGCGCACGTCGTCGTGGCCGAAGCTGGTGCACTTGCAGACGGTGCGGACCTCACGCTCGCCGGCGTATTCGTCGCCCAGCGTGATCGCGAGCAGGCTTTCGACGAGGTGGGTGCAGCTGCCGCAGCTGGCCGAGGCCTTGCAGCTCGCCCGCACCCGGTCGAGCGTCTCGGCCCCGCCCTCGATCGAGGCCACCACTTTGGCTTTGGAAACGCCGTTGCAGCCGCAGATTTCCGCATCGTCGGAAAGGGCGGCAACGGCGGCGTTAGGGTCCGCGAGGGCGCCCCCCGCGGCGAAGGCCTGGCCGAAGATCAGCGCCTCACGGATCTCGGCGATGTCCTCACCCTTGCGGATCAGGTCGAAGTACCAGTTGCCGTCTGCGGTATCGCCGTAGAGCACCGCGCCGACCACCCTGCCGCCGGCGACCACCACGCGCTTGTAGACCCCGCGCGCGGCGTCGCGCATCACGATGTCCTCGCTACCATCACCGCCGGAGAAATCGCCGGCCGAGAACACGTCGATCCCGGAAACCTTGAGCTTGGTCGAAGTAACCGAGCCGGAATAGCCGCTGCAACGATCGGTCAACGCATCGGCCAGCGCCCGGCACATCTCCCACAACGGGGCAACCAGGCCATAGCATTGCCCGCGGTGCTGCACGCATTCGCCCACCGCCATGATCGCCGGATCGGAGGTTGCCATGTGGTCGTCGACCACGATGCCGCGCTCCACTTCCAGCCCGGCGCCTTTCGCCAGCGCGATGTTGGGCCGGATGCCGACCGCCATCACCACGATGTCGGCCGGAATCTCGCGCCCGTCCTTCAAGCGCACCCCCGCGACGTGCCCGCCGTGGGCAAGGATCGCCTCGGTGTCCGCCCCGGTGAGAATCGTATGCCCGCGCCGTTCGAGCTCTTCCTTCAGCAGCCAGCCGGCAGCCTCGTCGAGTTGGCGCTCCATCAGCGTCGGCATCAAGTGGACGACGGTGACGCGCATCCCGCGCAGCGCGAGGCCGTGCGCCGCCTCGAGCCCGAGCAGGCCGCCGCCGATCACCACCGCATCGCCGCCGGCTTCGGCGGCGGCGACCATCTTGTCGACGTCGTCGAGGTCGCGGAAGGTGACCACGCCCGGCAGGTCGTTCCCCGGCACCGGGATGATGAACGGGTCGGAGCCGGTCGCGATCAGCAGCCGGTCGTAAGGCTCGACCCGGCCGCTCTCGGAGATCACGGTGCAATGCTCGCGGTCGATCACTTTCACCGGGTCGCCGGTGATCAGCGTGATGCCGTTCGCGGCGTACCAGGCCTCGTCGTTGATCACGATCTCGGCGAAGCTCTTCTCGCCCGCGAGCACCGGCGAGAGCATGATGCGGTTGTAGTTGACCCGCGGCTCGGCCCCGAAGATCGTTATCTCGTAGCGCAGCGGGTCGCGCTCGAGGATCTCTTCGACCGCGCGGCATCCGGCCATGCCGTTGCCGATCACGACCAGCCGTTCTCGCCTGCCTGTTTCAAAGCTCTGCGGTGCGTTCACCTATCCGTCCTTCCAAGACGCGCACGCAAAAAAGCCGCCAAGTCGCGCCCCGAGGGGCAGACAAGGCGGCATCGTTGCCACGCTGTGATGCTACGTTTGCGGGACCGCACTGGTTCGCCCGGCGTTGGGCGGCGCGATCTTCGCTATGGGAGCAATCTAACCCCTTTCCGGCGGCGGCGGCAAGTCACTTTTTTGCAGTGCAGCAATTTCACAGAGCGAGGCTCGCCTGGAGCCAGAATTTGCGCGTATCGGCAGCGAAACCGTCAGAATTATAGTCGGCGTATTTGGCGAGCAGTCCGACCGCGCCCAGCTTGAACCCGATGGATGCGTCGAACTCCCGTCCGTAATCGACCGCACCGACATCGCTTCCGAACCAGTGGTACGACGCCGCGACGTTCAATCCCGGCAGCGCCCTCACCTTCGCGAACTTGTATGCCGCGGAAACGTAACGGTCCCGCAGCCCGGCGGACGGGGTGGTCAGGAACACGTCCGCCCAGCCGTTGAACGCGTGTAACGTGGCGAGCGGCGTCTGGAACGCGGCAACACCGTGATCGCTGCCGAGCTTCTCGTAGCCACCCTTCAAGCTGAACCCGGCGATGCCGAGTCCGGCTTCGAAGTTTAGGTAATCCGCCGTGTAATTCACGGGGTTGGCGCCCATGTCGGACTGCGTCGCGAAGCTCGCCAGCCCGATCAACTGCACTCCGCCGCCAACTGGCAGCGCGCCGCTCGCGAGCACGCCATAGGTCTGGCTCGAGAGCGCGACGCGGGTGTCGTAATCGATCAGGTAGGCGAACCCTGCGAGCTTGACCCGCTTCAGGTCCACTCTCGCGTTGAGCAGTTCGAAGTCGCCGTCGAAGTGCTCGTTCGGGCTGTGATAGCCGAACACCGTGCGCTGCGAGATCGCATAGGTCGCGTCGAGATGCACCGGGCCAAGCGAGGCCTGCCCGCGTATGGCGTCGAAGGTCTGCTCGTTCTGCCGCCAGCCGACGTTGCCTACGAAGCGCGCGTTGTCGAGAATGATCCGCTGGCGGCCGACGGTCACGCCGGTGCCGTTCTTCATGTAGGATACCTGCAGCCGGTTGAGTTCGATGTTCTCGGGATCGGGCACCGTCGGATACGGCTCGACGCCGTTGCCCGGCAGGGTGTCATTGTAGTGATCGTCGAGCGCGACGGTGCCCTCGCCTTCCGCCAGCAGCGAGAACCCCTCGGCCTTGACCTCGCCGCCCAGCCTCACCCGCAGTGTCACCGCGTCGGCATCGTTCGCGATTCCGGCCTGCTCGACATGCTCATAGCGTACATTCGCATCGACGATCGGATCGAACGTCACCCCGTCGCCGATCTGCATCGGCGCCCCGAAATCCTGCGCGCGGGCACCCGTTGCGCAAGCCGCCAGTCCAATGGCGGCCGCGCCGGCCAACAACCTCATATTCATCTGTGCCTCCCTGTGGGGGTTTCGAACCCGCCTTCAGGCACCTCTCCGTTGTGCCCGGCTCAGATCCGCGCGCCTGCCGCCGCGCCCCAGTTCGCGCGCCAGCGGTTCTTGACCATCACGATGCTCAGCAGCGCCACCAACGCCAGGCCGGCGAAGATCAGGAACCCCGCCGACGAGCTGCCGGTGAGCTTCTGCGCGAAACCCAGCGAGGAGGCGAGGTAGAACCCGCCGATCCCGCCGGCGCAGCCGACCAGCCCAGTCATCAGCCCTACTTCCTTGCGGAAGCGCTGCGGCACGAGCTGGAACACCGCGCCGTTGCCGATGCCCAGCGTGGTCATCACCGTCATGAACAGCGCCAGCGCGACCGGCACTGTCGAAGGTCCCATGCTGATCGCGGCGAGAACCACGGCAGCGATCGCGTAGACCACCGTCAGCGTCGCGGTGCCGCCGAACCTGTCGGCCAGCGCGCCGCCCATCGGGCGAACCAGCGAGCCGAAGAACACGCAGGCCGCGGTGCAATAGCCGGCGTCCACCGCGCTCAGGTGAAGATTGTCGGCGAACCAGATCGACAGCGAACTGGACAGGCCGACGAAGCCGCCGAACGTCACGCTGTAGAACAGCATCAGCCACCAGGCATCGGCATGCTTCAACACTTCGGCATAGGCTGAAAGCGGCTTACGGGCGGGCTGCTCGGGGCTGTCCTTGGCGGCGAACAAGTAGAATGCGAACACGATGGAAAGCGGAATTGCCGCAAGGCCCAGCACCGCATTCCAGCCGAACAGCTTGGCCAGCGTCGGCGCGAACAGCGCGGCGAGCACGGTGCCGGAGTTGCCCATCCCGGCGATCCCCATCGCCTTGCCCTGGTGCTCGGCCGGATACCACCGCCCGGCGAGCGGCAGCGCGACCGCGAAGCTCGCTCCGGCAAAGCCGAGAATCACGCCTAGCGCGAGGGTGCCGGCGAAGCTGTCGATCCCGAACCACCACGAAACCAGCAGTCCGCCGATCACGATCAACTGATTGAGCGTACCCGTGAGCTTCGGGCCGATGCTGTCGACGAGCAGGCCATTGACGACCCGCAATACAGCGCCGGCCAGCGTCGGCACCGCGACCATCAGGCCTTTCTGCGCCGGGTCCAGTCCCAATTGCGGCGCGATGACCGGTGCCAACGGGCCGAGGATCACCCAGACCATGAACGAGACGTCGAAATAGAGGAACGCCGCGAGCAGCGTCGGCCTGTGGCCTGAGTTCCAGAAGCTCTGTTGCCGTTGCTCGGTCGAAAGAGGTCGATGCATTGCCGCATTCCCTTGCCGGTCGCGCACGCGAAAAAGCCGCCTCGGCCTAGTCCGAAAGACCAGATCGGGCGGCTCCGTTGCCACGCGAAGATTGAAACTGCATCCGCCGGCGTTGCTCACCCCGCTTCGGGCGCACCTGGCTGACGGAGGGAAGCTAACCGATTTGCTGCATATGCGTAAAGAACTTTTTGCGATGCAGCATGGATTTCCCGAAAAAAGGCGGGAGGATCGACGAACGCGCAAATTTTGAAATCTACGAAAGCCCCGCCAGATATCCTTCCAGATCGTCCGGATCGAACACCCGGCCGTCGAAAAACGAGTCCTGTTCCAGCACCATCGCGCCCTGCTGGGCGGTCACTGCCGTCGTGCGCGCAAGGCTGCCCTCCACTTTCGAGCTCGCGCCCGGCAAGGCGTCGCCAGTGCCCTTGAGCGCGCTGCGATACACATCGGGCCGGAACACCCGGCCCGCCGCTTCGGCATCGGCGGCGGAGAACTCGAGCCGGTCCCAGCGCACCATCTGGGTGTAGAGCCATTGCGCCTGGCTGACCCACGGGAAGTTCGCCGCTTCGCGGTGCTGGAACATGAAGTCCGAGAACTCGACCGGCGCGCCACCCTGCCGAAGCACCAGCCGATCGGAGATCGCGTGGAGGATCAGCTCGGGCTCCGCGCCGACGTACTCCGGCCGCGCGAGGATCGCGGCGTTGGCCGCCCAGTTGGCCGGATCGACGAAATGCCGCCCCGCCTTGCGCATCGCGCGGATCAGCGCCTCGAACGCCGGCCGGCGCGCGTCGAGCACTTCCTCGCGCGCGGCGAGCACTTTTTCCACGCCGCGGCGCCAGATCTGCGCGGTTGCGAGCACGATCGCGCCGGCCCCCCGCTCGACCGAAACGCTGTTCCAGGGTTCGCCGACGCAGGAGCCGTCGATCTCGCCGCTCGCCAGCGCATCGGCGACGAACGGCGGCGGGATGGTGACGATCTCGACGTCCTCGTCCGGCCGGATGCCGCACCCCGCCAGCCAGTAGCGCAGCATGTAATTGTGGCTCGAATAGCGGTGCACCACGCCGAAGCGCAGCTTTGTCCCCTTCGCCCCAAGCGCGCGCACTTCCTCGGCGAGCTTCGACCCGACATCCATCGGATCGCCAAGCGTTTGACCGGGCGCGACCTTCTCCGCCAGCCCCACGCGCAGCGTGATCGCATTGCCGTTGAGCCCGAGCACGAACGGCGCGGCGAGCTTGTGCGCTGGGCGCCCGCGGCCCAGCGTCGTCGCGATCGCCAGCGGGGCGAGCAGGTGCGCCGCGTCGCTGTGGCCGTAGAGCAGCCGGTCGAGCACCGTCGCCCACGACACGTCGCGCACGAAGCTCAGCGACAGGCCTTCCTCCTCGGCGAACCCGTGCTCGTGCGCGAGGATCGGCAGGCACGCATCGACGAGCGGCAGGAACCCGATGGTCAGCTTATCGCTCATGGTTCTCCCTTTCGCCCGAGCAGATCGTGCGCGGTGACCACCGCTTCGGCGATCTGCGCGATCCGCTTGCCCGACTGCATCGCCTTCTTGCGCAATTCGGCATAGGCCTCGGGCTCGGCGATGCCCTTGCCGTCCATCAGGATGCGCTTTGCGCGGTCGATCGTCTCGCGCTCGGCGAGCTTGCCTTGCGCTTCGGCGAGTTCCGACTGCAGCCGCGCGAAGGCGTTGAACCGCCGCACCGCGAGGTCGAGCAGCGGCTTGATCCGGTTCGCCGCGAGGCCGTCGACGACATAGGCCGAGACCCCGGCATCGATCGAGGCGGCGATCGCTTCCTCGTCGCTCTCGTCGACGAACATCGCGATCGGCCGGGCAAGCGCGCGGCTGACCGCGAAGTATTCCTCGAGCACGTCGCGCGACGGGTTGCCGAGGTCGATCAGCACGATGTCGGGCGCGAACTCGCCGATCCGCGCGACGAGGCCCGCCCGCTCGGTGAGCACGAAGATTTCGCAGCCGGCCAGCTCGGCCAGCCCTTCCTCGATGATCGAGGCGCGCGCCGCGCTTTCATCGACGATGGCGATCCGCATCGCGCGAGTTGTGCATCGCACAAGAAATTTTGCAAGCGCGAACATCGCGGACGCAAAAAGGGCGGGGGAAGCCTGAGCTTCCCCCGCCCCCCGAGCGGCTTGGTCCAGGAGGTTAGCGGACTGCGCCGATGCTCGAGACCGCGCTGTTGCCGACGGCCGTCGCGGTGACCGCGTTGCCGGTGACCGCAGCCGCGCTGCCGGCGACCGCGCCGAAGCCCGAAGTCACGCCGTAGTTCACCGAAGTGACCGAGGCGGTGACCGAACCGGCGTTGGTCTGGTAGTTGGCGACCGCCGCGGTCGGCATGCCGGTGTTGAGCGACTTCAGCGTCAGGCTGTTGCTGGCGGTGTTGCCGTAGGCAGCTGCCGAGACGGTGTTGCCGATCACGCCCATCGTGCCGTTGCTCACCACCGGGAACCCGCCATCGCCATTCAGCGCGATGCCGTAAGTGGCATCCGTCGAGCTGGCCGAGACCGGACCGCTGTTGAACTGGGCGTTCAGGACGGTGGCCTGAGCCGAAACGCGGCCCGACGCGCCGATACCTTCGTCACCCAGGGTGGCGGTGGTGTTGGCCGCGTTGCCCGTACCCGAGCCGTAGTTGGCCCCGGCCGAGTAGTTCAGCGCGTTGGTCGCCGCGTTGCCGCGAGCCAGCGCCGTGGTGGTGTTGCCGCCCACGGTGATGCTGCCCCCGTTCAGAGCCGCGACCGAGTCATCGACGTTGCCGCCGAGCGCGACGCCTGCCGTCGTCGTTGCCGACGAGGTGACCTCGGTATCGCTGTACTGGGCGTTGGTCACGCCGACCGCAGCCGCGAGGCTGGAACCGGCGGTGGCGTTGGCGACGTTCACCGCACGGTTGGCCGAAGCCTCCGCAGTGGTGGTGTTGCCGCTCACCGTGACCGACCCGTTGACGATCCCCGAGGTGGGCTCGTCGAACAGCTCCTGGTTGCCGATCACGGTCGCCGCCTCTGCATCGACCGTGTCTTCGGCATACTGCTGGTTGACCAGCACGTGATCGCCGAAGCCCGCCGTGCCTTCGTCGGCGAAGCTCAGTGCGTCGATCGTGTTGGTAACCGGAACGGAGCTGTTCACGTCGACCGTCAGCGTGTTGGTGACGTTGTTCACCACGCCCAACGCCAGGTTGGTGTTGTTCGACATGCTTACCTGCGAGCCCTGCGAAGCAGCAGGAGCCGAGACCGACATATACGAGGTTGCGGACACGTCGGCCCCGCTGAGCTGGCCGGAGACCAGCGCAGCACCCGCCGCGGTGTTGTCGGCATCGAGTTCGGCGCTGTTGTCTGCGGTGTTGGCCACAGCCCGCGAGCTCTGGTTGTTGCCGTCGACCGAAAGCGTCGAGTTGGCGATGTTGACACCGTCGTCCAGGTCGATCGCGAACGTGCCGTACACATCGCTGGTCAACTCGGTGTCGTCTTCGTTCACCACCTGCAGGTTGGTGACCATGTGATCACCGTCGGCCTGCGCGTGGCCCAGGTCGGCGATGCCGTAGGTCAGCAGGTGATCGCTGCCGTCGGCGACCCCGTTGCCCGACGCGGTCAGCGCGTTGCTGGCGCTGTTGCCGGTCACCGAGCCGGAGACGGAGTTGCCGTTCACCGCGACGGTCGAGCCGCTGACGTCGTCGCCGATCGCCACCGTCACGCCGCCGGCGCCGGGGACCAATACCTCGTCATACGTCGGAGGCGTACCCGGAATAAGCGCGGTTTCCGCACTCCGCGTCATCGAACCGCCCTCATCGAGCGTGCCGTACTCCAGCGGAGTGGCGACATAGCCCGCCGCATCGCGTGAGTACTGGTTTTCACCCGAAGGAGACCAACCGTCGGCAGCCAACGCGCTGAGCTCGGCAGGGCTGAAGCCGGTGGTGTCGACGAACAGGGTACCGCCGGTGAACTCGCCGTCGCTGTGCGCGAGATCCGTGCCGGTAATCGTCAGGTTGAATGACATCGGCTCGATGTCGGGCGTGCCCGGCGAGGTCTGAACCTCCTGCACCCCGCTCGGCGTACCGATGGTCGAGGTGATTTCCGCCTCCTCCGAGAGCACCTGGAAGTTGGTGATCGCGCTGGTGGTGGCGAGCCCGTTGCCCGAAAGGTCGAGCAGGTTGTCGGCCCGGTTGCCGGTGGCGCCCGAGCTCAGCGTGTTGCCGTTGCTGGCAACCGAGGAGTCGATGACTTCGCCCCCGATCGAGGTAACCACCGCAGCCGAGTCGGTCGCGTCCTCATCGCCTTCCGGAACGTTGCGCAGGGTGGCCGAAACCGACCCGCCGGCGACCTGGGCATTGTTCACGCTGAACGATGCGTCGGTCGTCGAACCGTCCTCGTCCGCCACGGCCGAACCGCGGATCGGGAAGAAGTCGGCTTCGCTGTCGAGGTTGTTGCCGGTGACCGTCACGCTGTTCGCGCCGCGGTTGCCGTAAGCCAGTGCCTGCACGGTGTTGTACGAGGTCGACACGTTCGCGTTGTCGAGATCGTTGTCGCCGGTGACTTCGGTATAGACCGCGGTCCCGCCGGCGGCCTGCGCCGCGACGCTGGAAGCGTCCGAGGTTTCCTGCACGTTGGTGACGTTCATCACCGACGCGAAGTTCTCGTTGCTCGTCTCCATGTTGTCCGCCGTGAGGCTCGCCGCGTTGGTCGCGTCGGCGCCATAGGCCGCCGCCACCAGCGTGTTGCCGCCCACGATGTTGCCGGTGGCGCTGTCGATGTGCCCGCCGTTGGTCAGGCTGGAGTCGTTCACGTCGCCGTCCGCGGTGACGATGAACGCCGCGCCGCTGTCGGTCCAGGTCGCGCCGACCGCATTGGCGGTGAGGTCGCCGTTGAGCGACTGGACGTTGAGCAGACCATAGGCGGCCGCGACTTGCGGCTGCGTGCCGTCGACGATCGAATCGTCTTCCGTGTCGCTGACGGTCGAAGCGACGCTGGAAAGCCCACCGTCGACATCGAGCGTGCCGCCGCTGTTCACGCTGAGCGTGTTCGAAGCCGAACCGCCGTAGGTGATCGCGCGCTGCAGGTTGCCGCTCACGGCCACGTCGCTACCGTCGAGCTCGCCGGTCGAAGCATAGGCCACGCCTTCGTTGTAGGCGAGGCCCGCGTCGGCATCGTCATCGCCGGCGCCGCTATCGTCGACGATCTGCACGCTGTTGATGCCAGCGCCGCCGCCCACGTTGTTGCCCGAGAGCGCGAGCGAATTGGTCGCGCCGTTGTTCACCGCGATCGCTTCCTGGGTGTTGTTGGTCACCGCGATCGAGCTGTCGCGCAAGAGGCGTTCTTCGTCGCTCTGCGCGTAGACGCTGCTGTAGTTCTCCACATCGACGTCGTCGTTGTAGGTCGACTGCAGGTTGGTCACCGTCACGCTGCCGGTGCTGTGGGCGTTGCCGTCCGCAGTCACGGTGTCGTTGGTGCCGCCGGTCAGGGTCACGCCGCTGAGCGGCAGGTTCTGATCGACCGACGAGAGCGCCACGCTCTGGCTGACCGAGTTGCCGTAGCCGTTTGCGCTGATGGTGTTGCCATCGACCAGCACGTCAGCCTTGTCGGTGGCGTTGCCGTCACCGGCGATCGCGTAAACGTCGCCCGAAGTGCGGGCGTGGACGCTGGTGTAGTAGTCGGTCTGCTGGTTGGCGACCGTCGCCGAACCGGCGAACGAAGCCACCCCGGTGCCCGAATCGAGCGCGCTGCTCGCGACGTTGCCGCGGGCGGTGCTGGTGACCGAGTTGCCGGTGGCGCTGACCGAACCGTTGCTGAGATCGTTCACCACGCCGGCGATCTCGCCGTTGTGGGTATTCGCGGTGATCGCGAAACGGGTGTCGGGGTTGCCGACGTTGCCCTGGCTGTTGTGGATCACCAGATCGCCGTCCGCGGTGGTGCTCAGCGCGCCCGAGGCATAGGCGATGTCGGCACCCGGGGCGGTTTCTTCGTCACCGCTGCCCTGGAACGACATGCCGTTCGCCAGCGTGATGCGGTTGCCCGCCTCGCCCTGGGCGGTGCCCAGCGCCTGGTTGCCGCTGGCGGTGCTGGCGATCGAGTTGCCGGAAACGGCCAGTGCGCCGTGCAGCTCGGCATCGTCGCCGGTGCTGTCCCCGTCGGCCGCCACGGTGCCGATGATGTTCGACGCGTCGTTGCTCGCCGTGATGCTCGATTCCGAAGCGATCGCAGAGTTGATCTGGCCATTGCTGACCACCGCGCTGCCGGCGAAAGTCGGAGCGCCGCCCTGGACGTCGATCGTCGAGTTCGAGCTGTTGCCTGCGACGGTAGCGCCGATGGTGTTGTCCCGCAGGGTCGGCGAACCGTTCACCGAAGCATCGTCAACCGTGTTCGTCAGCGAGAGCTCAATCGAGCTGTCCTCGACGGTCGCGGTGTTGGAGATGGGGCTGTCGTCCTGATCCGACTGGATCTGCACGGTGCTGGCGAGCAAGCTGCCGGTGGCATCGAGCCAGTTCGAGTCGCCCTCGCCGTAAGTCAGCTGCGAGTGGCCCGGCGCATTCGAAGCATAATCCGGCAGGATCACGCCGGCGAGCGTCGTGCTGCCGCTGTTGCCGGTGGCATTGGCGTTGATCGCGTTGGTGTTGACGGTCACGCTGCCGGTCGCGAAGTTCTGCAGCAGCGCGTGGATTTCATTGTCCGAGACGGTGCTGACGACCGGTCCGAGGTTCATCTGCACGCCCTGCGCCGAGGCGCCATCGCCCTCGCCGAGCTCGTCGTCGCCCGGAACAACCGCGAGATCGATCGAGCTGGTGAAGGTGTTGGCCGTCGCGTTGGCGGCATGGCTGTTCGAAGCAACCGTGACCGCGCTGGGATCGATCGGATCGTCGGTGGTGACGTCGTTGGTCGTGTCGACGCCGCCGATCACGTTGCCGTCTTCGTCAGGCAGCGATGCCTGGGTCGAAGCGACCTTCTCCTGCACCGTGGTGATCACGTCGTGCGCGTTGTTGGTGAGACCGATGGGGGTCGGCGTCGACGGCGCGACGTTGGGCGTCACGGTCGTGTCCGCGGCTTGCGCCCCGGTGGCGATCAGCGAAACGGCCATCGCCGTTCCTACTGTGATGAGCAGCCGCGAGCGACCCTTGCTCGAATAATTAGTCATTTACGTATCCCCTTGTTTAAAAAGAACATTAACCGCCGACTTTAAGTCGGGCGAGTTCCTGCATTCCCGGCCCGTCCCGGTGAATTGAGGTGTCGGAAGCGTCCGGCTGCCAGGTGACCTGGACCGCGCCGGGCGCGATGCCGCGGCTCGCCAGCGCGCTGGTGATGGCCGCGATCCGCTGCCAGGTAAGCGCGACGCGCTTGCCCGGATCGAGATTTTCCGTGTCGTGAGCGACGATCATCACGTTGATCGCGCCGGTCTTCGCCGCCGCGGCGATCTGGTCGATCTTCGCGAGGGAATCGCCCATCAGCTGCGCCGAGCCGAACTCGAAGCCGACCTGCACGTCCGAGCCGCCGCCGGCCGACGCCGAACCGCTGCTCGTCTGGTTGACCGGCGCCGCGGCGCTGACCTGCTGCGCGACCGGCGCGCTCGTCGGATTTTCGATCGTGCGCAGCTTCTCGGCCGGCCGGGTGGCGAAATGGCCGCCGTTCTGGACGCTCTGGCACGGCTGGTAGTCGACTTTGGTCACCGCCGAGACGAGGCGAACCACGCCTTCTTCCATCGCCGCGCGAATGCCGAGCTGGATCGGCTCCTGCCCCTTGGCGCCGATGTCGATGTCGAACAGGTCGCTGCCGAAGAAGCGGAAGATGTTCGCGCCGACTTCGTAGCCGGTGAACTGCTTGGCGAGGCTCACCGTCTTGACCACCTCGAGCGTGCGGGTGTCGACGATCCGCAAGTCGATCGCGACCTGCTCGCTGTAGGTCCGCGCCTTGCCGCCCATCTGGTTGACGCCGACGTCGAACCCGCCCGAGCCGATGTCGTAGTTCACCTCGGTGATGCCGCCGACGATGAAGTAGTCGGATTCGCGGATCGTGCCGCCGTAATAGGGCAGCCACGGCACTTTCTGGTCGCCGTTGGGGCCCTTGAGATCGTGGACTTCGTCGTCGCCCAGCTGGCGCCGGTCGATGTAGCTCAATTCACGCTCTGCGACCGAGGGATCGAACCGTTCGGCGATCCGCACCGCGCCCGATAGCTTGCCGAGCGCCGAATAGACCATCAGCGCGCCGCCCTGGGTGATCGCGTTGCCTTCGTTGATCGAGTACTTGCCGGTGTAATCCTTCACGTCGCCGACGCTGATCACGATCGGCGCTTTGCCGGTGGCCGCGACATGGTCGGCGAAGCATGCGAGCACGCCTTCCATCGGGGTCACGTTGTCGCGCACCGGCGGGCCGATCACGAGCGGGATCTCGCCCGGCGCGACTTTCTCGTGCGCGGGAATGGTGCAGCCGGAAACCAGCGCGACGGATGCAAGCAGGGCCGCGCGGGCCAGCCGCGAGGGCAGGAACGTATGGATTATCATCACGCGGCCCTCAGTTCAGCACGTTGGCGAATTGGCAGGCGGAGCTGCCGTCGACGCTCGCCGACTGATTGCCGGAATTGGTCTGCTGCGAATTGAGCGCCTGGTCGGGCGAACCCGACACGTGCGAGTTGGAGTCGCCGTTGACGCTCGCGCCGACGTGGCCCGAATTGCTCTGGTCGCTGTTGGACTGTTCGTTCCCGGTCCAGCCGTCGACATCCGACGAATTGCTGTTGCCGGTCGCGCCCGCGCTCCCGCCCGAAGTGGTGGGCGAATTGGCGAGATTGGTGTTGCTGCCTTCGTTGGCGGTCGCGGTCGAGGCAACGCTGCAATTGTACTGGTGCTCGATGTTGGTGGTGTAGACCGGCGGGGCGTAGTAGCCCGACTTCTTCTTTTCGATCATGTCGGCGATTGCCGCCTGGTTCACCTTGTCGGCGCTGGTCGGGAACTGCCACGACCCGTTTTCGCCAACGCCGTTGGCCGATGCCTGGCCCGCAAGGCCGGCAGCAACCAACATCCCACAAATACGCAACCCGAGTTTCATGAACCCCCCTGCAACAAAATCATCCGGCGCCGTCCGTCCATGGCGCTATGTCGACCGGCCCGCCCTTAACCTCAGTCGAGGGTGGCGAAGAACGACAAGTGGATCGGTTTCCGATGCTAAACGTCGCCCCGCCGATTGATATTCCGGTAGTCTTCGTAGTCCGCATCATGGCCCGAAAGCCGCGGATTTGCTGGGAATCGGATGGCTTGGGTTTAAGACAGGCCGATGCCGGGCGGCGGCGGAGTTAACCAAAACCGCGCCCACATTAACTATTTTCGATAGCGATGGGGTTTGACCAACCGCGCGCCGATTCCCGCTCCGGGGCGGACGAATTCGATCCATTTCCGTCCGAATTGATCCGTGCTCATCCGCCGGGATCTGCGCGATGTGGTCCATCGCGGGTTCGGCGCAGCGCACAACGAAGGATTCCTCGTGCGCACAGCGCAGTCGGCTGCGTCCAATCCGGCCGCCGCACCACCGGCCAGCGGCTGCAAGCCCCGTGCGGTTTCGACCCAAATTTTCAGGAAGTTCTTCGGGGCGAGGCGGGGCCGGGAGACCAGGTTTTGGGGGACAGGGGTCGGCCCCGCCTCTGTTCGAAGACTAGGTGCCGATAGAGGTGCAATGCCCGTGCCAGTTTTGCAGTCCCGGGCTTGCCCGCCCGACACGATGG
>DASVLP010000043.1:0-151435 GCA_036384795.1 Sphingomonadaceae bacterium | reverse complement strand
CGCGCGATCGACGCGGTGGTGCCGGCCGGCGGCAAGCTCGCCCAGTTCCCGCTCTGGCGCGCGGCGGCGTGATCCCTCTTTCAACCCCGCGCGATTCCCATTAAGACGCGCGCTTTACTCGAGCAGACCACAGGAGACCCGGCTATACCCCGTCCACCCCGGCGCACACTGACGCCCCCCGTCAAGAGCGGGCCGCGCTACGATGAGATGATCCAGTCCGACAAAGTTCGCGTCATCGACGAGAACGGCGAGAATCTGGGCGTCATGTACACCAACGAGGCGATCGAGCAGGCGGCCGAGGCCGGCCTGAACCTGGTCGAAGTGTCGCCCAACGCCGATCCGCCGGTCTGCAAGTTCCTCGACGTCGGCAAGTACCGCTACGAAGCGCAGAAGAAGGCCAACGCCGCGCGCAAGACGCAGAAGACGCAGGACATCAAAGAGATCAAGATGCGTCCGAACATCGACACGCACGATTACGACGTGAAGATGCGCAGCGTGATGCGGTTCATCGAGGAAGGCGACAAGGTCAAGGTCACCCTGCGCTTCCGCGGCCGCGAGATGAGCCATCAGGAGCTCGGCATGGACCTGCTGAAGCGGGTGCAGGACGACGTCCAGGAAATCGCCAAGGTCGAAGCCTATCCGCGGCTCGAAGGCCGCCAGATGCTGATGGTGATCGCGCCGAAATAGGCGCGGCGACGCCGAAGCGATCGGAAGGGCGTGCCGCGAGGCGCGCCCTTCGTTTTGTCCGTTTTTGGGTGAAACGCGGACATACCGCACTTGCGCTCGAGACCGTTCGTGGTGACGATGTCGTATGACAACCGCGGAAGCCACATGGATCGTTGGAATACTCGCCCTCCCATCAATGGTATTGGGCGGTTTCATGCGGTTGCGGCGACGGACCACCGATTATGCCGAAGCGCGAGTGGCCAAGGCCAATCTACCTTGGTGGGTGAAGAATATCGAAATATTGATGATGCTGGCGTTCGGATATTTGTGGGCGATGGCTGGTTTTCGAGTTTTCGCTCTGCTCACCCCCAAACCTTTTGCGTCTTTGGTCGGCGCAACTGCAGTCTATGTAGTCATTGGGCTCGGTTTCATCGTGGTTCCATTGGCAATGCTCTGCGCGAATGGCACCAGCTGGATCATTCCTTTCCTCCGAAATGCTAACCTGCGTGCATTTCGAGGAACTCAAGTTTCGTTCAAATCAGCGAACGAGGGGCTCATCAAATTCGCCGCGCTGTCCCTGCCATTCGGCACGGTCACACTGCTGATTGCTAGCATTGAACCCTGGCGCCGATAACGTCCGCAACTGGTCATCAGCAGACATTCTATTTTCCTACATCGCCGCGATCTGCCACCCCGCTTCCGATGTCCGAACGACTCACCGGCACGGTGTCGGAACGGGAGCCCATGGCCAGTGCGAACATTGGGACCATTCGCGGGAAATCCGGGTGCGTTTCGCGGTTGGGTGTTAGCGGACTTGGCCCCTCACCCTTTCGCGGCCGGCGGTTCCCACAGTTCGATCGGGTTGCCGTCGGGATCGTGGATGCGGGCGAACAGGCCGATTTCGGGGTGGTTCCATTCGTCGCGGCGCTCGACTTCGATGCCGGCCGCCTTGAGCCGCGCGCAGAGCGCTTCGAGCCCGGCGACGCGGAAATTGATCATCACCGCCCGGTCGACCGGGAAGTAGGCGTTGTCGCGCGGGAAGAACGCGGTGACCGTCTCGCCCGCATCCTGCTGCCACGACCACTGTCCGTCCGCGCCTGGCTCGCCCGCATTGGTCGCGACGATCCCGAGGTGCTCGCGGTACCACGCCGAGAGCTTCGGCGGATCGTCGCTGCGCAGGAATATACCGCCGATCCCCACGACCTTGCCGTCCGCCCCCGAGCCAGTCATCGCGCGCCTCCTTGCGGTTGACGGGCGGCAGGCTAGGATCGCGCGCAAAGCGGGTAAAGAGGGGATCGCGGATGAACGGCTTGGGACTGGGCGGCCTCACGCGGCCGCAGAAGACGGCGATCTGGGCCAGTTACCTCGGCTGGACGCTCGATGCGTTCGACTATTTCCTGATGGTGTTCATGCTCAAGGCGATCGCTGCCGAGTTCGGCGCGAGCATCGAGCAGATGTCGGAAGCGCTGTTCCTTACCCTCGCTGCCCGGCCGGTGGGCGCGCTGGTGTTCGGCTGGCTGGGCGACAAGTTCGGGCGGCGGCCGATGCTGATGGTGGTGATCGTCGCGTTCTCGTTGCTTTCGGGCCTCTCGGGCCTGGCCGGCTCACTGGGGCAGCTGCTGGTGATCCGCGCGTGCTTCGGGTTCGCGATGGGCGGCGAATGGGGCCTGGGCGCAAGCCTGGTGATGGAGACGATCCCCGCGAAATCGCGCGGGATCGTCTCGGGGCTGCTGCAGGCCGGCTATTCGACCGGCTACCTGCTGGCGAGCCTCGTCTATTACCTGTTCTTCGACGCGATCGGCTGGCGGGCGATGTTCTTCATCGGCATCGTGCCGGCCCTGTTCGTGCTGTTCGTGCGCGCCCACGTGGAGGAAAGCCCGACTTTCACCGCGCGGCTGCGCCAGGCGCGGCCGAACGTCTTCGCGGTGCTCGCGCAGCACTGGAAGCTCGCGCTCTACCTGATCGTGCTGATGACGGGCATGAACTTCCTGAGCCACGGCACGCAGGACCTTTACCCGACCTTCCTGCAGACCCAGCACGGCTTCGACACCCATACCACCGGCACCCTGGTGATGATCCTCAACGTCGGCTCGATCGTCGGCTCACTCGGCTTCGGCGCGTTGTCCGAACGGCTCGGGCGCAGGCGGACCCTGGCGCTCGCCGCGCTGATCGTGCTGCCGGTGATCCCGTTGTGGGCCTATGGCGGGTCGCTGATGCCGCTCGGCGCGGGCGCGTTCCTGATCGGGCTTTCGGTGCAGGGCGCTTGGGCGACGATTCCCGCCTACCTCAACGAGCTGTCGCCGGGCGCGGTGCGCGCGATGTTCCCGGGCCTCGTCTACCAGCTCGGCAACCTGATCGCCTCGCGCGTGTCGCCGATCCAGGCCGGAATCGCCGCAGGCCGCGCGGGCGATTATGCCTATGCGCTGGCGGTGGTCACCGCGGCGACCGCGGTGGTGCTGATCGCGTGGACGTGGTTCGGGCCGGAGCGGCGCGAAGAACTGGAATAATCCTCCCCCGCGCGGGCAGGATCGGTTACAGACGAAACCATGCCCGATCCCGCTCCTTCGCACCGCAAGCGCAAGCCCGAAGTGAAGACCATCGGTGGACGTGCGCTCAAGCCCTCGACCCTGATGATGGGCCACGGCTACGATCCCGCGCTCAGCGAAGGTGCGCTGAAACCGCCGATCTTCCTCACCAGCACGTTCGCGTTCGAAAGCGCCGAGGCGGGCAAGCGCCATTTCGAGCAGATCACCGGCCAGCGCGAAGGCGCGGCGGAAGGCCTGGTCTATTCGCGCTTCAATGGACCGAACCAGGAGATTCTCGAGAACCGCCTGACCGTATGGGACGGCGCGGAGGAGGCGCTGGTGTTTTCCAGCGGGATGTCGGCGATCGCGACCCTGCTGCTGGCCGCCGCCGAGAGCGGCGACGTGATCGTCCATTCGGGCCCGCTCTATGCCGCAACCGAAAGCTTCATCGCCCGGCAGATGAAGAAGTACGGCGTTTCTTACCTCGACTTTCCGGCCGGCGCGGATCGGGCGGAACTGGATGCGGTGCTTGCGCAGGCAAAGGCGCTGGCCGCGAAGCAAGGGGGGCAAGTCGCGCTGATTTACCTGGAAAGCCCGGCCAACCCGACCAATGCGCTGGTCGATATCGAGACGGTCGCGGCAGCGCGCGACGCGACATTCGCAGGCGAGGAGTTCCACCCGCCGATCGCGATCGACAACACCTTCCTCGGCCCGTTGTGGCAGCGCCCGCTCGATCACGGGGCTGACCTGGTGGTCTATTCGCTGACCAAGTACGTCGGCGGGCATTCGGACCTCGTCGCGGGAAGCGTTTCGGGCGCCAAGCACTGGATCGATCCGATCCGCGCATTGCGCAACATCATGGGCACGATCTGCGATCCCAACACCGCATGGATGCTGCTGCGCAGCCTGGAGACGGTCGAACTGCGGATGCAGCGCGCGGGCGAAAATGCGGCGAAAGTCTGCGCCTTCCTCAAGCAGCACCCGAAAGTCGAAGGCCTCGGCTATCTCGGAATGATCGAGGACGAGCGCCAGCAGGACATCTTCCGCCGCCACTGCACCGGCGCGGGCAGCACGTTCTCTCTGTTCCTGAAGGGCGGCGAGCGGCAGGCGTTCGCGTTCCTCGACGCGCTGAAGATCGCCAAGCTGGCGGTCAGCCTGGGCGGCACCGAAACCCTGGCCAGCCACCCCGCGGCGATGACCCATCTCTCCGTCCCGGCCGAGCGCAAGGCAAGGCTCGGGATCACCGACAACCTCGTGCGCGTCTCGATCGGGATCGAGGACGCGGACGACCTGATCGCCGACTTCGCGCAGGCGTTGGAAGCGATCTAGGCGGAACCGCAACGGCTCGACCCGAGTTGTCTCGCGAGAGAGGCAAGCAAGGGAAAAGCCATGAAAAAGCTCGTGATCGCCGCCGCGACGACCGCGCTCGCGCTCGGCGCGGCCGGATGCAGCAAGACCCCGGCCGAGAAGCAGGTGGACAAGCAGGCCGACGCGATCGGCGATGCCTACAAGGCCGATGCCGAAGTGCAGCGCTCGCTCGCCAGCGGCGCGCCCGATGAAAAGGCGCAAGACCAGGCCGCGGACCAGACCGAGCAGAAGGGCGAAGCGGTCGAGAAGCAGCTCAAGAAAGACGCCGACGAGATGGGCGACGACACCAAGAAGATGGGCGACGCGGCGAAAAAGTAGCGTCTAACCCTTCCACTCGCGCCGCTCTTCGGCGGCACGAAGCACTTCGTAGGCGAGGCTATAGGCCTGGAACGCCTTCGCGGCGGCAGCGTCGCCGGGCTTGACGTCGGGGTGGACTTCTTTCGCCTTTGCACGCCACGCGCGCTTGACCGCGTCGAAGTCGGCGTCCGCTTCAAGCCCGAGTACTTCGAGCGCGCGCATCTCGTCGGCGCTGCGGCTGCCGTCGCCCGAGCTCGCCCAGCCGTAGTGCTGGGCCTCGGCGTAGCCCGAATTGTCGCGCTGCTCGGCTTTTGCGCGCGCGGCGGCTTCCTCTTTGTCGAGGCCCTCGAAGTAGTTCCATTTCGAGTTGTACTCGGCCGCGTGCTTCTCGCAGAAGTACCAGCGATCGGGATTGTTGGGCGATTTCGGCGCAGGTCGGTCGCCGCGTTCGGTGCAGCCGTGCCGGTCGCACAAGCGCACCGCTTCCGCTTCGCGCGCTCCGCCGTAGCCGCGCCAGCGGGGGAAGCCCCAGTCGATCGATCGCTTGCTACGGCTCATGGGGAGTTCTCAGGAGTCATCGCGGCCAATGTAGGCGTGGCGGGCGGGCGCTGCCAAGCTGCGAGTGCGCGACATTTCGAGACAAAATGCTGCATTGCAAAATTTCAAATCGAGACTATTTCGCGGCCTCGAGACTCGAGCACATTCCATGAGCAAGCAACTCGCCCTCTCTGCCGCATTCTCCACGTTCGCGATGGCCGCGTTCGCTTTGTTCGCCGCGCCGCTCCACGGCCTGGACGACGGGGAGAAGCTGCACGCGGGCGTCGCCGCGGTGGCGCTCGAGGCGCAGGGCACGCTTGCCCCGCGCCTGTCGCTGCGCTGATCAGTCGATCACCACCGTCACCGCGCGGCGGTTCTTGGCCCAGGCTTCCTCGTTCGAGCCGAGCGCGACCGGGCGCTCCTTGCCGTAGCTGATCACCGAAATCCGCGAAGCGTCGATGCCCAGGCTTGCAAGGTAGTTCTTCGCCGCGTTCGCGCGCCGTTCGCCGAGCGCGAGGTTGTACTCACGCGTGCCGCGCTCGTCGCAATGGCCCTCGATGGTGATGTGGCGATCGGGATAGCGCTGGAGGTATTGCGCCTGCGTGCGCAACGCGGCGGCATCGGCATCGTCGATGTCGTACTTGTCGGTGTCGAAATAGATCACGTTCTGTCCGTTCATCTGCGCGACGAAATCGGCGTTGCTGCCCGGGACCGGCGCGTTCGAGATGCCCGAGGGCGCCTGCGGGCCTTGCTCGGCCTGGGCGACGTTCGCCGGCTGCGGCGGCAGCGATGCAGGGTGTTTCTTCGCGCAAGCGGCCAGTGAAACGGCGCTCAGCACAGCGGCGGTAAGGATGGCACGACGCATCTGTTCTCTCCTACTCGGCCAAAAATTCGGGTGATTGGAAGTCCTCGGTGATCAACGGCTTCACGGCAAAACAGGTCCCCAAGCAGGGTCCGAAGCGCCGACCGGGGTCGGAAGCTTGCGCAAGTTGCGGCCGGTGAGGTCCACCTGCCACAGCGATTCGGTTCCGTTCGCGCCCTGGCTGGTGCGGAAGAACTGGATGATGCGGCCGTTGGGCGACCAGGTCGGCGCCTCGTCCTGCCAGCCGTGGGTCAGGTCGCGCACGTTCTTGCCGTCGGGCGTCATCACCGCGACGCTGAAGTTGCCGGCGATGTGGGTGAATGCGATCTGGTCGCCGCGCGGGCTCCATTCGGGCGTCGCGCAGCGCCCGCCGAAGAAGCTGATGCGGTGCTGGTTCGAACCGTCGGCGTTCATCACGTAGCACTGCTGCACGCCCGAACGGTCGCTTTCGAACACGATCTTGCTGCCGTCGGGCGAGTACGATCCGCCGACGTCGATCCCCGGGCTGTCGGTCAGTCGCACGCTTTGCCCGCCGGCGGCCGGCACGCGGTAGATGTCGGTGTTGCCGCCGGTGGCCATCGAATAGAGGATGTACTTGCCGTCGGGCGACCAGCGCGGGGCCATCGTCGGGTTCTTGCTCTGGGTGACGAGCCGCTGGTGGCCGGTGCCGATGTCGTAGACGTAGACCCGCATCGTGCCCGACAGGAAGCTCAGGTACACGATCTGCTTGTAGTCGGGCGAATAGCGCGGGGTCAGCGCGGTCGCCTGGCCGTTGGTGATGAAGCGGTGGTTCGCGCCGTCCGAATCCATGATCGCCAGGCGCTTGATCCGGTGTCCCTTGGGCCCGGTCTCGGCGATGTAGGCGATGCGGGAATCGAAGAACGGGCTTTCGCCCGAGAGCCGCGAATAGACCAGATCGGCGCACTTGTGCGCGGCGCGGCGCCAGTCGGCGGGTGCGACCACCCAGCCTTCGCGCACCAGCTCTTTCTTGAGCTGGAGGTCGTAGAGATAGCAGCCGACGGTGAGCTGGCCGCCCTGGCCGCCGCGGACGAAGCCTTCGACCAGCATCTCGGCCCCGCGGCTCTGCCACACGCCCCATTGCGGATTGGTGATGTCGCCATAGGCCGGCGCGGGCAATGCATCGGGCCCGGTCGGCTTGAACAGCCCGTTGTTCTTCAGATCGGCGTCGATCACCCGCGCAAGCTCGCGGCCCAGCGCGCCGGTGCCGTTCTGGTTGGCGGGCGTCGGCACGTCGGCATTGGTCGCGAACGCGGGGATCGCGATGCCGAGGTCCTGCCAGGCGCCCTCGTAGGTGGTCGAGCCGGACAAGCCGCCTTGGTCGTCAGGCGCCGCCGGCGGAACCGCGGTGCCGGCCGGAACCGGCGCGGCATTTTGCGCCAGCGCGGGCGCGGCGAGCGCGACCGAAAGGGCGATCGCGAGTGTCTTCACTGGGCGGATTTCCAATCGAACCTCCATGCCTTGATGCGTTTCCAGGCACTGTAATACTGCGGCGGCAAGTCAAACGGTGCGGCGAGCTCGACCGCGCGGATCGCCAGCTCGGCATGCCGCCCCGCCTGCGCCTTGTTGGAAGCGTCGATCCCGGTCTGGCTGACCACGCGCGGCTTGCCGGCAAGGCTGCCGTCCTGGTTAAGGTCGAACGCGAGGATCGTCACCAGCTGATCGGCGTCCGCGCCCGACGGCGGCTTCCAGTAAGGGCGGAGCTGGCGCGCGATCGCCTGCTGGAGCGAGGCCTGCTCGGCCGGGCCCATCTGCGCGGCGGGCGCCTTGGCCTCGCTCGCGGTGCTGGCGCCCAGGCCCGCGAGAAAGTTCTTGCCGATCAGGCTGCCGGCGCTCTTCGCGGCTTTTTGCTGCGGCTTGGCCTGGGTCTTGGGCTGCGGCTTGGGCTTTTCGGGCGCGGCCTCGTGCTTGACCGGCGGCGCCTTGGCCGGCTGAGGCCTGAGCTTCTCCGCCGGCTTTTCGACGGGCCTGGGCTTCGGCACCTCGGGCTGCTTTTCGGCCGGCGGCTTGGGTTGGGGCGCGATCGTCTCGGCGATCGCGGCTTGCGCCTCGGGCGCCGGGGCCGGCGCGGTAGGGGCGAGCGAGACGTCTTTCGCCAGGCTCACCGTCATCCGCTGCGGCAGCGGGATCAGCCTGGGCTTGCTCGCCGCCGTCACCACCAGCGCCGCGATCAGCGCGAGGTGCGCGGCGATCGCGATGCCGAGGCCGAGGCGTTCTTCGCTGCGGAGGGCGAGGGCGCTCATCGATCGGAGGCTATGGCGATTGGTCTGAATGGACGTTGACCAGCGAAATCTCGTTGAATCCGGCGCGATTGAGCTCGCCGAGCACTGCCATCACCCGCCCGTAATCGAGCCGCGTGTCGGCCCGCACGTTGACCAGCGGGGGCTTGCCGTCCGCCCGGCGCGGCACCGCCGCGAGCCGGTCGGCGAGGCCGCCGGCGAGCACCGGCTCCTTGTCGAGGAACACCTTGCCGTCGGCGGTGATCGAGACGGTGACCTGGTCGTGATCCTGCGACAGCGCGTTCGCGCGGCTGTCGGGAAGGTCGAGCGGCACGCCGGAAGTCAGCAGCGGGGCAGTGACCATGAAGATGATCAGCAGCACCAGCATCACGTCGACCAAAGGGGTGACGTTGATCTGCGACATCGCACCGCGGCGACGCCCGCCGCGCCCGCGCCGTCCGGCGCCCGAGGCGACGCCCATTGCCATCAGACGATCCTCCCCTGAAAGGGGAGGTGGCATTCGCGAAGCGAATGACGGAGGGGTGTCGCCCTATCGAGAGGGGGATACCCCTCCACCATCCTTCGGATGGTCCCCCTCCCCCTGTGGGGGAGGACCGTTTTTGCGGCAGTCATCAGACCCGCTCCAGCTCGCGGCTCAACTGCGCATGGAAGCGGTCGGCGAAGCGTAGAAGGTGCGCCTCGAGCCCGTTCACCCGGTTGCTGAAGTGGTTGTAGGCGATCACCGCCGGGATCGCCGCGAACAGGCCGATCGCGGTGGCGAACAGCGCCTCCGAGATGCCCGGCGCGACCACCCCGAGCGAGGAATTCTGCTGCAGGCCGATCTGGAAGAAGCTGTTCATGATCCCCCAGACGGTGCCGAACAGCCCGACGAACGGCGCCACCGCGCCGGTGGTGGCAAGGAAGTTCAGCCGGCGGGCGAGGCTGTCCGCCTCGAACGAGGCCTGGCTTTCCATCGCGCGGCCGATCCGCTCGCGCGCGCCTTCGCGGTCGAAGCCGCGGATCGCGACCGACTTGGCGAATTCCTCGAGCCCCTCGGCGGCGACCGCGGCCGAGGGAATTCTTTCGCTGCGTTCGGGGGTGATCAGCTTTTCCGGATGGTCGGCGCGCCAGAATTCGGCCTCGAAGCGCGCGCAGCGCCGGTTCGTCGCGCCGATCCGCAGGCGGAACGAGATGACGATCATCCACACCCATACGCTCGCGGCCAGCAGTCCGGCCATCACCACCTGGACGACGATGTCGGCATCGAGGAACAGCCGGATCGGGTTCAGCCCGGTGGGCGCCGCGGCGGCGGCGGCAAGGGCGGAGAGGCTGGTCATGCGGCGGGAATCTCCGGTTTTGCGGGCGTGAGGGCGGCGCGGAAGGCTTCGCGCCAGGCTTGCGGTTGGCGGCGAGGGCGGCCCTCGGGAGAAACGAAGCCGACGCGGATTTGTGCCTCCGCCAGCAACGTTTGGGCCCGGCTCGCGCGCTGGTTCAGCCGCACGCTGGCGGCGCCGAGCTCGATCAATGTGCTCTCGATCGTCACCGCATCGTCTAAGCGCGCCGGAGCTAGATAGCGGATGAACAGATCGGCCACCGCATATGCGCCGTCGCCCGCTTCCAGCGCCGCGCGCTGGTCGATCCCTATCAGGCGCAGCATGTCCGACCGCGCGCGTTCGAACCAGCGCAAGTAGTTCGCGTGGTAGACGATGCCCGAAAGGTCGGTATCCTCATAATAGACCCGCACTGAAAACAGGTGGCGTGGGCCCTCGAAGCGGCCGGAATAAGGCTGGTCCTGCGTCGGCATCGTTATGCGGCGGGCTTTAACCATCCGGCGACTCGCAGGGCAAGGACGGCTTTTTTACACCGGGAACCGCCGCGACGAAGCGAGTCAGGGCAGGGGCAGGCCGACTGTGGCGGTCAGCGCGCCAGCATCGGCCCGAGCGGCTGGCCGCCGAAAATATGGATGTGAAGGTGCGGCACTTCCTGCCCTGCCTGCAGGCCGTTGTTCACCAGCAGGCGATAGCCGGACGCGACCAGCCCCAACTCGCGCGCGACATGGCCCACCGCGCGCATCAGCCCGGCGATCTCGTCGCTGCTCGCCTGGGCGGTGAAATCGTCCCAGCTGAGGCAGGGTCGCTTGGGGATCACCAGGACGTGCACCTCGGCCAGCGGGGCGATGTCGTGGAACGCGAGCGCCCATTCGTCCTCGTAGACTTTCCGGCACGGCAGCTCGCCGCGCAGGATCTTCGCGAACACGTTCTGGTCGTCGTAGGGCTGGGTGGCGTCGACCGGCATCACTGGCTCCGTGCTGCTTTCTCGGCGAGGCCCGAGGTGCCCTCGCGCCGTTCGAGCTCGGCGAGCACGTCGGCCAGCGGCACGCCCTTTTCGGCGAGCAGCACGATCAGGTGGAATAGCACGTCGGCGGCCTCGCCGGTCATATCTTCGCGGGTCCCGGAAAGCGCGGCGATCACCGTCTCGACCGCTTCTTCGCCGAGCTTGCGCGCGACCACCGCCGTGCCGCGAGAATGCAGCTTGGCGACGTAGCTCTCGTCCGGCAGGGCATCGAGCCGCTGGAGGATGGTCTGTTCGAGGCGTGCAAGAATATCCATCGCGCAGCCATGGATATTGCGCCGGGCCCGGTCAAGCCGCGAGGCGGTCAGTCCTCGCGCTTGTCCTTCTGCTTCATCGAAGCGCGGCGGCCGACGATCACTCCGAGCAGGCCGAGCGCAAATAAAGTCGCAGCGGGCGCTTCGGGCACCGATTCGCTGCCCGCTGCGAACGCCGGAGCGCTGCAGAGGAGCAGCACCGCGGCGAGAATCAGTCGAGTGACCATGCGCCGAGGCATCGCACAAACGCGGGCTGCGGCAAGCGCCGAACGGTTAATGTCCCGCTACGGGACCGTCACCCGCGGGCCGGTAAACCGGCCGCGCGCAAGGCGGCGTGGGCTTCGGCGACCGAATATCTGCCGAAGTGGAAGATCGACGCGGCGAGCACCGCGCTCGCGTGGCCTTCGGTGACGCCTGCCACCAGATGATCGAGCGTACCGACCCCACCGCTCGCGATCACCGGCACGTCTACGCTGTCGGCGATCGTGCGGGTCAGCTTGAGGTCGTAGCCGTCCTGGGTGCCGTCGCCGTCCATCGAGGTGACCAGCAGCTCGCCCGCGCCAAGCTCGGCGAGGCGCAGCGCGTGCTCGATCGCGTCGATGCCGGTCGCACGGCGGCCGCCGTGGGTGAAGATTTCCCAATGGTCGTGGCGACCTCCCACTTTTACTTGGCGCGCGTCGACGCTGGCGACAACGCATTGGCTGCCCATCTTCTCGGCGATCTCGGCGACCACTTCGGGGCGCGC
Organism: Sphingomonadaceae bacterium; assembly: GCA_036384795.1. Lineage (GTDB taxonomy): Bacteria > Pseudomonadota > Alphaproteobacteria > Sphingomonadales > Sphingomonadaceae > Andeanibacterium. The sequence goes on along the minus strand of DASVLP010000043.1, from coordinate 139,592 downwards.
GACCGCGGCGGAATTGACCGCCACTTTGTCCGCGCCGGCGAGCAGCAGCGCCCGCGCATCCTCGACGCTGCGCACCCCGCCGCCGACGGTCAGCGGCATGAAGCACACTTCGGCGGTACGCCGCACCACGTCGAGCAGCGTGCCACGCCCTTCGTGGCTCGCCGAGATGTCGAGGAAGCACAGTTCGTCCGCGCCCGCCTCGTCGTAAGCGCGCGCCTGCTCGACCGGATCGCCCGCGTCGCGCAGATCGACGAAGTTCACGCCCTTGACCACGCGGCCCTCGCGCACATCGAGGCAGGGGATCACGCGGACGCGGACGGTCATCGCGAGCCCCCTCTCCAACTGCGGCCAGGCCCTTGCAGGGCCAAGCCTTCGTATCCTCCCCCGCAAGGGGGGAGGAAGGGCGTCTCACAGCTCCTCCCCCCTTGCGGGGGAGGATAGCGCAGCTTGCCGCGATAGCGGCTAGCGGAGCTTGGAGAGGGGGAACTCATGCCCGCCCCGCCATCGCGATCGCGGTCGCCAGATCCAGCCGCCCGTCATACAGCGCGCGGCCGGTGATCACCCCTTCGATGCCCTCGCTCGCGTGGATCGACAGCATGCGGATGTCGTCTAGGCCCTTCACTCCGCCGCTGGCGATCACCGGAAGGTCCGTGCGGCGGGCGAGGTCCACCGTCGCCTCGACATTGCAGCCCTTGAGCAGCCCGTCGCGCCCGATGTCGGTGAACAACAGGCTGGCAACCCCGGCGTCCTCGAACCGGCGGGCCATGTCGGCCACCGGCACGTCGGAGACCTCGGCCCAGCCCTCGGTCGCGACCATCCCATCGCGCGCATCGACCGCGACCACGATCCCGCCCGGGAACTCGCTCGCCATGTCCTTCACGAATTGCGCGTCCTTGAGCGCGGCGGTGCCCATGACGATCCGCGCAACGCCGAGATCGAACCAGCTTTCGACCGCCTCGCGAGTGCGGATGCCGCCGCCGAGCTGGACGTAGCCCGGAAAGGCGCGGACGATCTCCTCCACCGCCTCACCGTTGGCCGAGCGCCCGGCGAAGCTGCCGTCGAGATCGACCACGTGAAGGTGCTCCGCCCCGGCGCCCGCGAAGATCAGCGCCTGCGCGGCCGGATCGTCGCCGTAGACGGTCGCGCGCGCCATGTCGCCCTCGGCGAGGCGCACCACCTGGCCGGCTTTGAGATCGATCGCGGGGAAGACGATCATGCGTGTCCCTTTTGCGAGCTCCTGCGAAGGCAGGAGCCTCTCGCAACAAGCGCTTCGCCCACGGCGGGAGGTCCCCGCCTTCGCGGGGACTCACAGAGGGTCTGAGCCCTCACGGCCGCCACTCCAGGAACCGCCGCAAAAACTCCAGCCCGTAAGCCTGGCTCTTTTCCGGGTGGAACTGCACCCCCACCAGGTTGTCGCGCGCGACCGCCGCGACCAGCCCGCCGCCGTGGTCGGTCATCGCCGCGACGTGCGCGCCGTCCTCGGGCGCGAAGTGGTAGGAATGGAGGAAATAGGCCTCGCCCGGTTTCAGCAATGCGGCGCCGTCGTGATGGTGCGCAGGGACCACGTCGTTCCAGCCCATGTGCGGCACCTTGATCGCCGGGTCGGTTTTTTCGATCGGGCGGACCTCGCCCTTGATCCAGCCCAGGCCCGGGCATTCGCCGAACTCGAGCCCGCGGCTGGCGAGCAATTGCATGCCGACGCACACGCCCAGGAACGGCACGCCGTCGCCGATCACCCGCTCCTCGATCGCGTCGACCAGGCCCTCGATCGCGGAGAGCCCTTCCATGCACGCGCGGAAGCTGCCGACCCCGGGCAGCACGATGCGCTTGGCGAGCCGCACTAGCTCCGGATCGGCCGTCACCGCCACCGATTTCGCCCCCGCCGCCTTCAGCGCGTTGTGGACCGAGTGGAGGTTGCCGGCGCCGTAATCGATCAGCGCTATCGGGTCGGACATCGCCAGATCAGCCGCCAAGCTGCCCCTTGGTTGAGGGCACGGCGCCGCCCTTGCGCGGGTCGATCTCCACCGCCTCGCGCATCGCCCGCGCGAAGCCCTTGAAGATGGATTCGCAGATGTGATGGTTGTTCTGCCCGTAGAGCAGCTCGATGTGCAGCGTGATGCCCACCGCCTGCGCGATCGAGTGGAACCAGTGCTCGACCAGTTCGGTATCGAGTTCGCCGAGCTTTTCCTGGGTGAACTTGGCGTTCCACACCAGGAACGGCCGCCCCGAGATGTCGAGCGCGACCCGCGCGAGCGTCTCGTCCATCGGCGAGAAGGCGCTGCCGTAACGCCCGATCCCGCCTTTGTCGCCCAGCGCGTCGGCGATCGCCTGACCGAGCGCGAGCGCGCTGTCCTCGGTGGTGTGGTGCTGGTCGACGTGGAGGTCGCCGGCGACTTTCAGCGTCACGTCGATCAGCGAATGGCGGCTGAACTGCTCGATCATGTGATCGAGGAAGCCGATGCCGGTCGAAACGTCGTAAGCCCCTGTCCCGTCGAGGTTTACCTCGGCGAGGATGTCGGTTTCCCTGGTCTTGCGGGCGATCCGGCCGGTGCGCATGGCCCGCCTATAGGCCGCTGGGTGCCGGAATCAATCACTTGGAACGGCTGCGAAGTGTCTTGACCCGCCCGCCGCCCGCCGCCACTCATGCGCCCGATGAGCGACGAAGCCCCCGACAGCCTGATCCCTTACGACGAAATCGTGCAGGAGGCGCTGCGCGCGGTGGTCGGCCGCGTGCTCGGCGAGATCGAGGCGACCGGCGGCGAGCTGCCCGGCGCGCACCACTTCTACATCACGTTCAAGACGCACGCACCGGGCGTGACGATCCCCGCGCACTTGCGCGAGCGGTTCCCCGACGAGATGACGATCGTGTTGCAGAACAAGTTCTGGGATCTCGCCGTGGACGAGGAAGGCTTCACCGTCGGCCTCAGCTTCAACCAGATCCCGGCCAAGCTGACGATCCCGTTCTCGGCGATCACCGCGTTCGTCGATCCGGCGGTCGATTTCGGGCTGCAGTTCCAGGCGGCGGTGCCGGACATGGCCCCCGAACCGCACGAAGACGCGGAGAACGATTCCCGCGGCGAAGGCGACGAAGGCCCGGAGGGAGACGGGTCGAACGTCGTCACGGTCGATTTCGGCCGCAAGAAATAGCGATGGCGGGCGATTCCTCCGGACGAGGTTCGGCGGGGCGGCTTCTGGCCGGAATGGCGACGCGCAGGGCCGGCGCGTTCGCGCGCAAGCGGATCGACAAGCACCTGAAGACCGGCGGCCTGACGTCCGAAATCGAACGGGCGATCCGGCGCAAGGGCGGCATCGGCACGCGCCTCGCGACCGCAGTGCTGGTCAGGCTGGCGACGCGCTCGGTGCCCGGCGCGCTGGTGGTCGGCGGGGGTCTGGTGGCCAAGGCGCTGATCGAGCGGCGCCGGCGACGAAGCGAGCCTTAGCTCGCTTTCGCGACCTGCGCTTCGTCGAGCAGCTGCTGCAATTCGCCGGCTTCGAACATCTCCATCATGATGTCGCTGCCGCCGACGAACTCGCCCTTCACGTAGAGCTGCGGGATCGTCGGCCAGTCGGAGAACGATTTGATGCCCTGGCGGATTTCCATGTCCTGCAGCACGTCGACGCTGTCGTACTGGACGCCGCAATGATCGAGGATCGCCACCGCGCGGCTGGAAAAGCCGCATTGCGGGAACAGCGGCGTGCCCTTCATGAACAGCACCACGTCGTTGTCGTTGACGATCTTGGAAATGCGCTCGTTGGCGTCGGCCATTGGTGGAGTCCCGTAAGGAATTGCTTGGGTTGCGTTCTCAGTTGGGAACGGCGGTGACGAGTTGCAAGGCGTGCAGCGCCCCGCCCATCCGCCCGCCGAGCGCTTCGTAGACCAGCTTGTGCTGCTGGACGCGGCTCTTGCCGGCGAACGCGGCGGAGGTGACGCGCGCGGCATAATGGTCGCCGTCGCCGGCGAGATCGGTGATCTCCACCTGCGCGTCCGGCAACGCGGCCTTGATCATCGCCTCGATGTCGGGTGCGGCCATCGCCATGACTGCGTCAGACCCCGCCCATCAACTGGCGGCGCGCCTCGACCGTCTTTTCCTCGAGCGCGCTGCGCACGCTCGCCTCGTCGATGTCGACGCCGGCGGCGGTCAGGTCGCCCAGCACCTTGCGGATCACGTCCTCGTGCCCGCTTTCCTCGAAATCGGCCTGGACCACCGACTTCGCGTAGGCGTCGGTTTCTTCGGCGGTCAGGCCCATTCTGGCGGCCGCCCACTGGCCGAGCAGCCGGTTGCTGCGCGCGGCGATGCGGAACTGGGTATCCTCGTCGAATGCGTACTTGGCTTCTTCGCCGCGCTCGCGGTCGTTGAAATCGGTCATCGAAAGTTCCCCTGATCTGTCGCCGGCCAATAGCGCGGCCGCGCCTCAGGCGGCAAGAGCCGTCCCTTTGGCCAGCCACGGCATGTCACCCGCACGGCGTGCCTCGTAAGCGCCGATCGCGTCGTCGCGGGCGAGCGTCAGGCCGACTTCGTCGAGCCCTTCGAGCAGGCAATGCTTGCGGAACGGATCGATCTCGAACGTGAAGCGGTCCTGGAACGGGGTGGTGACGGTCTGGTGCTCGAGGTCGATCGTGATCGGATCGGTCTCGGCCACTTCCATCAATCGGTCGATCGCCTGCTGCGGCAGGACGACGGTGAGGATGCCGTTCTTGAACGCATTGCCGGAGAAGATGTCGGAAAAGCTCGGCGCGATCACGGCTTGGACGCCCATGTCGATCAGCGCCCACGCGGCATGTTCACGGCTTGAGCCGCAGCCGAAGTTGTCGCCCGCGACGATGATCGGCGCGCCCGCGAGGTCCGCGCGGTCGAACACGTTGTCCGGATCCTTGCGTAGCGCCTCGAACGCGCCGCGGCCGAGCCCCTCGCGGGTGATCGTCTTCAGCCAGTGCGCCGGGATGATGATGTCGGTGTCGACGTTCTTGAGGCCGAACGGGTAGGCGCGGCCTTCGACGGTGTTCACAGGTTCCATCGCGGGTCTATCTCAATCTGTTTGCGGCGGCTCGCCGGAGGGGATCGGCGGAAGCTGGTGCGGCTTGTTCTTGGCTTTGCGGCGGCTGGCATAGAGCAGCGCGGCGGCGATCGCGGCCGAGCCGATCGCGGCGCCGGCCAGCAGCGCGCCCCCCTTGTTCGACAGGCCTTCTTTGTCCTTGCTCATGCGAATTCAATGGGGGGAGGCGGCGCGGCTGGCAAGCATTCAGCGCAGGAATTTAGATAAACCGCGCCAAAGGCGTTCTTTTTCAGCCACGGACATGCGTGCGTGCGCCGGGCTGGAGGAGGGCAGGGGCACCAGTTCCACCGGGCTGCCGGCGAGCAGCCGCGTGCCGATCTGCGTGGCCTTGGCGCCATTGAAGGCGACCGCGCGCAGCTCGGGCAGACTCGCTGCCAGTTCCGCGAGCGGATTGTGCTCGATTTCGCGGATCGCGGTGTCGAGGCTGCCCTCGCGCCGGGCCGAGGCGATCGTGTCCCACAGCCCGACCCTCGCTGCGCGCAATGCAGCAACCCGCGCATCGTATTCGAGCGGCTCGATGTCGCGGCCGATTGCCGTGCCGATCAGGCGCCAGAACAGATTGCGCGGGTGGGCGTAGTAGCGCTGCGCCCGCAGCGATTCCTCGCCCGGCAAGGTGCCGAGCACCAAGAGACGCGTGTCGGGCGCGACGAACGGCGCGAAGGAGCTCTTGCGGGTCAGAACGGGTGGTCGTGCGCGAAAGGGATCGGCTCGTGGCGGGGAGCCGGGCGTTCGTTCTCGTCATTCCAGTCGCGCCCGTGGGGGAAACGGATCGGAATGCCGACCAGCTCGCCGGGGTCGAACAGCCGCATGCTCACTCCCATACGCGGCGGATCGAGCGGTTCGAGCGAAGTCCAGCCGATCCCGGCGCTGCAGGTCGGGCAGAACACGAACGCGATCCAGGGCTCGATGTCGGACCGAACGAACCGCTTCGTCTCCCCCTCGACGGTCACTTCGGCCGGGTCGAAATAGCCGGTCAACGAGCCGAGCTTGAAGCACGCGGAGCAATTGCACGAGTTCATATATTCGGGCTTGCGCGGAACGCTTACCGTCACGCCGCCGCAGAGGCAGGTGCCCTTCATGTTCGTCACTTCGTCCCCCGGATTTCCTCGAGTGTCGGGAAGTCGAGGTTGGGGCCTCGGTCGAAGAAGCTGTCCCAATCCGGTTTGGCGACGGACGTTTGATGCACGCGAAGACGCGAAGACGCGAAGTCCATGTGATTGTTAACGATCTGCCTCAAGCCCTCGCGAAAAGTCGCCGCGCCGAAGTTCATCAGCAGCCCCAGGCGTAGATCGCTCAACCGAAGATATGTCAGAAGCTGTTTGCCATGCACTTTGGCCAGACTCTCGACGGACTTCACCTCGACAATCAGGGAGCTTTCGATGAGTAGGTCTACCCGAAAGGCGTTGGTGAACATGAGATCGTCGCAAACGAATGAGATCGGCTTTTGTCGCTCGACTGTCAGGCCTCGCTTCGCCAGCATTGCGGATAGTACCGTCTCGTAGACGGATTCCAATAGACCGGGCCCCAGTTCCCGATGAACCTGCAATCCACAGTCAACCGCCAGTGCCGCAACTTCTTCGATGTTCATGATGACATCTTCGTGCCTTGGCGTCCTCTCGCGCAAGTGAATTCGACTCCATTTCGGGCGATCCCGAGCGGGCGATGTTCAGTAGGGTGGAAGTTCAATGCCGGAACTCGGGAATGGATCGTAGTCAGGATCGGTGACGTCAAGGGGCTCTTTGTAGTTGCCATTCTTCACGGTCTGCGACGTTTTGTTGGCCACGATGTCATCTATATGCTGCGACCACTTAGTTTCGTAAGCGGCGCTGAGTGAGTATAATTCGCCATCGACAGCTACGAAATTGCAATAATATGAATCGCGGAGGCTCGCTCCAAAAATATTATCCGCATCATACTTAATAGAAACATGACGAATCGCCACTCGATGCCCTTTCAGTTCATCGAGAAGCTGTTTTTCATAAGAAAGAAAGTCGGGGCCGAAATATGATCCTGCGAGTTTTGCGGGTGATATTTCTTTGTCCCAAGTATCTGTCTGGACGCGCTTATAGCTTGACGGGGATTTGAGCCCGCGAATGAGCTTTTGCTCGCAGGACTTGGTTTCGGTGCTCTCAAAGCCCGAGCACGCCACACTCGGCATGATCAGAAGTGCCAAAATATCGCGCGTCTCATGATGCCAACCCCCTCGGCCAGTAACTCCGATCCGTGCGGGCTATCTTCGCGCCTTCGCGTCTTCGCGTGCAATAAAAATTAGGTCAGTTCTCGAACATCCGTCAGCCGCCCCGTCACCGCCGCCGCCGCGGCCATTGCAGGGCTCACCAGGTGCGTCCGCGCGCCCGGGCCCTGGCGGCCGACGAAATTGCGGTTGCTGGTGCTCGCGCTGCGCTCGCCCGGCGGGACTTTGTCGGGGTTCATGCCGAGGCACGCCGAGCAGCCCGGCTCGCGCCATTCGAGGCCCGCGTCGATGAACACTTTGTCGAGGCCCTCGGCCTCGGCCTGCGCCTTCACCAGGCCCGAGCCCGGAACGACGATGCCCCAGCGGATGTTATCGGCCTTCTTGCGGCCCTTCAGCACTTCGGCCGCCGCGCGCAAGTCCTCGATGCGGCTGTTGGTGCACGAACCGATGAAGATGTTCTGCACCTCGATCTCGCTCATCTTCTGGCCGGGCTCGAGGCCCATGTAGTCAAGGCTGGCGCGGGCGGCGCGCTGCTTGGCGGGATCGGCGAAGCTTTCGGGCGCAGGCACGGTGCCGCCGATCGCGACGACATCCTCCGGGCTGGTGCCCCAGGTGACAGTCGGCTGGACCTGGCTCGCATCGATCACCACGCTCTTGTCGAACGTCGCGCCTTCGTCGGTGTGCAGAGTCTTCCACCACGCGAGCGCCTGGTCCCACTCCTCGCCCTTGGGCGCGTATTCACGCCCCTTCACATAGGCGAACGTGGTCTCGTCGGGCGCGATCAGGCCGGCGCGGGCGCCACCCTCGATGCTCATGTTGCACACGGTGAGGCGGCTTTCGACCGACATGTCCTCGAATACTTTTCCGCGGTATTCGATGACGTGGCCGGTACCGCCGGCGGTGCCGATCACGCCGATGATGTGGAGGATCAGGTCTTTCGCGGTGACGCCTGGCGCGAGCTCGCCCTCGACCCGTACTTCCATCGTCTTCGACTGCTTCAAGAGCAGCGTTTGCGTCGCCAGGACGTGCTCGACTTCGCTGGTGCCGATGCCGAACGCCAGCGCGCCGATGCCGCCGTGGCAGCTCGTGTGGCTGTCGCCGCAGACGATCGTCGTTCCCGGCAGCGAGAAGCCGCTTTCCGGGCCGACGACGTGGACGATGCCCTGGTGGATGTCGGTCGGGCCGATGTAGCGCACGCCGAATTCGGGCGCATTCTTCTCCAGCGCGGCGAGCTGCTGGGCGCTTTCCGCGTCGGCGATCGGAATCCGGTTGCCGGCAGCATCGAGGCGCGCGGTGGTAGGCAGGTTGTGATCGGGCACCGCCAGCGTCAGCTCGGGCCGGCGGACCTTGCGGCCGCTCAGGCGCAGGGCTTCGAACGCCTGGGGGCTGGTCACTTCGTGCACCAGGTGGCGGTCGATATAGAGGATGGACGTGCCGTCTTCACGGCGCTCCACTTCGTGGGCGTCCCAGATCTTTTCGTAGAGCGTGCGCGGTTTCGATGCCATGGCGGGGAATTAGGCCGCCCGCCGCGCAATGCAAGCTGGAGCGGGCTTTAGCCGGCTAAAGGCGGAATTTGCCGCCCTCGGATGCCGGCAGGGCCGGATCGCGTGTGCGACCCGGCCCTGTGAGGCAGGAGGGAAGGGGTTCATCCTGCCGGGCAAGTCAGCGGCGATGGCCGTAGCCATTGCCGTGGTGGCCGCCATTGTCGCGATCGTTCGCCTGGCGGGCGAGATCGCGCTTCACCGCGTCGATCCGGCTGTCGAGCGTGACCAGCTCGGCGCGGCTGAAGCCGTTGCGGGCGTAGCTGCGATAGAGCGCCTGCACCCGGTTCACCTGGATCTGGAGGCTGGCGGACTCCTGGAAGGTCAGCTGGTGCCGCGCCTTCGCGATGTCGATCTGCCGGTCGAGCTGAGCGAGTTCGACCTTCACGTTGCTCGCATTGTTGTGGAACGTCGCGGCCGAGGCCGGAACCGTCGCGCCGAGCGCCAGGGACGCGGCAAGCGCGGGGGCGGCGAATTTGATCAGCTTGTTCATCGTTCAATCCTTTCAATGACACACACGGGGTCATCCGTTGCGTTCAGGTTTAGGATTTATTTGATGAACGACGGCGATACGAACCGTCGCGGCAACGCACTGATTTGTCGCGAAATGTCGCTGAACGCCAATGGCATGCCGCAGGCGCTGGACCCATACCTCCGATCCCGCGTTTTCCGCTCGTGCGACGCCTTGCCCCCGACGAATCCGATACGCGCTTCATCCGGCGCGTGCTGATCCTCATCGTCATCGGCCTGGTGTTGGTGGCGCTGTATCGCGCGTCCAACATCCTGGTGCTGGCGTTCGGCGCGATCCTGGGCGCGATCGTGATCCGCAGCCTCAGCGAAAGCTATGAGCGGCGGCTGCACCTGCCGCATCGCGCGGCGGTGATCATGGGAATGCTCACCACCCTCGGCGCGCTCGCGTTGCTGGTCTGGCTGGTGACGGTCCAGTTCGGCGCCCAGATCGGCCAATTCTTCGCCTCGCTGCCGGACCTCATCGCGCGGCTGGAGACGATGCTGTCGCGCTCGCCGGTGGGCGCGAAGATCGTCGATGCGGTGAATGCGACATATGCCGGATCGCGCGTGGCGCGCGACGTCAGCGGGATCGTGCTCGGCACCGGGCAGGTGCTGCTCAACGCCTTGCTGGTGGTGATCGGGGCGTTCTTCTTCGCCGCCGACCCGACCGCCTACGAGCGCGGCGCGCTGCTGCTGGTTCCCAGGTCGCGCCGCGCGGTGTTCGATCGCGCGCTGGAAGACACCGCGCACACCTTGCGACTGTGGCTGCGCAGCAAAGTGATCGCGATGGTCACTTTGGGGCTCATCGCCGGGATCGGGTTGTCGCTCGCGGGCGTGCCGTCCGCCGCAGCGCTGGGGCTGCTGGTGGGGATCAGCGAGTTCGTGCCTTACATCGGCCCGACCGTGGCGATGGTCCCCGCACTCGGGCTCGCACTGGCCGCAGGGCCCGACGCCCTGGGCGGCGCGATCGCCACTTTCGTGGTGGTTCGGGTGGCCGAAGCCTATGCGCTGACGCCCTTCATCCAGCAGAAGATCATCCACATCCCGCCCGCGCTGAGCCTGTTCGCGATCATCGGCATCGGCACGATCACCGGCGTCTACGGAATGTTCTTCTCCGGCGCGCTGATGGTCGTGGTCTGGTCGCTGCTGCGCAACCTCTACCTGCCCGAAGTGCTGGGCGAGGACACGAGCGAGCCGGACGAGAAATGATCAGCCCGCCGCAATCCGCGCGGCCGTTTCCCGCACCAGCGCGATCATGTTGGGCACGCCCTGGGTGCGGTTCGAGCTGAGCTGGCTGCGGAGGTCGAACGGCTCGAGCGCGGCGGCGACGTCCATCCGCGCGACTTCCTCGGCCGGCTTGTCCTGCACCGCGCTCAGCACCAGCGCGACGATGCCTTTGGTGATCGCGGCGTTGCTGTCGGCCAGGAAATGGAGCTTGTCGCCCTGCTGCGTCGGGTAGACCCAGACTTTGGCCGAGCACCCGCGCACCAGCGTGGCGTCGGTCTTCAGCGCCTCGGGCATTTCGTCGAGCTCGCGCCCGAGCTCGATCAACAGGCGATAGCGTTCGTCGGGTTCGAGGAATTCATATTCTTCGTGGATGTCGGAAAGGGTTCGCATCGCGCGCGGCCCTAACCCATTCGCCCCCTCAGCGGAAGCCGCGGTCGCCGTCGCTGCGGCGGCGCATGGGGCAAGCGACTGCCTTTCGTCATGGCGACGGCTTCGCCTTACAGATCCACTCCCGAAGCGATTGCTTCCAGCTTGCGGATGCGCTCCTTCAAGTCGGCGATCTCGATCCGTGCCGCGCCTTCGCCGACCCCGCCTTCGATCTCGCGCGGGCGGCGCGCGTCGAGCTCGCGGCGCTTCAGCGCCAGCCAGCCCTGCCAGCCGCTCAGCAGCGTGGCCGAGACGATCATCACGCCCATCAGCGAGGCGGCGGCTACCAACAGGTCTTGGCTCACCATCGGCTTTCTCCAACGTTTCCGCGGCCTAGCGGTCGCGCAGACTCTCGATTTGCTCGGCGACCGAACGGGCATCCCGCCCATCGGTGACGATCCGCTCGAGCACTTTCACCCGTTCCCGCAGGTCTTCGATTTCCCGGCGGTGGGCGGCATTCGCGCCAGTCTCATGCGGCGCAATCGGCACTTCCTCGCCTTTCCAGTCGACCCTGAGCCCGCGCTGGGCGCGAAGCCGCGCGTTCGCTACGCTGCCGATGACGCTGGCGACCGACACGATCAGGGCGATCATCACCATCGCGGTCCAGAAAGTCATTGCTGCACTCCTCGGTCCATCTGCTCGCGCCACGGGTCTTCGCTCTCGGCTGCCGGGTTCGCGCCCTTGGCGGTGGCGACGAAGACGGCCGGAAGCACTCCGATCCCCGGGGTCATGGCGTCTTGCTCCGGTCCGCGGGCTTCGGCTCGCGCTCGTGCCCGCTGCCTCTCAGCGCCTCGATCTCTTCGGCCAGGTTGTAGCTCTTGTCGGTCACGATCCGCTCCAGCACCGCCAGCCGGTCTTCGGAGGCTTCCAACCGGTCGGTCAGGCGGGCGTTCTCGGCCTTCAGCATTGCGACTTCCTGCGTATCGCCGCGCGCTTCTTGCCGGTTTTCCCACCGCCGGCCGCGGTGGCCGGGCAGCGGCAACCCGTCCTTGGCGTGAATCCAGGTGCGGGCGATGCCGCCAAAGGTGGCGAGCGCGATGATCGAAAGAACGACTTCCGGGGTACCCCAATTCATCGTAGCAACTCCCTAAAATCCATTCCGCTCAGTTCTTCGCCCGTTCCGAGAGCTGCGGGGTCGCTTCGCGCAACTGCTCGATCTGTCGCGACACATCGAAGCCTTTGTCGGTGACGATCCGCTCGACCACCGCCAGGCGTTCCTTGGCGGCCGCCATCTCGGCGCGCAGCGCGGCGTTTTCCTGGTTCAGCAGCTTCACCCGCTCCATCGCCTCGGTGGTCATCTCGGGCTTGAGCTTCTGGCCCCACATCCCCTCAAGCGGATAACCGTTCTTGATCTTCATGCGGGTGTTGTGGACCGAGGCCAGGATGCCGCCCGCGCCGAGCGCAAGGCCGCCGGCCGCGATCCACGGAATGAAGCCGATCAGCGTTTCCACGGCAGGATTCATCACGAGTTCCCTTCCAGCTGGCGCTGCTCGGCGCGCTCTTCGATCCGGCGCGTGTCGCGCAGCGCCTCGATCTGCGTCGCGACGTCGTAGCCGCGGTCGGTAATGATGCGTTCGAGCACCTGCACCCGGTCCTGCAGCATCTCGACCTGGCCGACGAGCTGGCGAACCTGCGCATCGTCCATTCCCGACTTGCGATCCGCCATCTGCGCCTGGTGCCTGGTCCAGATCGCCAGCAGCGGGATGCCGAAGATCATCACGACCGCCGCCAATCCAATCAGATCGCCCATTTTCGCAACTCCCTTCCGGCGTTCAGCGCGCCTGCTTCACCCGGTCTGCGGTCAGCTCTTCGATCGCGCTGCTGTCGCGCAGCGCCTCGATCTGCGCGGCGACGTTGAACCCGCGATCGGTGATGATCCGCTCCAGTACCTGGACGCGGTCTTCGAGCATCTCCATTCGGCTGTCGTAGCGGGCGAGCCGGCCCTCGTCGGCGCGACCCGCGCCACCGGCCGCCAGCCGCATCTCCTCGATCTTCTGGCGATGCTTGAGCTTGATCGCGGTGATCGGGATCGAGATCCCCATGATGATCGCGAAGAACGGAATGAAAATCCCGATATCTGCCGGACTCATGTTCGATTTTCCCCTTCTCTGACGAACCGGCTCAGCGCAGGCGTTCGATCTCGGCCGAAAGCCGCGGATTGCTGGTGACGTAGTAGTTCTCGACTTCGGCCAGGCGGCGGTCGATGTCGCGGAACTCGGCGCGGATTTCACGCGCGGTGCGGGCCGGGCTCTGGCGGACGCGCTGCCAGTACTTCTGCTCGTCCTTGTCGACGTAGAGATCGGCCGGCTTCTTGTTCAGCGCGATGCCGGCGATGAAATAGGCGGGCACGGTCCAGCCGCCGGTCATGAACGTCAGCACGACCGCCGCGAGCCGGACCCAGCCGACATCCACCCCGGTGTAATCCGAGATGCCGGCGCAGACCCCCATCAACTTGGCGTTCTGCTTGTCGCGATAAAGCGTGGTGCGCGGGCTGTTCACTTGCGGGTTCCCTTCTCGGCCAGCAGGCGATCGAGCTCGCGCAGCGGCAGGTTGTCGATGTCGCGGTCCGGCTGGATCCGCGCGGGCTTGAATTCGGGGTTGTCGGCGGCGACCAGCCGCTCAACGGTGTCCATCCGCTCGTCGAGCCGCTTGGCGAGCTGGTAGAGCTCGTCGAGCAGGGCTTCGTCGCCGGTGGTGATGGTCGCTGCGGTCTTCCACTTGGTGATGTAGTGGAAGATGATCCACGGCAGGCCGAGGACGATCATCGGAACAAGGATCAGTTCTTCGCCCACCGCTCAGTCCTCCTTCTTCTCGCCGCCCATGCCGAGCGCGCGCTTCATCTCTTCGAGCTCGGCGTCGATCTTGTCCTCGCCCGCGAGCGCGGCGATCTCGTCGGCGAGCGAGGGCTGGCCGCCTTCGGCGATCCGCAGCGCGTCGGCGCGGCCTTCGGCATAATCGACCCGCCGCTCGAGCTGGTCGAAGCGCGCGAGCGCATCATCGACCCGCTCGGTCGAAAGCAGGGTGCGCAGCTTGACCCGGTTCTCGGCGCTTTCGAGCCGCGCGGCGATCTGGGTCTGGCGGCTGCGCGCCTCGCGCAGGCGGTTCTGCAGCTTCTGGATATCGTCCTCGTAAGCGCGCAGCGCATCGTCGAGCACGGCGATCTCGGCTTTCAACTGATCGGCCATGTCGGCGGCCTTCTTCTTCTCGACCAGCGCCGCGCGGGCGAGGTCTTCGCGGTCCTTCGAGAGCGCGAGCTGCGCCTTCTCGCCCCAGTCGGCCTGCAGCCGCTCAAGCTTTACGGTGTGACGGTGCATTTCCCGCTGATCCGCAATCGTGCGCGCCGCGCTCGCGCGGACTTCCACCAACGTCTCTTCCATTTCGAGGATGATCATCCGGATCATCTTGGCCGGATCGTCGGCCTGATCGAGCAGCTCGTTGAAGTTGGCGGCGATAATGTCGCGGGTACGCGAGAAAATACCCATCCAGGGAACTCCTAAGTTCGGTGCATTGAGGGTTGGCGTCGGGCTCCGGCGGAGCCGCTCGACCTCGAGGTCGAGGCGCGAGCGGCTCCTGGGGGGTGCGGCCGGCTCGGGCGCGCCGTGAGGGCGGGGGGACTGGTAACCGCCCTCGGGGGGGGCTTCGGGCCCCGAGCCGTGCTGCGCCCCGAGCGGGGTCAGCGGACTTTCGTCGGCCTTGCTCACGCAACCTCGATCGGCTGCGCAGCAACCGCCAGCGGCGTGGGCGCCGCCTGCAGCTGCTGGCTGAGCGTGAGCAGGTTGAACGCCAGCATCGCGGCGATGCTGACCGCGGCGGCCTTGCCCAGCTTGCTGCGGAAAAAGCGGCTGTCGTACATGGCGGGTCATTCCTCCAAACTCTATGAGGCCGATTTAGCAAGCCGCGTGCCAAGTCGTCCAAGTCCTTGGAAAAGCCGGATATCGGTCCGTCGTGGATTTACCGCGTTGGCGAATATTGCCACGTGTTGGGGAAATGCACTATAGCTTGGGCCGATGGAGCGGGACAACCAGTTCATCGGCCAGTCGGGGGCGTTCCTGGACGCGGTCGAGCGCGCCAGCCGCGCCGCGCCGATGCGCCGGCCGGTGCTGGTGATCGGCGAGCGTGGGACGGGCAAGGAACTCATCGCCGAACGTCTCCATCGCCTGTCGAACCGGTGGGAAGAACCGCTGGTCACGATGAACTGCGCCGCGCTTCCCGAAACCCTGATCGAGGCCGAGCTGTTCGGCCACGAGGCCGGGGCCTTCACCGGCGCGACCAAGGCGCGTGCGGGCAGGTTCGAGGAAGCCGACCGGGGCACGCTGTTTCTCGACGAACTGGCGACTTTGTCGATGGGCGCGCAGGAGCGCCTGCTGCGCGCGGTGGAATACGGCGAGGTCACCCGCATCGGCTCTTCGCGCCCGGTCAGGGTCGACGTGCGGATCGTCGCCGCGACCAACGAGGACCTTCCGCGCCTCGCGAACGAGGGGCGGTTCCGCTCGGACTTGCTCGATCGTCTGAGCTTCGAGGTCATCACCTTGCCGCCCTTGCGTGTGCGTGAAGGCGACATCGCGGTGCTCGCCGACTATTTCGGCCGCCGGATGGCCGCCGAGCTCGGCTGGCAATCGTGGCCGGGATATGCCGAGCACGTCCGCCGCCAACTCGAGGAATATCCCTGGCCCGGCAACGTCCGCGAGCTGAGAAACGCGGTCGAGCGGGCGGTCTATCGCTGGGACGATTGGAGCGAGCCGATCGGCTATGTGCAGTTCGATCCGTTCGAAAGCCCGTGGAAGCCCGAGGCGCGGCCCCGGTCGGCCGAGCCGGCGGCAGATCGGGCGCAGCCGGCGGCGGGCGTCTCGGCCGAGAGGTTCGACGAGGTGAACGACTTGCGCGAAGCGGTAGATGCGCACGAGCGCGCGATCCTCGAGCACGCGCTGGGGCGGCACCGGTGGAACCAGCGCCAGACCGCCAAGGCGCTCGGGCTGACTTATGACCAGCTGCGCCACTGCATCAAAAAGCACGGTTTGGTGTTGTAGAATTCCCGGCGCGGCGAGCGGATTCGTTAAACATGCATTTACCGCGCAGGTGCAAAGCTGGCGCGGGATGCAACCGAGAACTCTACCAACCGGTTTCGGGGGCGCGGGGGGGCGCCGTCGCGGCGGTGCGCGTGCGCGGCTCAACCTCCCCGCGCGGCTGGTGCTGCTCGACGGTTATTGCAGCTGCACGGTGGACAATCTCTCTCCCACCGGCGCCCGGGTGGGCTGCGACAGGTCTCTCAAGCACGGCGATCAGGGCATCCTGAAGCGCGACGGCCTCGATCAGTTCTTCATCGTCCAGTGGGCGCGTGAGGACCGTTACGGGCTGCGGTTCGACGATAAGCTGGTGACCGAAGACGCGATCCGCCAACTGCGGCAGCTGTCGGAATTCTACGAGAGCGACGAAGACTTCGATTTGCGCCAGTTCGGCCGCCAATGGATCGGGAGCGACGCGCCTTAAGGCGAAGGTGAGACCGGCGTGCGGCAGCGGCCTGTGCGCCTCCCGAATGCGCTTGCAATTCGCCGCTTGCGCGCCTATTTGCCCGCTATCCCGACATTGTCGCGACAATGCCTGGTGCTGGCGCCCCCGGGGGCCGGCCCGAACGGCGTTTGCGATGCCGGCGAAAGGAGAAGCGATTGGCCGACGTGGCGCGCCTTGCCGAAGTGATCGAACCGGTGGTGAAAGCCATGGGGTTCGAACTCGTGCGCGTGAAGCTGACGAGCTCGGAAGCGGGCGCTGAGCCGGCGCTGCAGGTGATGGCGGAGGATCCGGCGACCGGGCAGCTGGTGCTCGATCAGTGCGCGGCGCTGTCGCACGCGATCTCCGACGAGCTCGATGCATTGGAGGAACGCGGCGAGGAACTCATCACCGGGGCCTATCGGCTGGAGGTCAGCTCGCCCGGGATCGACCGCCCGCTCACCCGGGCGAAGGATTTCGCCGGCTGGGCAGGGCACGAAGCGAAGCTCGAACTCGCCGAGGCCGTCGGGGGGCGCAAGCGCTTCCGCGGCACGCTCGACGGCATCGACGCAGACGGCAACGTTGCGCTCACCGACGATCAGGGCGTGCGGCACGCGGTTCCGTTCGTTCACATCCATTCGGCCAAGCTGGTCTTGACCGACAAGCTGATTGCCGCCACCGGCCCGCTCGACGCGGGCGGGGCGGAAGAGATTCTCGAAGAAGAGGAAGGCTAGACACAATGGCCAGTGCGATTTCCGCCAACCGAGCCGAATTGCTCGCGATCGCCAATTCGGTCGCCAGCGAGAAGATGATCGACAAGGCGATCGTCATCGAGGCGATGGAAGAGGCGATCCAGAAGGCGGCCCGCGCGCGCTACGGCGCCGAGAACGACATCCGCGCCAAGCTCGATGCGCAGACCGGCGACTTGCGCCTGTGGCGCGTGGTCGAGGTGGTCGAGGAGGTCGAGGATTATTTCAAGCAGGTCGACCTGAAGCAGGCCCAGAAGCTCGACGGCAATGCCAAGCTCGGGGATTTCATCGTCGACCCGCTGCCGCCGATCGATCTCGGCCGCATCGACGCGCAGAGCGCCAAGCAGGTGATCTTCCAGAAAGTCCGCGATGCCGAGCGCGAGCGCCAGTACGAGGAATTCAAGGACCGCGCCGGCGAGGTGATCACCGGGGTGATCAAGTCGGTCGAGTTCGGCCACGTGATCGTGAACCTGGGCCGCGCCGAAGGCGTGATCCGCCGCGACCAGCAGATCCCGCGCGAGGCCGCGCGCGTCGGCGAGCGCGTGCGGGCGCTGATCCTGAAGGTGGAGCGCAACAACCGCGGCCCGCAGATCTTCCTCAGCCGCGCGCATCCCGAATTCATGAAGAAGCTGTTCGCGCAGGAAGTGCCGGAGATCTACGACGGCATCATCGAGATCAAGGCCGCCGCGCGCGATCCCGGCAGCCGCGCCAAGATCGGCGTGATCAGCCGCGACAGCTCGATCGATCCGGTCGGCGCCTGCGTCGGCATGAAGGGCAGCCGCGTGCAGGCGGTGGTGCAGGAACTGCAGGGCGAGAAGATCGACATCATCCCGTGGAGCGAGGACACCGCGACATTCGTGGTCAACGCGCTCCAGCCGGCAACCGTCAGCCGCGTGGTGATCGACGAGGATGAGAGCCGCATCGAGGTGGTCGTGCCCGACGACCAGCTGAGCCTTGCGATCGGCCGCCGCGGCCAGAACGTGCGGCTGGCGAGCCAGCTTACCGACAGCCAGATCGATATCATGACCGAGCAGGAAAGCTCGGAGAAGCGCCAGCGCGAGTTCTCCGAACGCTCCAAGATGTTCGAGGAAGAGCTCGACGTCGACGAGACGCTGAGCCAGCTGCTGGTGGCCGAGGGCTTCGCCGAGCTCGAGGAAGTCGCCTACGTGCCGCTGGAGGAAATCGCCAGCATCGAAGGTTTCGACGAAGAGCTCGGCCAGGAGCTTCAGAGCCGCGCGATCGAGGCGCTCGAGCGCCAGGAAGAGGCGCACCGGCAGGAGCGCAAGGCGCTCGGCGTGTCCGACGATCTCGCGGCGATGCCGCACCTGACCGAAGCGATGCTGGTCACGCTCGGCAAGGCCGGGATCAAGACGCTCGACGATCTGGCCGATCTCGCGACCGACGAGCTGATCGCCAAGAAGCGCAGCGAGCCGCGCCGCCGCAACCCCGAAGCCGGCCCGCCGATGCGCCGCCCGGCCCGCCAGGAAGACAAGGGCGGGGTGCTCGGCGAATACGGTCTCAGCGAAGAGCAGGGCAACGAGATCATCATGGCCGCCCGCGCGCACTGGTTCGAGGACGAAGAACCTGTCGCCGCGAGCGAAGCATCAGGGGAGGCCGCCGATGCGGACACCTCCCAATGAGGCGCTAAGCTCCGACATCGCCGGAACCGCCGGGTCGCGTCATGCCGCGCCAGAGCGACGCTGTATCCTGTCGGGACGCACGGATGCGCGCGACGGACTGATCCGGCTTGCGCTGTCGCCCGAGGGCGACGTGCTGCCCGACGCGCTTGCGCGTGCGCCGGGGCGCGGCGCGTGGATCGGCGTGGACCGGGCGGAGCTCGAGGCGGCCGTCGCCAGTGGCAAGCTGAAGGGCGCGCTGGCGCGGGCGTTCAAGGGCGCGCGGGTGGAAATCCCCGCGGATCTTGGCGCGCGAACGGAAAATGCGCTGGTTCGTGCATTTCTCGACCGGCTGGGGCTCGAATTGCGCGCGGGACAGCTTATCTTGGGAACCGACCGCATTGCCGGCGAGGCGCGTGCAGGCGCGATCAGCTGGCTCGGCCATGCCGCCGACGCGAGCGACGACGGCTGCCGCAAGCTCGACCAGGCCTATCGGGTCGGCATGGATGCGGAGGGCTCCGGCCTTACCGGAACCCGCTTACCACTGGACCGCGCGGCTTTGTCTGTGGCATTGGGCCGCGACAATGTCGTCCATCTGGCGCTGGCCGAGCGTTCTTCGGCCGAACGGGTGACCATCCCGCTCCAGCGCCTGATGCGCTTTTCGGGGGTTGTTCCAGCGGCTGACAAGGCTTCCCGCGATCCCGCGGCGGCTGCCGACGCCCATGGGTCCCCGGTCGGGCCGGGAACCGGCGACGAATTGAACTGAAGGATTGAAGTGAGCGTATGAGCGATATCGACAACAAACCGACGCTGGGCCGCAAGCCGCTGGGGCTGAAGCGTTCGGTCGAAGCGGGCGAGGTCAAGCAGACCTTCAGCCACGGCCGCACCAACAAGGTGGTCGTGGAAGTGAAGCGTCGCAAGTTCGTCAAGCCCGGTTCGGCGCCCGAGGCTCCCGCCCCGGCGGCGCCCGCTCCCGCGCCGGCGCCCGCTCCGGTCCAGCGACAGGAGCCGCCGAAGGCGCCCGCCGCGCCGCAGTCGCGCGAAACCGCCAAGGAGCGCACCGAGCGGCTGCAGCGCGAGGCGGAGGAAGAACGCCTGCGCCTGGCCGAGCAGGCCAGCCGCCGCGAGGAAGAGCAGCGGCAGCAGGCGCTCGAGGAAGAACGGCGCCGCGCGGAGCAGAACCGCGCCCAGGACGCGAAAAAGCCCGAAGAAACCGCTGCCGCGCCGGCGGAAGAACCTGAAACCGCCACAGCGGAGGCTCCCGCGCAAGCTCAGCCCGAGCAGACGGGCGGCGACGCCACGCCCGCGCCGCGCAAGTTCTCGCCGGTCGCGCGGCCCGAGCCCAAGCGGCCCGAGAAGAAGCGCGAGGAGAAGAAGAGCGCCGGCCATGGCCGCGACCGCGTCGATGATCGCCGGCGGGGCGGCAAGCTCACCGTCAATCGCGCGCTCAACGATGATGAAGGCGCGCGTGCCCGCTCGCTCGCCGCGCTGAAGCGCGCCCGCGAAAAAGAGCGCCGCGCCCATTTCGGCGGCCAGTCGCAGCCGCGCGAGAAGCAGGTGCGCGACGTGGTCGTGCCCGAGGCGATCACGGTGCAGGAGCTGGCCAACCGCATGGCCGAGAAGGGCGCCGACCTGGTGAAGGCGCTGTTCAACATGGGCATGATGGTCACCGTCAACCAGACGATCGACCAGGACACGGCCGAACTGCTGGTCACCGATTTCGGCCACAACGTGCAGCGCGTGTCAGCCAGCGACGTCGACATCGACACGTCGGGCGACATCGACGCCGAGGCTACGCTCAAGTCGCGTCCGCCGGTGGTGGCGGTGATGGGCCACGTCGATCACGGCAAGACCACGCTGCTCGACGCTTTGCGCGGCAGCGACGTGGTGAAAGGCGAGGCCGGCGGGATCACCCAGCACATCGGCGCGTACCAGATCACCACCAAGGGCGGCGAGAAGATCACTTTCCTCGATACCCCGGGCCACGAAGCGTTCACGCAGATGCGCGCCCGCGGCGCGCAAGTGACCGACATCGTGGTGCTGGTGGTCGCCGCCGACGACGGTCTGATGCCGCAGACGATCGAGGCGATCAATCACACCAAGGCGGCCGGCGTGCCGATGATCGTCGCGATCAACAAGATCGACAAGCCCGAGGCCAACCCGCAGAAAGTGCGCGAGCGCCTGCTCGAGCACGAAGTGATCGTCGAGGAAATGTCCGGCGACGTGCAGGATGTCGAAGTCTCGGCCAAGGAGAAGACCGGGCTCGACACGCTGATCGACAAGATCCTGCTCCAGGCCGAGCTGCTCGAGCTCAGGGCCAACCCCGATCGCGACGCCGAAGCGACGGTGATCGAGGCGCAGCTGGACCGCGGCCGCGGCCCGGTGGCGACCCTGCTGATCAACCGCGGCACGCTCAAGACCGGCGACGTGTTCGTGGTCGGCATCGAAAGCGGCCGCGTGCGCGCGATGATCGACGACAAGGGCAAGCAGCTCAAGGCCGCCGGTCCGTCGATGCCGGTCGAAGTGCTGGGCCTCAACGGCGTGCCGCTGGCCGGCGACGTGCTGAGCGTGGTCGAGAACGAGCAGCGTGCGCGCGAAGTCGCCGCCTATCGCCAGGAGCAGGCGACCCAGAAGCGCACCGCGACCGCGCCGACGAGCCTCGATGCGATGTTCGCCGGCCTGAAGAGCGATGTGATCGAGTTCCCGCTGGTGGTGAAGGCCGACGTGCAGGGCTCGGTCGAGGCGATCAACACTGCGCTCCACAACCTCTCGACCGACGAGATCAAGGTCCGCATCCTCCATTCGGGCGTGGGCGCGATCACCGAAAGCGACGTGACGCTGGCGTCGGCCACCGGCGCGCCGATCATCGGCTTCAACGTGCGGCCCAACGCCAAGGCGCGCGAGCTGATCGAGCGCAACAAGACGCGGATGCTGTACTACGACGTCATCTACCACCTGACCGACGAGATCCGGAAGGAGATGGCGGGCGAGCTGGGGCCGGAGCGGATCGAGACCGTGGTCGGCCGCGCCGACGTCAAGGAAGTGTTCCCGGCCGGCAAGCGCGACAAGGCGGCGGGCCTGCTCGTCACCGAAGGCGCGATCCGCAAGGGCCTCCATGCCCGCCTGACGCGTCAGGACGTGATCGTCTCGGCGACCACGATCGCCTCGCTGCGGCGGTTCAAGGACGATGTCGACGAA
Source organism: Sphingomonadaceae bacterium (assembly GCA_036384795.1). GTDB lineage: Bacteria > Pseudomonadota > Alphaproteobacteria > Sphingomonadales > Sphingomonadaceae > Andeanibacterium. The sequence goes on along the minus strand of DASVLP010000043.1, from coordinate 117,592 downwards.
GTCCGCGCCGGCCTCGAATGCGGCGTGGTGCTGGCGGACACCAACGACATCAAGCCGGGCGACAGCCTCGAAGTGTTCGAAGTCGAGGAACGCGAACGGACGCTGTGAGCGCTGCCGTGAGCGGCGGAATTTCCGGAGGCTGAGTTGGACAGCGTCCTCGCCATCAGGCACCTGGGTTTCGAGCATCTCGGCGTGTGGCACGCCGCGCTCGAAGCGCGGGGCCTCGCGGTCCGCTACCTTGATCCGGCGTGCGAAGACCTCGATGCGATCGACGCCGCCAGGCCGGATCTCGTGGTGGTGCTGGGCGCGCCGATCGGGGCGTTCGACGACGAGCTCTATCCGTTCCTGACCGCCGAGGTGCGGCTGATCGAGCGGCGGCTCGCCTCGCGGCGCCCGTTGCTCGGCATCTGCCTGGGCGCGCAGCTGATCGCGCGGGCACTCGGCGCGAACGTGGCACCGATGCAGCGCAAGGAGATCGGCTATTCGCCGCTGACGCTGACCGCGGCGGGGGAAGGTTCGCCGTTGGCGGCGCTCCGCGACTGGCCGGTGCTCCATTGGCACGGCGACCAGTTCGATCTGCCGGAGGGTGCCACGCTGCTCGCCCGGACCGAGCGTTGTCCGCACCAGGCCTATGCGCTCGGGCCGAACGTGCTGGGCTTGCAGTGCCACCTCGAAACCGCCCCCGCCGAGATCGAGGCCTGGCTCGTCGGCCATTGCGCGGAACTGCTGGCGAGCGGCCGCGACCCGCGCGCAATCCGCGCCGACGCCGCGCGCTTCGGGCCGGAACTGGCGGCGCGTTCCGGCCAAGTGCTAAACACCTGGATCGAGGGTTGGAACTGATGGCGCGCAAACAGCACACCCCCGAGGATCATTCCGTCCGCCTGCTCAAGGTGGGGGAGCGGGTGCGCCACGTGCTGGCCGAACTGCTCACCCGCCAGCAGGTGCACGACGATACGCTCAGCGCGCATACCGTCTCGGTCACCGAGGTGCGGATGACGCCGGACCTCAGGAACGCGACCGTCTACGTGAAGCCGCTGCTCGGCTCGGACGAGGACGAGGTGGTGCATGCGCTGCGGCAGAACACCGCCTATCTCCAGCGCGAGGTGGCGAAGCGGTTGGGCCTCAAGTTCGCGCCGAAATTGCAATTTCGCGCCGACGAGAGCTTCGACGAGGCGGACCGGATCGAAAGGCTGTTGTCCGACCCGCGCGTGAAGCGGGACCTGGAAGACTGAACGAGGGCCGCCCGGCTGGGACGGCCCTCGCAAGCCCATTTTCGCTGTTAGAAGACGTTGTCGATCACGCGCAGGATCACGTTGTTGCTGGTCCTGACGAGGATCGCGTCGTTGCCGGAGCGCACCCACGTGTAACCGCGCGGCGGCGCCGACAGGCGCTTGTAACGATGATAGTCGAGCTTGGCGTAGTGATCCGCACGGTTGCGATCGAACCGTTGACCCTTGGCGAAGCGATGGATCGTCACCGTCTTGTGAACGACGGTGTGATGCATCGTCGGCGCGGCGATCGCGGCGGACGCCGGCACGATCAACGCACCGGCGATCAGTGCTGCGAGAACTTTCTTCATGTAGCGTTTCCTTGGTTGATCAAGTCGCGGGTTGAACGTCCGGCCGTCGCAGCGTTTCCCGGAAGAATTGTCTCAGAGTGTCGCAGAAACGCGGATAACCCCTTCGCAGCGTTGGCCGATCGGCTGGCGCGCCCTATCTAGCTGGCCTGAATGAACGACACCCTCGCCCTTGCGATCGTGCTGGTCCCCGCGCTGGTCCTGGCGATCGTGTTTCACGAAGTCGCGCACGGCTATGCCGCGCTGCTGCTCGGCGATCCGACCGCGCGGGAACGCCGCCGGCTCAGCCTCAACCCGCTGCGCCACGTCGACGCGCTGGGGACGATCGTGATCCCCGGAATGCTCGCGCTGCTGCGGCTGCCGGTGTTCGGCTGGGCCAAGCCGGTGCCGGTCGACAAATGGCGCCTGAGGAACCCGCGTTTCGGGATGATGGCGGTGGCGGCTGCAGGGCCGGGCACCAATCTGGTGCTGGCCGGGGTGGCGGCTGCGATTCTCGGTTTGCTCGCCAATCTGCTGACACCCGACGCGGCGGATGCCGGGCGGTTTCTCGACCTGCTGCGCGCCATCGCGTTTCAGGGCGTGATGCCGGCGGGCCTCGGCATCGCGGGATTGCTGCTGAGTGGGCTCTATTTCTTCGTCCTGATCAACATCTTCCTCGCGTTGTTCAACCTGCTGCCGATCCCGCCGTTCGACGGCTCGCACATCGTCGAAGGGCTGCTGCCGCCGGCCGCGGCGCGCGCCTACGCCCGGCTGCGGCCGCTGGGATTCACGATCGTGTTCTTGCTGATTCTGGTGGCGCCGTACCTCTTCCCGGGCTTCGACCTGATCGGCCGGTTCGTCATCCCGCCGGTCGAATGGGCCGAGGAGCACTATTTCGCGCTCGCCCGGTTCTTCGCCGGCGCCTGACGCCGTTCAGGCACGCTTCAACCCGCCGAGCGTAGATGGGCGGTGGGGGGAAAGCCTTGAGGAACAGTCGCATGAGACTTTCAGCCATACTCCTTCCGCTTGCCGCCCTGGCGCTCGCGCCTGCCGCCGCTTCCGCCAAGCCGGCCTCACCGCCCGCGCCGGCGCCCGCGGTGATCAAGAAAGACGCGTCGATCCCCTTCGCCAACCACGGCGGGGTATGGGACTGGCGCGCCGAGGGCACGCACACGATTTATTTCCAGGACCGCAACAAGCGGTGGTACCGGGCCGAATTGCTCGGGACGGCCACCGACCTGCCGTTCGTGCAGTTCGTCGGGCTCGACACCACGCCCGGCGACCGGCTCGACCGGTTCAGCGGGATCTATATCCGCGGCCAGCATTACGCGTTCAGCTCGTTCGACCAGGTGGCCGGTCCGCCCGTACGCAAGAAGTAGCGGAGCAATTTATCCGGGTTTAAATTTGACAATTGAACCCGGGTGAAATATGCGGCCCTCCATCAAAAGGAGGCCGCTGTGGGCGTGACCGTGTTCTACAAGGATGAAGTGATCGCCCGCGGCGAGCCGGGCGAGTTCGCCGGCGCGCTGCGCGAGCTCGAGCCGCTGTCGCGCAGCTCGGACTTGCTCGCGTTCGACGACGAGACCGGCAAGCAGGTCGATCTTGATCTGCGCCCGGCACGGCAAGCGGTGCCGCGCCCGCGCGGTCGGCCCGCACTGGGCGTCGAGGCGCGTGAGGTCACCTTGCTTCCGCGGCACTGGGAATGGCTCGCGAGCCAGCGGGGCGGCGCCTCGGCAACCTTGCGCAAGCTGGTCGAGGCCGAATTGCGCAAGGGCCGCGGCGAGCGCGACCGACAGGACGCCGCGTACCGCTTCCTCAGCGCGATGGCCGGCGACTTGCCCAAGTTCGAGGACGCGGTCCGCGAGCTCTATGCCGGCAATACGGTGGGCTACGAGCATTTCACGCAAGGCTGGCCCGCGGCGATCCGGGAACACGGCCGCAAGCTCGCATGGCCGGAGTGAGCGTGCCGGACGGCTGGATCGTGCTCGACAAGCCGGTCGGCCTGGGCTCGACCCAGGCGGTCGCGGCGGTGAAGCGCAATTTGCGCGAGGCTGGCCACGGCAAAGTGAAAGTCGGGCACGGCGGAACGCTCGACCCGCTTGCCAGCGGGGTGCTGCCGATCGCGCTGGGCGAGGCGACCAAGCTTTGCGGGCGGATGCTCGATAGCGACAAGGTCTATGAATTCACCATCCGCTTCGGCGAGGAGACCGACACGCTGGATGCCGAGGGCGAAGTGGTCGCGGCGAGCGCTGTCCGGCCCGTGATCGCCGACATCGAAGCCGTGCTGCCGCGTTTCACCGGCGCGATCGAGCAGGTTCCGCCGGCATTCTCGGCGCTGAAGGTGGACGGCAGGCGGGCTTACGACCTGGCGCGGGCGGGAGCGGAAGTGCCGTTGAAGGCGCGCAACGTGACCGTGCGCTGTCTTTTACCCCTCCCCTTCAGGGGAGGGGCAGGGGGTGGGGGCTCGCCACAAGCGCCGCGCCAAGAGGATAGCCCCCACCCCAACCCCTCCCCTGAAGGGGAGGGGCTTGAGGAAGTGACCCTCCTCGCATCCGTCTCCAAGGGCACCTACATCCGCAGCCTCGCGCGCGACATCGCGCAGGCCCTTGGAACGGTGGGCCACGTCACTTATCTAGGGCGCATCAAGGCCGGTCCGTTCACCCTCGAACGGGCGATTTCACTGGACAAACTGAACGAAATCGGCAAGGGCGCGGCGCTTGAAGACGTAATCCTGCCGTTGGAGGCGGGGCTGGACGACATCCCGGCCCTCTCTCTCGATCCGGAAGCGGCAGAGGCGGTCCGTCAGGGCCGCGTCCTTTCCGGATTGCCCCAAGGCGACGGGCTGTATTGGGCAAGGGCCGGCAAGGTGCCGGTGGCCCTGATGCAACTTACCGCCGGGACGGCGAAAGTCGTCAGGGGTTTCAACCTGTAGACCCGATGTCGCGGAGTGAATGCAAATGTCGGTAACCGCCGAGAAGAAGACCGAGATCATCCAGGACAACGCCCGCTCGAAGGGCGATACCGGTTCGCCGGAAGTGCAGGTGGCGATCCTCACCGAACGGATCAACAACCTTACCCAGCACTTCAAGGGCCACCACAAGGACAACCATTCGCGCCGCGGCCTGCTGATGATGGTCAACAAGCGCCGCAGCCTGCTCGCTTATCTCAAGAGCAGGGATGTCGAGCGCTACAATGCGCTGATCCAGAAGCTGGGTCTGAGAAAGTAATTTTCGGGAGGCGGTCCATCGAAGGCCGCCTTTCGCTTATGTGAGTCCCCGCGCAGGCGGGGACCTCCATCCGCCGGCGCAGCGCTGGCGGCACGAGGCCCCCGCCTGCGCGGGGGCTCACGAATAAAAGGTCATCCTTCGCAATCCGGCGGAGGGGCCTGGGGCTGAGCAAGGCCCCTACCGGACCGGGACGGCATTTCCCCGGCAGCAAACCCCGCCGGCAATCGGGCCCGCGGGTTCGAAGGAAAATACATGTTCGACACGAAAACCGTATCGCTGGAGTGGGGCGGAAAGACCCTCACTCTGGAAACCGGCCGCATTGCCCGTCAGGCCGACGGCGCGGTGCTGGCGACCCTCGGCGAAACCGTGGTGCTGTGCGCCGTGACCGCCGCCAAGTCGGTGAAGGAAGGGCAGGACTTCTTCCCGCTCACCGTCCACTATCAGGAAAAGTTCTCCGCCGCCGGGCGCATTCCGGGCGGCTTCTTCAAGCGCGAGCGAGGGGCGACCGAGAAGGAAACGCTCACCAGCCGCCTGATCGACCGCCCGGTGCGGCCGCTGTTCCCGGAAGGGTTCTACAACGAGATCAACGTCATCGCTCAGGTGCTGAGCTATGACGGCGAGAACGAGCCCGACGTGCTGGCGATGATCGCCGCCTCGGCCGCGCTGACGATCTCGGGCGTGCCGTTCATGGGCCCGATCTCGGGCTGCCGCGTCGGCTATATCGACGGCCAGTACGTGCTCAACCCGAAGCAGGCCACCGCGCTCGAAGAAGGCCGGCTCGATCTGGTCGTCGCCGGCACGTACGACGCGGTGATGATGGTCGAATCCGAAGCCAAGGAGCTCACCGAAGACGAGATGCTCGGCGCGGTGATGTTCGCCCATGCCGAGAACCGCAAGGTGGTGAAGGCGATCGTCGACTTGGCCAACAAGGCCGCGAAGGAGCCGTGGGAAGTCCAGACTGCCGACAACTCCGCGATGAAGGCCGAGCTCAAGAAGCTGATCGGCGCCGACATCGCCGCGGCCTACAAGCTGACCAACAAGTCGGAGCGCTCGAACGCGCTCAATGAGGCCCGTGCGAAGGCGAAGGCTGCCTATGCCGAGGCGGACGGCCAGACGCAGATGACCGCCGGCAAGGTGGTCAAGAAGCTCGAGGCCGAAATCGTCCGCACGGCCATCCTCAAGGACGGCCAGCGGATCGACGGGCGCTCGGTCACCCAGGTCCGCCCGATCGAGTCCATGGTCGGTTTCCTGCCGCGCACCCACGGTTCGGCGCTGTTCACCCGCGGCGAGACGCAGGCGATCTGCACGACCACGCTCGGCACCAAGGAATCGGAGCAGATGATCGACGGGCTGGAGGGCCTGTCCTACCAGCGCTTCATGCTGCACTATAACTTCCCGCCCTATTCGGTCGGCGAAGTCGGCCGCTTCGGCGCCCCGGGCCGCCGCGAAGTCGGCCACGGCAAGCTCGCCTGGCGCGCGCTGCACCCGGTGCTGCCGAGCCATGACGACTTCCCGTACACGATCCGCATCCTCAGCGACATCACCGAGTCCAACGGCTCGTCCTCGATGGCGACGGTGTGCGGCGGGTGCCTCGCGATGATGGACGCCGGCGTGCCGATCGCGCGCCCGGTTTCGGGCATCGCGATGGGCCTGATCCTCGAAGGCGACGAGTTCACCGTACTCAGCGACATCCTCGGCGACGAGGATCACCTCGGCGACATGGACTTCAAGGTCGCCGGCACCGAGAACGGCATCACCAGCCTGCAGATGGACATCAAGGTCGCCGGGATCACCGAAGCGATCATGAAGCAGGCCCTCGCCCAGGCGAAGGAAGGCCGCGCGCACATCCTTGGTGAGATGACCAAGGCGCTGGGCACCGCCCGCACCGAGCTGTCGGCCCACGCGCCGCGGATCGAGACGATGCAGATCGACAAGTCGAAGATCCGCGACGTGATCGGCACCGGCGGCAAGGTGATCCGCGAGATCGTCGCCGAAACGGGCGCGAAGGTCGACATCGACGACGAAGGCGTGATCAAGATCAGCTCGAGCGACTTGAGCCAGATCGAGGCCGCCCGCGCGTGGATCCAAGGCATCGTCGAAGAGCCGGAGGTCGGCAAGATCTACACCGGCAAGGTGGTCAACATCGTCGATTTCGGCGCGTTCGTGAACTTCATGGGCGGCAAGGACGGCCTCGTCCACGTCTCCGAGATGAAGAACGAGCGGGTCGAGAAGCCGACCGACGTCGTCTCCGAAGGCCAGGAAGTGAAGGTCAAGGTGCTCGAAGTCGATCCGCGCGGCAAGGTCCGCCTGTCGATGCGCGTCGTCGATCAGGAAACCGGCGAGGAACTCGAAGACACCCGCCCCCCGCGCGAGCCGAGAGGCGACCGTGGTGATCGCGGAGAGCGTGGCGACCGCCGCGGACCGCGCGGCGGCGGTGGCGGCCGAGACCGCGACCGTGGCCCGCGCCGTGAAGGCGGTGACCGCGACCGCGGCCCGAGGCGGGATCGCGACGACCGGGGTCCCAGGGACGGCGGCCGCGACGAAGGTCCGGCACCCGACCACATCCCGGCGTTCCTCAAGGACGACTGAGGCCTGGCCAGGCATTCGAAACAAGAAGGCCGTGAGGAGCGATCCTCACGGCCTTTCCGTCAGGTTGGGACTATTCGCGACATCGAGAAGTCTTGCCCGCGCCCCACATCGCGCTAGACAAAGTCAATCAACGGTCGAATCGCCCGTCGATTCAGGGGCCGCGAGTGGGAGAGGCAGGATGAAATTCAACACGGTTCTGGCGATTGCGCTCGCCGGCGGGCTGGTCGCGACGGCGGCTGTCGCGCAACAAGGGCCTCCTCCGGGCGCTCCGCCGCCGGGCGCCCGTCCGGCGGGGCCGCCGCGCGGGGGCGGCTTGCCTCCGCCCGAGCCGGCCGAGCATGTGACCGGCAACATCTGGAAGATCTTCGGCGGCGGCGGGAACACCCTGGTCGTGGTGCAGAAGGACGGCGTGGTGCTGGTCGACACCAAGATGCCGGGGAACGGCCCCTACATCGTCGAGCAGGTGAAGAAGCTCACCGACAAGCCGATCAAGCTGGTGATCAACACGCACAGCCACCCGGACCACGTGGGCAGCAACGACTATATCCGCCAGCAGTACCCGAACGTGAAGATCGTGATGAACGAAGGCGCGAAGGCGGAGCTTTCGGGTGGGCCGCGCCCGAACCCGGCGCTGCTGCCGACCGAGACCTACACCGACCGGATGACGATCGGCGAGGGCGCCGACCGGATCGAGCTCTATCACTTCGGCCGCGGGCACACCAACGGCGACACATTCGTGTATTTCCCGGCCGCGCGCCTGGTCAGCATGGGCGACGTGATGGCGTGGAACATGGCGCCGTTCCTTCCCGCCGGCGGCGCGGAAGCGATCGCCACCGAGACCGAGGATCTGGTCAAGGCGCTCGACGGCAAGGTCGACCTCGTCGAGGAAGGCCACGGCTACATGACCGACTGGGCCGCGGTTAAGCGCTTGGCGAAGTTCGACCGCGCGCTGGTGGTCGCGGCGAGGAAGCATTACGATGCCGGTGATCCGCCGGGCATGGCGGTGGACGACCTCAAGAAGAACCCGGACTTCGTGGTGCTGCTCGACACCCACATGAAGAAGGGCCTCGAATACGGCAATACACCGCTGGCGCGCGCGCACATGAACGTGAACGTCGCGTACGAGGAATTCGCCGGCGAACCGGTCGGATTCGGTGTCGCGAACGGGGCGCCGCTTCCCGCCAACGACAAGCACAAGGGCTCGAACCCGGCGGACACCGGGCCGCCGACGCCCGCCATGCTCGCCGACGAGGTGACGTACTAGGCGCTGGCCGGCAAGCGCCCGCGAATGATCGCCCGCGAGCTTCTCGGCACTGCGCAAGTCCCCGGCGGGGAGGAGCTGCGGCTGTTCCGGCACGGGCGCGATTTCATCATCGCGCTCGGCCGCAACGAGCTGATGAGCACGCGGATGCGCGGCTCCGAGGAAGCGCTGGCGACGATGGCGCTCGAACGGCTCACAGCGCCCGCGCCGCACTTGCTGGTCGGCGGCTACGGCATGGGCTTCACCTTGCGTGCCGCGCTCGCTGCGCACCGCCAAGTGCGGGTGACGGTGGCGGAGTTGGTGCCCGAGATCGTCGAATGGGCGCGCGGACCGATGGCCGAGCTTACCGCCGGCTGCCTCTACGATCCGCGCGTCAGCCTCACGATGGCCGACGTGGCTGACCTGATCGCGCGGACCAGCGGCTACGACGCGATCCTGCTCGACGTCGACAACGGCCCCGACGGGCTGGTGCGCGAAGCCAACGACCGGCTCTATTCCCCCGCCGGCTTGCGCGCCGCCCGCGCCGCATTGCTGCCTGGCGGAGTGCTCGCGATCTGGTCCGCCGCGCGGGATCCGGCGTTCACCAGGCGGCTAAGCGCGGCGGGCTTCAAGGTCGAGGAAGTGGAGGTCCGCGCCCGCGCGAACGGCAAGGGCCCGCGCCACACCATCTGGTTCGCGCGCCGGGCGTAAGAGCAGGCGCCGCGCCTTTGTCAGCCGACGGCAAGGCGGGGCGCGCGCCCGTCGCTGCCGCCGCTCGATCGCGATTTGGCGGCGCGTACGCAGTTGCGGCCGGCCGCTTTGGCTTCGTAGAGGGCCGCGTCCGCCCCCGGGATGACGTCTGCCTTCCCAGTCGACGTCGCCGGCACGCAGGCCACGCCGAACGATGCGCTGATCGGGATTCCGTGGGCTTCGGACAGACCTTCGATCCGCGCCCTCAGCATTTCGGCCTTAAGGACGGAGTCGTGCAGCTCGCAGTCCGGCAGGATCACCACCAGTTCCTCGCCGCCGTAGCGGCTCACCACGTCGGCCGGACGCAGCGCGCCGACGAGTTGCGCCGCGACGTCGCGCAATACCGCATCGCCTTTGGCGTGGCCGTGCTGATCGTTGAGCGCCTTGAAGTTGTCGAGGTCGATCATCATCACCGAGGTGCACTGGCCGCTCCGCTCCGCCATATCGAGATAGCGATCGAGCGCGTCTTCCATGTACCGGCGGTTATAGAGGCCGGTCAGCGGATCGCGCAGCGATTGCGTGCGCAGCTTTTCGCGCAGAGCGATGTTGGACAGGGCCAGCGACATCGTATCGGCCAGCGCGCGTGCGATCCGCGCCACCTCGCGCACGCGCACCATGCGATCGTCGGCCGAGCTTGCCAGCATCAGCAGCCCGTAGACCGACCCGCGCGCGATCATCGGCACCTCGAGCGTCGCGTAATCGCAATCGTGATGCGCGCAGCACAGCGTGCCGCTGGCGGGATCGTTCACGTGGAGCTTGCCGCGCTTGAGAGCCCAGCAGTTGCCCGGCACCAACGTCGCCGGCGGCTCGAACTCGCCGGAAGGAGCCCAACTGACCGCCAGATCGAGGCGGTCGCGCGAATTGTTGAAGACGTAGAGCGCGCCGCATTCGTCCGGCAGCAGGCGGCGGCTCGCTGCCTTCAGCACGGCGCCCGCGTCGGCGTGGTCCTCGGCGCTCTGAAGCATGTCGGTCATGCTGAACAGCTCTTCTGTCTGTTCCTGTCCGTGCCGGGAATCGCTGAGCAGCTTGCTATGTTGCTCCATCCGGTGAACGCTCAGCCGGCTTAGCAGCTGGGACATTGCGATCTGCAACACGAGGAGAGCGGCCGCAACCGCGATTGACAACATGGCAAAGCGAGCCGGCACCGCGAAAGTCGCGAGCAGCAGGGCCAATGCCCCCAACTGACTGCCCCACAGCACGGCCCGGTACGGCCGGATTCTGTGCTGGTAACCGATAACGCTCGCTGACTCGCCCATTTTCATAACCTCGGCCGGAAAGTCGCAGATTAGCCGAAGGCGAGGTTCGACTGGCTTATCGCACTCTAGGTGAGATTACTTATACTTATGGACGAGCTGCCCGCGGCCGGCAGGGGAGAAACTCGGAATGTTTCCGAGGCACGGACTCCGCGTGGAGCGAACGCACCTCGGCCGGCCGCGCCGCTTGCGCAGCGCTGCATGATGGCCCATGCGATGCTGGCGCAAAAGGCGAGGAGGCGATGCGGACTGAGTTTGAAACAATCGCCGCGGCCGCACTTTTGCTCGCCGCGCCCGCCGCGGCACAAAGCGCGCGGCCGATGCTCGACTATGCGACCGCGGCAAAGATGCGCGACGCCTGCGTCGCCTATGCGAGCGAGCGCAAGGCCGGCGTCGCGATCGCGATCTACGACGACGAGGGCCGGATGGTCGCGTTCGCGCTGATGGACGGAATCGTGAACGTCTCGAGCGAGCTTGCGATGTGGAAGGCCAAGGCGGCGATGAATTATCGCGTGCCGAGCGCGGACATGGCCAAGTGGGATCCGGCGATCCCCGGCGTGGCGACGTTTCCCGGCGGGGTGGCGTTCTATACCGCTCAAGGGGCTCCGCTCGGCGCGATCGGGGTTTCGGGATCGAGCCCGGACGGCGATCTCGCGTGCGCGAAAGCGGCGGTCGCGGCCGCGGGCCTCAAGGAAACACCAGCACGATAGGAGCAAGGATGCCGATTACATCGTTCGAAGGAAAGATCGCGTTCGTCACCGGTGGGGCGAGCGGGATCGGGCTCGGGATCGCCAAAGTGCTGGTCGAACGCGGCGCACAGGTGGTGCTGGCCGACTTGCGGCAGGACCATATCGACGATGCGCTCGCCGAATTCGCCGGCGGCGGCCGCTCGAACGCGGTTTCGGCGCTCCAGCTCGACGTCACCTCGCGCGAGAGATACCGCGATGCCGCCAAGCGGATGCAGGATGAGTTCGGCGGGATCGACATTCTGGTAAACAACGCCGGCGTCGGGCTCGAGGGCCCGCTGCTCGAGGCGACCTATGCCGACTACGATTTCGGCTTCGGCGTGAACCTGGGCGGGGTGATCAACGGCTTCACCGAAATCATGCCGCAGATGATCGCTCATGGCCGCGGCGGGCACATCGTCTCGACCGCCAGTCTCGCCGCCGAAGTGGTGATGCCGCCGCAGATGGCGATCTATGCCGCGAGCAAGGCCGCCGTGTGCCATTTCTGCGAGGCGGTGAAGGCGGAGCTTGCCAACCACGACATCGGCGTTTCGATCCTGCTGCCGGGGCCGGTGAAAAGCCGCATCCACGAGACGATCGACAACCGGCCGGAGCACTTGCGCGCAGAGAGCGGCTTCGTCGCCAGCGAGCGGAAGCTTTCGCGCCGGATCGTCGGCGGCAACTGGAAGGACCCGGTCGAGGTCGGCAACCTGGTGGCCGACGGCATCCTCTCGAACGCGACCTATCTGGTCACCCACGGCTTCTTCAAGGACGCGATGCGGGCCCGGGCCGAGGCGGTGCTCGCGGCGACGCCCGACACCAAGGAAGTGTTCGACAGCTTCAGCAACTATCGGGAAGAATAAAGGAGCGCCCGCATGCAGGACTTGGAGGGCAAAGTCGCCTTCATCACCGGCGGCGCGAACGGGATCGGCTTCGGCATGGCCCGCGCGTTCCTGGCCGAGGGCATGAAAGTGGTGATCGCGGACTGGAGCGATGCATACCTCGCCAAGGCGCGCGAGACGCTCAAGGGCAGCAATGCGGCCCATTTCGTGAAGGCCAACGTCGCCGATCGCGCGAACCTCAGGGCCGCAGTCGACGAGGCGCTCGCCGCGTTCGGCAAGATCCACGTGCTGTGCAACAACGCCGGGGTCAACGGCGGGGGCACTGCCGACGATCCCGAGTTCGACGATTTCGATCGCGTGATGGCGGTCAACTTCGGCGGCGTGCTCAATGGCACCAAGCTGATCGTGCCGATCATCAAGGCGCAAGGCGAGGGCGGGCACGTGGTCTGTACCAGTTCGATGGCGGGCGTGGTGCCGCTGATCGGCTTTGCGGCCTATTCCGCTTCGAAGTACGCGGTGCGCGGCTATGCCGAGAGCCTGAGGATGCAGCTCGCGCCGCTCGGCATCGGGGTCTCGTGCCTGTTTCCCGGCGCGACCCGCACCGGCATGCTGTTCCCGCCGGAAGATCGGCCGGACGTCGATTTTCGCGAGGAGACCGCCAATGATTTCCAGAAGGCGCTGTGGGAAGCGGCGCGCACCGGGGTCGACCCGCTCGACACCGGCCGCGCCGTGGTCGAGGCGATCAAGCAGAACCGGTTCCACATCTTCACCAACCGCGAATTTCTCGACGAGGTAAAGGCGCTCAACCGCGAGCTCGAAGCGGCTTTCCCGGAACAGGACCCACCAAAGGGTCGCGTGGTGTTCGAGACGATGCGCGCCGACATGGCCCGCAACCTGCTTGCCCCGGGCAACCGCGCACCCGGTGCGGAACAGACCGAGGCGATCGTGTTCGGGGGCGAGATCGCCGACGATTGACCGCGTTTGGATACGAAGAGGCCGCGCGGGGGGAGGGGCAAATCCCGCGCGGCCTCGGCCGGACCTGAGTGTGTGCTTAGCCTTGGGTCGGTCCGGCGTATTTAGCCATCGCCGTCTGGACTTTGGCACGTAGCGCGCTGTCGGCGGCGATCGCCTTGCTGATCTCGTTGAAGCGGGCGGGCTGGAGCCCGGCCGCCTGCACCGCGGCGACCATCTGCTGTTGCTTGGCCGTCTGGTCGAGCGTGGTGTCGGAGTTGATCTTCTGAACCTTCACCGTCGCCTGGGCAAAGCTGTCGACTTCGGCGTCGGTCACGGGCGTGCTCGCTTGCGCGGTGCTTCCGGCCGCCGCGCCGGGGGACGCCGTATCGGAGGCCCCCGCCGCACCGGGCGTCGTCGCCCCAGGGGCGGTCGAGCTGGGGGTCGTCGACGTGGAATCAGTCGAACCCGGATCGGTGGCGCTCGCCCCCGGATCGGTGGCACCCGGTGCCGGGGCGGTGGTTTGCGGAGGGGTCGGCGCGCCCTGGGCATGCGCTTGGACCGCCAGCGTGGCCAGAACCGCGGCAGCGGTCGAAAGAGAAAGATATTTCATGGCATTTTTCCCAATTTTTGAGTGATCTATCTCGCCGACATCGTGATCGGCGATCGATTGTCTTATATGCAAAAACGAGGATCATCCGTTCGGACTAATCCTGTGTCGATTACATCTGGCCATATCGTGAAAGACGTTCAATGAGGTCGAGGACGGGTCGTGCTTCCGTCTCGGCGAACGGTAAATATTCATAAATCCTGTTCGTTTTGTCTTGCCGAAAGCACCCTCCACCTCACCGACTTATCGTTCGGCCGAGCCGGTTTTTGCCGCATTTCCTTTCCGGCGGGGGCATGGCATGTCTGACGGATGGGGTGACAAGACAGATGGGAGAGCGAGGCGTGGCGACGACTTTCAGCGAGGCCCTTTCGCGCGCGCCGCTCAAGGCGTTCTCGGTCGCGACGTTCGCGATCTGCATGCTGGTGCTGACCTGCGACGGAATCGATGCGCAGCTGTTGGGGATCGTCGCGCCGAAGGTGATGGCCGATCTCGCGGTCGACAAAGGGACTTTCGGAATCGCGATGAGCGCCGCCTTGGTCGGCTTCGGCCTTGGCTCGTGGGGCGGCGGCTGGCTTGGCGACATGATCGGGCGGCGCTGGTCGCTCGCGATCGCGGCCGCGCTGTTCTCGCTCGCCACGGTCGGCGCGGCGATGGCCGGCGGGGTGTGGGCGATGGCCGCCTGGCGGCTGGTCGGCGGGCTGGGTTTCGGTTCCGCCTATGCCAACGCGATCGCGCATTCGGGCGAATGGCTGCCTGACCGCTGGCGCTCGGTCGCCGTGACGACGCTGTCGGTCGGCACTCCGGCCGGGGGGACCGTGGTCGGCTGGATCGCGCCGGACATCGTCGGGGGGTACGGCTGGCGCACCGCGTTCGTGATCTTCGGGATCGCGACGCTGCTGGTGGTGGCGCTGATCGTCGCCGTGTTGCGCGACAGCCCCTCGTTCCTGATCGCGCGCGGCAAGCGCGAGCGGGCGGAAGCCGCGACCGCCGCCCTGCTCGGCGAGCGGCTCGAGCTCGAGCCCGAGCGCTTCACCGGCATGGACGACGGCGGTTCGCCGATCGGCGTGCTGCACCGTTCGAACCTGCGGCTCAACGTCGGCATCGGGGTAACTTTCACCGCCTGCGCGCTATGCGCCTACGGCATCCTTAACTGGTCGACCACGTTCCTCACCGAGCACGGGTTCACTTTGGGGCAAGCGGGCAATGCGGTGTCGATCGGCGGGCTTACCTCGATCGTCGCGTCGGTCCTGGCCGGGGTGCTGGTGCACCGGTTCGGCTCGAAGGCGGTGATGGCCAGCATCAGCCTCAGCCTGTTCGTGTTCATGCTCGCGTTCGGCCTGACGGTGGAGCACTTGCCCGCCGCCCCGAGCGCGGACGACCGGCTGCTGGTGATCGTGCTGATGGGGATTACCGCGGCGATCTTCAGTGCCGGGATGGCGTCAGTCTACGCGATGCTGACCCACGGCTATCCGCCTTCGTGCCGCTCGGCCGGAATCGGTTTCGGGATCTTCATGGGCCGCGTCGGGGCGATCTCGTCCAGCTTGTTCGGCGGCGCGCTGCTCGAGCTGGGCCATGGCAGCGTGCTGCCGTTCTTCGCGGTGATGTGCGCCGGCGCGTTGCTGATCTCGGCGGCGGCGTTTGTGGTGGACCGGCAAGTCCCGCCCGCAAGCCGTTCCAAAGGTTAAGAATTATCCGGGTCGCAACGCCGCGCGCCGCAGAATGGCGCGCCGGCGAAAGTTACCTCAAGCTCGCTTGAGCTTTGCGGTCAACGGACCCGCGGGCCGCCGAACGGCAGCGGCGGGGGCGGGCGGCGCACCCCGCGCGGCAGCTGTGCCTGATAGGCACGGCCGCAATGCGCGACGCAGTAAGGAAAGCCCGGGTTCACCGCTTCGCCGCAGAAATGGAAGTCCGGCTCGCCCGGGTGGCCCATTGGCCAGCGGCAGACTTTATCGTTCAGATCGAGCAGGCTCGTCTTGTCGGCGATTTCGGGACTGGGCTTGGCGGGAACCAGCCTGCGCGGCGGGGCGGGCGGGATCGGCTGCTGCTGATCGCCAGGGCCCTGGCGGAGGAACCCGCCGGGGCCGACGGAGACGATCTTGGGCATGTCCGGCGAGGGGTTGGGCAGTGCCTGGCGCGGCGTGTCCTGCTCCGCCGCCGGTGCGCTTGCTACGGGCTTGGCTGTGGGCCTGGGGTCTTTCGCTTCTTTCACCGGCGCGGGCTTCGCCTCTTTCTTCTTGACCTTGCCGGCCTGAGGTTCGGGCTCTTCGTTCGCCTTCACCGGCGACGGGCGCGCCTTCAGCCCCAGGCGATGCGCCTTGCCGATCACCGCGTTGCGCGAAACCCCGCCCAGCTCGTCGGCGATCTGGCTCGCGGTCGCGCCGCTTTCCCACATCTTGGTCAGCGTCGAGATGCGTTCGTCGGTCCAGCTCATCGAATTCTCAATTCCTCGTCATTGGCGCCAAAGCTTGCCAGCGCGGGCGGCTGCGGATAGTCGCCGCCCGATGGCCGATCAAGCCCCGATAGCCCCGCTCGAACCCGCCGGCCCGAACCGGGCCGGGTTTGCGCCATATGGAACCGCAATTATCGGCAGGTTCAACCGCATCGGGCTGCTTACGCTCTATATTAAGGAGGTTCGGCGGTTTCTCAAGGTCCAGACCCAGACGATCTGGGCTCCGGCGGCCACGACACTGCTGTTCCTGGTGATCTTCACGGTCGCGATGGGGCGCGGCAGCCGGGTAGTGCTGGGCGTTCCCTTCGCGACGTTCGTCGCCCCCGGTCTGATCATGATGGGGATGATGCAGAACGCTTTCGCGAACTCGAGCTTCTCCCTCCTTGCCGGCAAGATCCAAGGCACGATCATCGATTTCCTGATGCCGCCGCTGTCCGAAGGCGAGCTGATGATCGGCATCATCGGGGCGGCGGTGACGCGCGCGGCGCTGGTCGGCTGCGCAGTGGCGATCGCGATGGCCCTGTGGCCGGGGGTCAGCATTGCGGTGCATCATCCGTGGGCGGTGGTGTGGTTCGGCCTGATGGGCGCCATGATGCTGTCGTTCATGGGCCTGTTGACCTCGCTGTGGGCGGAGAAGTTCGACCACAACGCGGCGATCACCAACTTCGTGATCCAGCCGCTTTCGCTGCTGTCGGGCACGTTCTACGTGATCGACAACATGGCGCCGACATTCCAGGCGATCAGCCGCGCGAACCCGTTCTTCTACGTGATCTCGGGCTTCCGCTTCGGCTTCCTCGGGCAGAGCGACATCGGCGACACCAACCAGGCGGTGCTCCACGCCGCGCTCGGGCTCGGGGTGCTGAACGCGGTGCTCGCGTTCGTTTCCTATCGCCTGCTGAAAAGCGGCTGGAAGCTGAAAAGCTGAAGGTCGGGGCGCGCGCTCAGTGCGTCAGGCTGCGGCGCAGGCGATAGCGGCCGTTGGCGAAATCCTCGAACAACTGCTGAACCGACGGATGGTCGACCGGCCCGCCTTCGGAATCGCCCAGCAGGTTCTGCTGGCTGACATAGGCGACGTACGAAGAATCTTCGTTCTCGGCGAGGAGGTGGTAATAAGGCTGGTCGCGGCTCGGGCGCAGGTCCTGGGGGATTGCCTCGTACCATTCCTCGCTGTTGGCGAACACCGGATCGATGTCGAACACCACCCCGCGGAAATCGAACAGCCGGTGCTTGACCACGTCGCCGATCGCGAAGCGCGCCTCGCTGTGGCGCGGCGCGTCGATCCGGCGGCCGGCCTGGGGGGAGAAAAATTTCGCACGATCCATCATGCCGCTCAATATAATTGACCCTGCAGGTGAAACAAGCTTGCGCGCGCTGCGATCCCCAAAGGCGGGCGAACGGGCCGAAACGGGGGGTTGGCAAGCGCGAGAGCTTCGGCTAACCGCCGCGCTTCCCAGCCGACCGGGCGTCTCCCAAAACGCCCTCGCACCCCTGCGGAGAGGTGGCAGAGAGGTCGAATGCGCCGCACTCGAAATGCGGTTTACGGGCAACCGTAACGTGGGTTCGAATCCCACCCTCTCCGCCACGGGACCTTCCGCAGAGGTCCGTAGAAGTCCACTGGGATCGACATTTTCCCTCTGAAAACTGACGCTTAGCGAATCGGTTCGGCCACAGTCGTCCGCACGCCTCCGACTACGGCGTGGGTCCGGCGCGTGGTCCCGGCACGGAATAACGTGGTCTCGGAGGTTTATCATGTTGAACGAAGCGAAAGCGCGCGCAGCAAAAGCGGGCGACAAGCCCTACAAACTGACCGACAGCCATCGGCTCTACCTGTTGGTGAAGCCGAACGGCTCGAAGCTCTGGAAATGGAACTACGCCTACAACGGCAAGCAGAAGACGATGAACTTCGGAATCTATCCGATGGTCGGCCTCATCGATGCGCGCGCGAAGCGCGATGACGCGCGAGCCCAACTCGAGGAAGGCCCCGACCCGGCCATCGTAAAGAAACTCAGGAGACAGGCTAATCTCGAGGCCGGGCGCACCACCTTCGAGTTGGTGGCGCGGCAATGGCATGAGATGACGGCGTTCTCGACGATCAAGAACGAGTGGGCCGAACGCGATGGCAAAGAGCATGATCGGCAGGTCATCGACCTAATGCTGGCGCATGTTCCCAAGGGAAAGGTCGAGGGGGCATACAATCGCGCAGCTTACATGCCGCGGCGACGCGAGCTGGCCAAAGCGTGGGCGGACATGCTCTCGAACGACTTGCCGCCTCCGCTAGCGCTGCTGGAGCGGCCGCCCAAGCAGACGAGCGAGCATCCGCGCCGGCGTCTGCCGGAACCGGTGCCTGAAGATTTCCGGTTCCTCGACCGTCCAAATACTGCATGATGGCTAGATTTTTGAGGTGCATTTCGTGCGCGCGAGAGGTGGGGTGGTCTGATCCACAGATTTGATATCAAGCGTGCGCCCGAGCTGAGCATTTCTCCCGACTATGTTTCTATATTCCGGCTGGGATTGCCTCCTCCGTTGCGTGATCGCGCGGCGTGATCAAGCGCCCCAGCTTCGGCGTCAGCCAACGTTCGAAGTCGTCGACGAATTCGTACACCACCGGCACCATCACCAGCGACAGGATCGTCGAGGTCAGGAGACCGCCGATCACCGCGACCGCCATCGGCTGGCGGAACTCCGCGCCGGCGCCGATGCCGAGCGCGGTGGGCAGCATGCCGGCCTGCATCGCGAGCGTGGTCATGATGATCGGCCGAGCGCGTTCGCGGCAGGCGTCGATCAGCGCCTCGCGCTGGGTCGCGCCCGCGCGCTCGCGCTCGATCGCGAATTCGACCAGCAGGATCGAGTTCTTCGCCGCAAGCCCCAGGAGCATCAGCAAGCCGATCAGCGACGGCATGTTCAGCGCCAGCCCGCCGATCAGCAATGCGAGGAACGCGCCGGTGATCCCCAGCGGCAAGGCCGACAAGATCACCACCGGCTTGAAGAAGCTGCGGAACAACAAGGTTATCACCGCATAGATCAGGAACAGCCCTGCCACGATCGCGAACACCAGCCCCGACAGCAGCTGAACGAAGATCTTGTTCTGGCCGACGTCGGCGATCTGCACGCCGGGCGGCAGGTGACGCATGACCGGCAGATCGTCGGCCGCAGCGAGGGCTTCACCGAGCTCGACATCGCCCACCCGGTCGGCATTGACGCTCATCTGGCGCATCCGACCGTAGCGCTGGATCTGCGCCGGCCCTGCCTCGAACTCGACCGAGGCGACGCTGCCGAGGGTGGTCGTTTCGCCGCTGGCGGTCGGCACCCGCATCGCGCGGATCAGGTCGAGGTTCGCCCGCGCGTCTTCCGGAATGCGCACCCGGATCGGCACGCGCTGCGCACCGTCGTTGAACTTGGCGACGTTCGCGTCGATGTCGCCGATCGTGGCGACGCGCGCGACCGAAGCGATCGTATCGATCGAC
Source organism: Sphingomonadaceae bacterium (assembly GCA_036384795.1). Classification (GTDB taxonomy): domain Bacteria; phylum Pseudomonadota; class Alphaproteobacteria; order Sphingomonadales; family Sphingomonadaceae; genus Andeanibacterium. The sequence goes on along the minus strand of DASVLP010000043.1, from coordinate 97,937 downwards.
ACGCCGAGGCGCGCGGCCTCGTCCGGCTTTGGTCGGATCACGATCTCCGGGCCGACCGGGGAATCCGCCGGCACCGGATTGCCCAGGATCGGCACCGTCTGCATCTCACGCTGGAGTTCGAGCGCGGTTTTCTCGAGCTCGGGGCCGTTCTCGCCGGTGAGGGTGACGGTCACTCCGCCGCCTCCGAAATTCGATTGCTCGAACGTCAACCGCGCATCGGGAACCTTGGTCAGCAAGGGCCGCACCAAGTCCTGGATCTTCACCACGCTCGGTCGCCCGCTTGCCGGCTTGAGCACGATCGTGACAGTGCCTTGGTTGACCGAGGAACCCCCGCCGGTGAAGAAGCCGTTGCCGGAGGCCGTCCCCACGGTCGCGAACACGTGCTCGGTTTCGGGACGGCGGCTCAGAAGCGCCGTCACGTCCCTGACCAGGCCTTCCATCTCGGCCGGCGTGGCGCCAGGCGGCCCTTGCAGGCTGACGTTGTAGTAGTCAGGATTGCCCTCCGGCTGCACGCCCTTGGGCAGCACCACGATCAGCGCCATCGACGCCGCGAACAGCACGGCACCAGCAAACACCGAAATCCAGCGGTGCGAAAGGGCCCAGTCGAGGGCCGTGCGGTACGGCCCCTGCAACGGCCCGCGCTCGTGCGGTTCGGCGGTCGGCTTGAGAAAATAGGCGGCCAGCAGCGGGGTGAGCAGGCGAGCCGTCAGCAGCGAGAACAGCACCGCGACGGAAACCGTCAGGCCGAATTCCTTGAAGAACTGGCCGGGAATGCCCGGCATCATCGAAACTGGCAGGAACACCACGACGATCGTGAACGTGGTCGCGACCACCGCCAACCCGATCGCGTCCGCGCCTTCCAGCGCCGCCTGATAAGGTGAGGCGCCCGCGTTCACCCGTTTCTGGATGTTCTCGATTTCGACGATCGCATCGTCGACCAGAATCCCGATCACCAGCGTCAGGGCCAGCAGTGTGATCATGTTCAGCGAGAAGCCGAACAGGATCATCGCCCCGAACGTCGGGAGCAGCGAGACGGGCATCGCGATCGCGGTGATCAGCGTTGCTCGCCAGTCGCGCAGGAACAGGAACACCACCACAGCGGCCAGCAGCATGCCTTCAAGCAGGGTATCCAGCGTGGCCTTGAAGTTGTCCCGCGTGTTCGCCACCGTGGAAAAGATCTTGGTGAACTTCACCCCGGGGTGGCTGCGGGTCAGATTCTGCAGCGCCCGATCGACGTTGTCCTCGACGCTGATCTCGGAGGAATCGCGCGTCTTCATCACTTGGAATCCGACCACCGGCTGATCGTCGAGGCGCGCGAAAGCCTGGACCTCGCTCGAGCCATCGCCGACTTCCGCTACGTCGGCCAGGCGCACGAAGCGGCCCCCGGCGATCGGGATCTGCATCTCGCGCAGGCGCGCGACCGTCTCCGGGGTGCCCAGCACGCGCAGGGTCTGGCGGCGCCCGCCGATCTCCGCCTGCCCGCCGGTCTCGTCGGCGGCGAAACCGCGGAGCGCGTCGTTGATCTGCGGCGCGGTCAACCCGAAGCCCGCCAGCTTGTCCGGATCGACGATCACGTTGATCTCGCGATCGACTCCGCCAACGCGCTTGATCTGGGCGACACCTTCTTCGCCCTGCAGTGCGCGCGAGATGGTGTCGTCGATGAACCACGAGAGATCCACGTCGGACATCCTGTCGGCGGCGACCGCGTAAGTGATGATCGGCTGGCTGTCGATGTCGAGGCGCTGGACGGTCGGCGGGTCGATGTCTCGCGGCAGATTGACGCGCGTCTGGTCCATGCGAGTCCTGACCTCGTCGGTCATCTTCTGCATGTCCTCGTTGATCGGGAACTCGATCTGCGTGGTGGAAACACCGCGGGTGACCGTCGATTGAATCGATTGTACGCCGGGCAGGCCGGCCATCGCGTTCTCTACCGGGCGGGTGATCTGGGTTTCTATCTCCGACGGCGCGGCGCCGTTTTCGGTGACCGTGATCGACACCTGCGGCAGCGTCACTTCGGGCAACTGCTTGATCGGCAAGCTGAGGTACGAGGCGATGCCGATCACGATCAGCGCGACGAACAGGATCGCCACCGGAACCGGGTTGCGGATGCCCCAGGTCGAGATGCGCAGCTGGGCCATCAGCTACGCGGCCGGATCGGCTTCACCAGATCACCCGGCAGGACAAATGACGCCGCGCGGAGCAATACCCAGGAGCCCTGCGGCGGGCCTTGAGCCAGCTCGACATAGCCTCCCGCGCGGCGTGCAGTCTTAACCGGTACCATGCGCACCCGGTTGTCGGGGCCAACCACCGCGACCGATGCCCCGTCGGCGTTATAGAGCACCGCGGTTTCGGGCACCGCGGCGTTCGCGGTCGATACGCCGGTAAAAGTCGCCCGCGCGAAGCCTCCCGGCCTGAGGTCGGCGCGTACGGGCATTGCGATACGCACGTGACCAAGCTTGGTTTGCGAATCCACTTCCGGGTCGATCAGCCGGACCCTTCCGGCCACCGTCGCACCGTCGGGCAGCACGACTTGTGCACGGTCGCCGAAGTGCAACCTCGCCATGTCGTCCTCGGCCACTTCTGCATTGAGCTCGACCAGCCCGTCGCGAATCAGTCGGAACATCGGGGTGGCGCCTCCGGCCGCGGCGATGTCGCCCAGCTTGACGTTGCGCTCCAGCACCAGGCCCGACACTGGTGCGCGGATGGTGGTGTGGGCTTGGCGGGTGGTGAGGTCCTCGAGCAATCCGGCCTGAGCCTTCGCCTGGAGGCGACGGGTCTCGATCTGCTCGGCGGACAGCACGCCTTCGTCGTCGAGGCCACTTACGCGCCTGGCCTGGTTCTGGGCTTGCTGGGTAAGCGCGGTTTGCTGGGCGATCTGGCCGCGCAGCAGCGAATCGTCGAGCTGCACCAGCGGCTGGCCCCGCTTCACCCACGCGCCCTGTTCGACATATATCCTGGCAATACGATAGCCCGAAAGATCCGAGCCGACGGCTGCCTCGTCGCGGGAAACCAGAATCCCCGACGCGGCGAGCCCGCCCTGCATGGCCCTCGGCAGCACCTGAACGACGGTGACTGCGCGCGCCTGTTGCGGCTTGGCGCCTTCTTTCGCACGGTTGCCGCATGCCGCAATCGAGGTTGCGAACACTGCAACCGTCAGTATCGCGCCCAGTTTACGCGCAGATCGACTGCCAAGTTTCATCGGACCCCTTCCGCTTCGGTGACGCCGCGTCCGGCCGCGGCGGCATAGGGCGTTGCCGCTGCCGGCTGGTCGGGCGACCAGCCGCCTCCCAGTGCCTTGAATGCCTGCACCGACCGTTCGAGCTGCGTGATCCGAGCCGACGAGAGCTGGCTGCGCGTGCTGCGCCACGTGGTTTCGGCCTGCAATACGGTCGTGAGATCGTTGAGCCCCCGGGCGTACCCGATCTTCGCTTTTTCGTACGCAGCTTTGGCGTGCGCTTCGGCATCGGCGAGCATGCGCACCCGCTTGCCGTCGGACTCGAGGTAGGTGAACGCCGTCTCGACATCGCCATAGGCGGTCTGAACGGCTTTTTCGTAGGCGATCACATTCTGCTCCGCGACCGCGCGCTGGGCGTGGATCGACGCGATCAGCCGCGGCCGGTCGAGTATCGGTGCGAGCAGGCTTCCGCCGATGCTCCAGGCGAACGAGGTGGAACCGAACGCGCCGGTGCTCTTGCTCAGGGAAATGCCGGGCTGGAGATTGATGGTCGGGAGCAGCGCGAGGTCGGCGGTCTTCAGCGTCGCCGCGGCGGATACGATCCTCCACTCGGCCGCCCGAACGTCGGGCCGGCGGCGAAGAAGATCGCCCGGCACGGTTGCCGGGATCGGCGGCGGGGAGCCCACGCCGGACGAAGTGGGCAAGGTCTCGACCTTGTCGAAGCCATGCCCGACCAAGACCAACAGCGAGCGTTGCGCTGCCAGCAGTTGCGCGCGATAGCTTTCGGCCGCGGCATCGGCGGCCTGGGATTGCGCAAGCGCCTGGTCGACGTCCGAGCTCGCTGCCAGGCCGGCCTTTTGCCGCACGGTCGAAAGGCGCGCGAGTTCGCGGTCGACACGCGCCATGTCCTCCGCGTCCTGCAATTGCAGCGCCAGGCCGCGGGCCTGGAACAGCGAGTTGGCCACGTTTGCGATCAACGAAGTGCGGCTCGCCTCGTAAGTGAACGCCGCGGTGTAGAAATCCGCATCGGCCCCGCGCCGGCCCGCCGCGCGCCGGCCAAACAGGTCCAGCTCCCAACTGACGTCAAAGTTGGCGCTGTAGCTTTCGGTTCCACCCGGTTGCGTGAAGATCTCACCCAACGAATTGCCGGAAGAGCCCAGCACGGTGGTTTGTGTGTGGGTGGCCGAACTCTGGAGCTGCCCGGAAGGGATGTTCAGCTTGGCGAGCGTTTGGCTGCGGACCGCGGCGGCTTGCGCCAGGACCGCGAGTGCGCTGTTCGCGTCCGGCGCATTCTTCAAGGCTTCGTCCACCAGGCCGTTCAATTGCGGATCGTCATAGCCCTTCCACCACTCGTTCAAGGCTGCCGGGGCCAGGTCGTCCGACGGGGGCCGCGGGGCTTCGTATGCGGCGGGCGGAGCGACATCGGCCTTGCGCACCTGCGAGGTCACGCAGCCCGTCAACAAAAGCGCGGTCGCGGTGATCTGCAGAATGCCTTTGGCGGCGCCGCTCGGCACGTGCCGGCGCGCGCTCAGGCCAATAATCGGAGGGTCGAGCATACGTACCGCGAGAATCCTTAGCGCCGCTAAATTGCGAAGCTGTTGCCTTAACGGTGCTAAGTTGTCAATCTGTCCTCATGAAACCGGCTCCGAAACCTGCCCGGCTGGAACGCTCGATGATCGTGCGCAAGGCGCTCGAGCTGCTCAATGACACCGGGCTGGACGGCCTCACGACCCGCAGGCTGGCCGATGTTCTCGGGGTGCAGGGCCCGGCGCTCTATTGGCATTTCAAGAACAAGCAGGAACTGATCGACGAGATGGCCCTCGCGATGATCGAGGCATCTTATGGCGAGGTCGCCCCGAACCAACATTGGACGGACTGGCTTATCGACGGGGCAAAACGGCTACGGTCCGTGATGCTGTCCTACCGCGACGGAGGGCGCCTGCTCGCCGGTTTCCGGCCGAGAGGTCCTCACGGACGGATGGATCCGGACACGATTTTAGAGCCTTTGCGGGCCGCGGGCTTCTCCAAGCTCGAGGCGATTTCTGCCGCGATCGTGATTTCTCGCTTTACGTTCGGTTGGACGGTCGACGAACAGGCGGCGCTGGAACGGCCGCCGTCACCGACGGAAAAACCGCCGTTTGATCCGGACGAACTGTTCGAGTTCGGCCTCAGCGCAATTATCGCGGGATTGAACGTCCGGTTGGCCGAACGAGCGCTGCCTTTTGCGCCGGATTGCAAGTAGGCCGGCGTTTGCCAACGTGATCCGGGCCCTGTTTGCATTGCAGCCAGGTTCCGAGCATCACGTCGAATGATGGTCGCTGAGCAACATATCCATCGCGTGCTCCATTGAGCCGGCTTCGACCAGTGCGCCTCCGCCGACGAAGAAGATATCGTCGGCGTTGCGGATCGTGTTGAGGCGATGGGCGATGATGACCTTGGTCGTCTCTCGGGGAAGTTTCGCCAGAACGTCCTCGAGCAACCGTTCGGTCACGGTGTCGATATTGGCGGTCGCCTCGTCGAGAATGAGAATCTCGGGTTCCCGCAACACGGCCCGCAAGAACGCGACCAGTTGCTTCTGACCCAGCGAAAGGCCGTCACCACCACCGCTCACGGGCGTTGCCAGACCATCCTTGAACCGTTCGAGAAAGCGGCCGAGGCCCTGGGCTGCCAATCGCTGCGCGAGCTCCTCGTCGCTGATTTCGGCGAAGGCATCATGACCATAGACGATGTTGTCGCGAATGGTCCCGCTGAACAGGAAGGGTTCCTGGAGAATGAAGCCGATCTTTCTCGCGCGCTCGGTTGGTTCGAGGGTACGGATATCGCGCCCATCCAGAAAGACCGTCCCCTCGGCGGGGTCGTAAAGGCGGGCCATGAGCATCGCAGTGGTGGTTTTGCCTCCCCCCGTGGGGCCGACCAGAGCATAGGTTTTTCCGCGTTCGAGCGTGAGTGTCACGTCGGAAAGAACCTGCTTGCCGCTGGAATATCCAAAACTCACCCGATCGAACGCGAGCACCGCGTCACCCGGGCCGGTGACACTATTCTCAACGCGGACAAGATCATTGCGGAGGCTCAGCATCTCCGTCACCCGGTCGAGCGCGGCCATCGCCTGCTGCAGCGAAGACCAGACGGTCGCCATCTGCCGCAGCGGATTGTAAAACGACGTCACGTACATCAGGTAGCCGACGAGCAGGCCGATCGTGAGCGTCCCTTGGGAAATGAGCCACACCCCAAGAGCCAGGACCAGGATCGATCCGGCGCTTCCCGCCAGCGTGTAGAGCGGCATGAACAGGCCTGACGAGATGCCGGCGCGGGCCGCGGTGCGGTAATTGCGCTCGTTGGAGGCGGCAAACTTCTGCCGGAAATAGTCCACCCGATTGAAGGCGACGATCACCTCGAAATTGGCGAGGCTCTCCGAAACGTCGCCGGAAAGGGCACCCAGGCTTTCCATCGACCTGCGATTGCTCCGCTTGACCCACGGCGAGATCGCGCGCGTGATCAGCAGCAGGCCGACTGCGGGTGCGATGGCCGCAAGGCCGAGCTCGAAGTTCAGTACCAACAGCAGGATGCCCGCGCCCGTCACAATGAACAGATTGCCGAACATCTGCATCAGCGCCTGGCTGAAGAACTGGTTGAGCTTGTCGGTATCGTTGTTGACACGGCTGATCAGATCGCCCGAGCGGTTCTGCGCGAAGAATGCGACAGGCAGGCTGGAGAGCTGCGTGAAAAGCTCGTTGCGCAAGCCGAACAGGACGTTGCGCCCGACGGTGCCCATGCGGAGGGTCTGCATATAGCTGGTCGACAGCGCCAGCAGGTAAACGACGGCGAGAACCCCGGCATAGCGGAGCAATTGGCCATAGTCGCCGTGCGTCATCGCCGTGTCGACAACGCGCGCGACGAGCAGCGGCGTCAGCAGGTTGGCGGCCGAGGTCAGAACCACGCAGAGCACCGCGATCGAGAGATTGCGCGTCTCCTCGGCAAGCAGCGGCGCAAGGCGGCGATAGACCGAAGCCAGCGTCTCCCGCTTGGCCGCCTTGTCATCGGTCTTGAGCGTGTAGTCCATCACGCGGCCTCGACTTTATCGGTGCTCTGCTGCGATTGCTGGATCTGCACATATTCCGGGCACCCGTGGACCAGTTCGCGGTGGGTGCCTTTGGCGACGATTTCTCCCTCCATGAGCAGGATGATCTGGTCGTAGTCCTCCACCGGGGCGATTTTCTGGGTGATCGAAATCAGCGTGAGATCGGGATAATTGTTGCGGACATTGGTCAGGATGCGCGCCTCGGTGATGAGGTCGACGCGGGCGGTGAAATCGTCCAGAAAGAGAACGCGCGGATCGAGCGCGAGCGCCCTGGCCAGCATGATCCGCTGGCGCTGGCCGCCGGACAAGGAGAGCCCGCGCTCCGAAACCACCGTATCGAGGCCCTCCGGCAGGCTCGCGATGAAGTTCTGCAGCTCCGCGGTCTCGATCGCTCGCGCAAGCGATGCATCGGGAACGTCGGTCCGGAACGCGATATTTTCCCGCAAGGTCAGGTTGAAGAGCTTGCTGTCCTGAAACACGAAGCCGACCTGGCCATAGAAACTGTCGCGTCCGTAGTCGTCGATCGGCCGCCCGTCGTAAAGCACTTGGCCGCCGGTCGGCGCCAGGAGGCCGGCCATCATGTAAAGGAGCTGGGACTTGCCCGCGGCCGTAGGCCCGACGATGGCCGTGCGGCTTCGCGGCGCGATCTCGAAGGAGATATCCTCCAGGACCTTGGTCGCGTCATAGGCGAGCGAGAGATTGCGAACCGCGATGGTGCCCTCGAGCTGGACGTTTACTTCGCCGCGCTGGGGCGTCGGCGGGGCGTTCAACACCCCGCCGATGCGACCGTAAGAGGCCTGCGCCTGGCTGATCATCATCGAGGTGAAACCGATCACGATGATCGGGAAGATCAGGATGGCGAGATAGGAATTGAAGGCGGAAAACTCGCCGATGCTCATCTCGCCGACGATCACGAAATGACCGCCCAGGGCGAGGATGGTGAGCGTCGCCAGGTTCGCGAGGAAGGTGATGATCGGGATCATCGAGGCAAAATGATTGAGGATGCGCAGGCCGAGCGCGCGCGCCTGCTCGTTCACTTCAAGAAAACGCGAGAATTCGCGCCTGCCGCTGTCGAGCAGGCGGACAAGCGCGGCGCCGACGATATTCTCGTTGAGCACGCGATTGAGGCTGTCGGTAATGCTCATGATCTGCAGGAACAGCTTGCGCACCCGGCCCATCACCACGAAGAAGGTGACGCCGATCAGCGGCAGGATCGCCAGCACGGCAAGCGCGAGGCGCCAGTTGAGCCACAACAAAAGCGCGCTCGCGGCAATGATTATGAAAACCGATGAAACGAGCGAGGCGACGGCTTGGGAGACGAAGTTCTTGATCGAATCGACGTCGGCAGTGAAGTTGGTGAGGAGCTTGGCCGGGGTCAGGTGGATCACCGACGAATAGCTCTGCTGGGAAACCTTTTCGGCCAGCCGTGAGCGCAAATCCCGCGCGACGCGTTCGGATGCGACGGCCTGGACGATGGCCTGAGCGATGCCGAGCAGGAAACTGCCGAGCGCAAGGGCCGTTAGCTCGACCAGCGAGGTGCGAAGATCGAGCTTGCCGGCAGTGAAGGCGTCGATCGCTGTTGCGATAACCTGCGGAACGAACAAGCCGACGCCGCTCGAAGCCATGGTCAGCACGACGAGGAGCGCCATCCATCCTCGGTAAAGGAACAAAAGCGATGCGAGGCCCGGGCCGGCCGCTGCTTCACGTCTCCTGGCCACGGCCACCCCCTAATCTGCACGTCCAAGACCAAGGCCGCGCAAAAAAACTTCGCCCCGTCGAAAGCCTCTTATTTCGTTGGATGGCGGTCTGTCGAGCGCGACGAGGCCGGTTACCAGCCGGCTTCGAAGCCCAGATGGGCGCCGCGCTCGAAATCCTCCATCCGCACGATCTTGCCGTCGACGATCTTGAACAGGTGGATCGCGAGCATCGACGACGGCACCCGCAGGTTGGCCGCGGCGAAATCGTTGAACTGCGCCGTATCGTCGGCCGTGCTGTGAGCCGCGTCGGGGCCGGGGTAGCGGACGCGGCCCGTGCCCGGAATGTCGATCTCATGAAGCGTGCCAGGAACGTCCATCAGGTCGATCGCGGCGACCAATCCGCGCTGCTCATCGACCAGGAAGCGGCGGTCGCGCACGCGCGCGATGTAACGGTAAAGGCCGCTGTCGATCTGCCGGGCGCAACCAAGGCTGAACGGCTTGTAGGACGGAACCTCGGGGTCGAGCGGCGCGGCGTCGGGATCGCCGGTCGTGGGGTTGCCGTTGTCGCGTCTGACGCAATCGGCGGAAAACGGAATTCTCGCGCTGCTGTTCGCGACTTGTCCGTCGAGATAGGCATTGGCCGCCGCGATCAGCGAAGCGCGATCGGCCGGCGCGGGCGCCGCGAACACGGGATCGATCGCGCCGAGCTTTGCCGGATCGAGCATTTCGAGCAGGCGCGGCTGGAGCAGCGTGACCGTGCCGCCCCGCGGATCGAGCAGTTCCTGGTGGATCGTGATCGCCTCCATCTCGGAGATCAGTCCATTCTTGACCTTGAGGCGCAGCACCAGCACGCCGGACGTGCCGTTCTCGTCGATCGCGCGGTAGGCGAGGATTTGCCGCGCTTGCCGGTCGACCACGTCGAACCGGAACTTGAGAGGTGCGGAGGCCGGCGCAATCCGCGGATCGAGCCCGGCATAAGCCGAAAGGGTGCGCCACATTCCATCACCAATCTCGAGCGGCGAGCCGTTCTCGGTGTAGCGAAAGTCCTTCGCCAGCGGCAGGCGCGAAGCATCGTTCACAAGGAGCGCCTGTGTCACCTGGTCGGCGAGGATTTCAAGCTCGGGCGCACCTGGTGCAGGAGTTTGCGCGAAGGCGGTGGTAGCGCAAAACAGGGCAGCGACAGCGATCGCGGTACGGATGCGGGTCATGGCCTCCCCTCTCTCAATGCGTCATCGAAGAGATCGGGACGGCGAGCGGCTGCGCATAGGGCACCTCGATCATCGTCATCTCGATCCGGTAGAGCTTGCCGTCGCGAATCTTGAAGGCCTCCTGCACTTGCTGGGTGCGGGGCACGTCGAAGAAATTGGGCAACACGAACGGCTTGCCCGTGGTTTCGGGAATCGCGCGGGTCGGGCTGTTCATGTCCACCCCCACCGAGGCGAACACCACCTGGCGTTCTTCGTCGATCACCGGGAAGCGGCGATCGCGCATCCGGGTGACGAAGCCGAGGAAGCCGGTCTTCCATTGCTGTTCGCACGTCAGCGAGGCGAACTGAGTGTCGGTCGAATGGCCGTAAGCCGAATTGTCGCGCACGTTGGTGGTCTTGAGCGCGTGTTCGATCCGGTTGCACTGCGGATGGAAGAATGAATAGTCACCATGCCCGTCGTTGTGAGCCATGCTCTCGAAGTACTTGTTTACCGTCTCCACCAGCTGCGCGCGCGACAGGCGCTGGGCTGGCGGCACCGCTGCCAGCCACGGCGCCTCGGGCTCGCCCATCTCGTCGTAGCGGTGAGCCGCGCCTTCATCGCGCATCACGTAGCTTTCGACTTCGGCGATCTTGCCGCCCGCGATCCGCAGCCGCACGTCCATGAACGCGGGGATGCCGAATTCGGTCACGGTGCCGATGAAGCCCACTTGCCCGCCCTCGGGATCGGCCATGTAATGCTTGTACTTGCCGAGGCCGTCGATCGTCTGCCAGCTGCCTTCGCCGATCTTCAGCCGATTGTTGTTCTCGGCGAAGATCACGTCGTTGGCGAACGGCAGGCCTGACGGATCATGGGCGATCAACGCCGCCATATAGCGGTTTACCATGCCTTCGAGACAGGCGCGCTCGCAGGTCGCGGCCGAGGCGGATACCGGCAGCAGCGCGGCGCACAAGATCGTGGCGATCGTCCCGAGTAACGCAAGTTTCATAGTACGCTTCCCCCGTTTCAGGCAGGCCAGCCGCTGCCCTGACCGAACGGCACGCGCACCGTCAGGCCCTCGGAATAACCAGGCCGGCCTTGTTCGACCTTGAGCAGCCGCGCATGGATGTCGCTCCACGGGGCGGCCCGGTCGGCGGGCGCGCCGGGCACCGCGCCAGTGTTGTCCCGCAGCGCGAGATCGAGCACGAGGCCTTGCGCGCTGTCCGCTAGCCACACCCGGTGCCCGCGCGCGCTGACGCCGGCGGGCAATGTCACCGGAACCTCGAGCGGATGCCCGTTCGAACGCGCGGTGAATCGGGAAGCAGCGGCGCCCGAGAGCACCGCTTCCTGCATTCCCGCTGCCTGGACGAGTACCTCAGACCCCGCCGGTGCGGACGCAAGCAGCGCGGGGGCCGGGCGGGGAAATCCCGCGGGATCGAGATCGTATTCGAGCGGCGGGGTGAACATCGTGAACGTCGCGGTCGCCAACTCCTGGCCGACCGCCGGCTTCTGCGGCCGAGCCACGATCACCTCGATCTGCGAAATCAGGCCCTTCTCCAGCCGATAGCGCAGCGCCATCATCGCGAACAGCGTCCGCTCGTCGAGCGCGCCGAACCAGCCGCCCTGGCCCGACGCCGGATCGGCCAGCGAAACGCGATAATCGCGCAGCCCGTTCAGCGATTGCCAGAGCCCTTTCCCGGGCGCCAGAGGCACGCCGTTCTCGGTGTAGCGGACTTCCGGCGAGAGCGGCACGGCGCACGGGCAATTGCGCATCATCGCGTCAAGCAGGCGTTCGGTCAGCGCATGGGTCTCCGGGCGGCTTGGCACGGCGATCGGCGTGGGCAGCGGCAGCGGCGTGTCGTAGTCGAGCCTGACCGTCATGGGTGGCCCGGCGAACGCGTGCCTGGTTGCGTACGGCACTTCGATGAAGGTCATCTCGATATAGCGGAAGCTGCCGTTGATGATCTTGAACGCCTCGTTCGCATGGTGCGAGCGCGACGAGCGGAAATAGGGCGGCAGGGTCCATTGTTCGCCGTTCCTGAAGTCGATCTTCCGCAGCGCGCCGTCGTAGTCGTAATACGAGCTCGCCAGCACCGCCCCGCGCTCGACGTCGACCACCAAAGAGCGGCGGTCGCGGATTTCGGCGACGAATGCCATCATGCCCATTTCGTACTGAGCCTTGGCGGAGAGCGTTGTGAAGTCGGTCGCAACGTCGGAATGGCCGTAACCCTCGCGCTTCTGCTTCACCGTCGGGCGAGCGTGCTCGATGCGCTCGCAATCGTCACGAAACGGATAGATGCCGGCGCCATCGTTGCGCTGGAGCGCTTCGAAATACATGAAGCCGACCGCGCGCAACGCCTCGTGCGCCTGGCGTTGCGCGACCGGGATCGGCTCGAGCCATACCGGGTCGGGCGCGCCGAGCTGCTCGTAAGCCGCCGCACCGCTCGGATCGCGCGCGACGAACTGCTCGGCCTCGGTGATCCGCTTCGCGGCGTTGACCTTGAGCCGCAGCACGAACACGCAGCCGCCGCCCACCTCGTAAGGGTTGGCGATCAGGCCGACTTCGCCGTTCTGCGGATCGGCGAAATAATGCCGGTAGCGGCCGAAGCGCATGAACGTCTTCCACGAGGCCTCGCCGAGCGGAAGGATCTGGTCGTTCTCGGAAAACACCGCACCCGCCGCAAACGACGCGCGCGAGGGATCGTGTGCCAGCAGCGCGTTCACGTAAGCGTCGGCGACCGCTTCCAGCTCGGCGCGGCTGGCGATCAGGCGAGCCTCTTCGACCCCCTCCGGCTCCGCCGAAACGATCGTCGGCCGGGCGGCAACGACGGCCGCCGCAGCAACCCCACCGACCAGGACGCTGCGGCGCGCGACGTTGGTGTCCATCTCTTTCCCTCCGTTCCGTTCGATCAGGCGACCAGCGCGTCGGGATCGACGCCTTCGTCGACCGGTCGGATCACGTCCCAGTGCTCGACCACTTTGCCGTTCTCGACCCGAAAGATGTCGGTGCCGACTTCGTCGTGCGGGCTGGGCCCGTCGTGCGAGCGCACCTGGACCGCGACCAGGTCATCCTGGACGAACACCCGGCGCATCTCGATGCGGAAGTCGGGCAATTGTTTGAAGATACCGTCGAACAGGCCGGCGAACCCTTCCGGGCCGTCGGCGGCGTACGGATTGTGCTGAATGTACTGATCCCCCAGCAGCGCGAATGCGGCGTCGTAATCGCGCTGGTTCACGCCGGCGTCGTAGAACCGCGGCACTACGTCGCGGTTGCGCCGTTCCTCTTCGGTGTAGGATTGCTCGGGGCTCACGCTGAGATCGGCCAGGTTCATAGCGGACTCCATCAGAACATGCCGTTGAGATTGGCGAGGACTGTTGGGACCGGCTGGAACACGTGCCAGTATTCGGCGATCTTGCCGCCGCTTACGCGCATGATGTCGATCGTTGCGATCTCGCCGTCGGCATGCGCGCGACGGTGATGGGCGACGACGAAATCCCCGTCGGCGATATGCCGCGCCGGCTCGATCGACAGTGCCGGGTTTTCCGACAGCAGCTGCGCGAGATACGCCGCCAGTCCCTCAGCGCCCGGCTGCAATTGCGGTTCGTGATGGACGAAACCGGGCGCCAGCAGGGCTTTAGTGCCAGTGGGGTCACGGCGGTTGATCGCGCGGTCCCAGAATTCTCGGGTCAGTGCGATATTCGCAGCGGCGTGCGCGGTGCGTGTTGTCGCATCCAAGGTCTTCGGCATGGCTGCTCCCCCTCGTGACTGCAGTTCTGCGTTGACGGCGATGGTGCCTCATCTGCATGTTAGGCACTCCTCCCGTTTCGGCAGGGTGATTAATTGGACCCGCTTGCCTTCCAGCGATCGTTCGACGCGGCGCTCGCGCGTGACGATCTCGGCGCGGCGGCAGCGATGCTCGATGAGCATTGCGATGCGTTGCTGCCCACCGGCGGGGCACTGTTCGGCCGCTGCGTCGAGGCGATCCCGCCGCGCCTGCAAGCATTTCACCCGCGCCTGATGCTCGCGCTCGCGTGGCGCCTGATCGCACAATGGCGGTTCGCCCAGGTCAACGACCTCCTGGCAGCGACCAGGCTGCGGCTGGCGGAAATGACACGGACGAAGGACGCCGACGAAGTCGCCCGCCTGCGCCACGCACTGCGCCATCGCGAGATGATGCTCTCGCTATTGCGCGACGAGATGCCCCGCGCCGAAGAACTCTGCCGCAAGCTGATCCGCGAAAGCTATCGCAGCGACGCTTATGTCAGCGGGAGCCTGTTCACCTCGCTGCTGCATGCCCGGCGCGAGCAGTTCAAGCTGTCCGACGTGGACCTGCTCGACACCCAAGCGATCGACTATCTCGGGTCCGAGCGAAACCCCAGCGCGCTGTACGTGCATCGCTCGGTGATGGGCTTGTCGCACTTCGCTCTCGGGAGAACCGAGGAGGCCGCGCGCTGTCTCTCGGACGCGCTCGAAACCACGTCACGGTTCGAACCGGGAAACGGTTCCGGGCCGTTGTCGGCGATGACCGGCCTGCCGCTCGCCGAGGTCGTCTATGAGCGCGGCGACTTCGCGCAGGCGCGGACTCTGGTCGATCGTCATTTGCCCCACGGCCGCGAGATGGGCACCGTCGACCAGCTGATCTCGGGATACGTGACCTCGGCGCGGCTGCATTGCCGGGCCGGAGATTATCGCGCGGCGTTCGCAGTGCTCGATGAGGCGAAGCTGTTCGCGGCGCGCCGGGATTTTCGCCGGCTGTCGGCCTGGATCCTCGCCGAGCGGTTCGCGATCCTTCTGCGCCAAGGGCGCCTGGGCCGCGAGCGCGAGCACAGCCGCGCGCTGCGCAAGACCATGCTGCAGCACCATCTGCCTGGCCGTTCGATCACCACCGTGATGGAAGCCGAAGCGCTCGCCTGGGCACGGCTTGCCGAAGCCCATTGCCGGTTTGACGACGGGCTCGCGCTGGCCGTCGCCTGGGGTCGGCGCGCGCATCGTGAAGGGGCGGTCCGCAGCCGGATTCGTTGGAACCTGGTGGCAGCGCGCTTCCTGCTGCTGGCTGGCGAGCGACGCAAGGCGGCGCGGCTGTTGCAGGACACGCTGGTGCAGGCGACCAACGGGCAGTTCCTCGCGAGCTTCCTCGACGAACCGGCGATCATGGAATTCCTGCGCGGCCGCCAACACGAGGAAGCCGATGCCCTCGACCCGGAAACGGCGGATTTCGTTCGCGGCCTGCTCGATCTCGAAGCGGGCTGCGCGCCCCGTCTCGCCGCTGTCGCCCCGGAGGAGGGCCCGGCCTCGTTCGGTTCGCTTTCGCCGCGCGAGATCGATGTGCTCACGCTGGCGGCGGCGGCGTGGCGGCGCAGCGACATCGCCGAACGTCTCGGACTGACCGAAGGCACGGTCAAATGGTACCTTCAGCAGATCTACCAGAAGCTTGGCGTCGGCAAGCGCGCCCATGCCGTGGACAAGGCGCGACGCTTCGGTCTTATTCCGCCCGGCGCGTAAGGGGAGGCGGTGGTCAATCCCACCGTAGCGGCAATCGGCTGAGGCCGTTGACGATTCCGGTCGCGACTTGCGGCGGATCGTCGGGATCGGTGCGGAAGTCGGGGATGCGGGGCAGCCATTCCTCGAGGAATATCCTGAGCTCGCTCAGCGCCAGCGGGGCGCCGGCGCAGTGATGGACACCGGCGCTAAAGCCCAGGTGCTTGTGCGCGTCGAGCCGCGCGAGGTCGACCGCGTAGGGATCGGCGAACTCTGCCGGATCGAGCGCCTGGATGCAGGCTGAGACGAGGATCGCATCGCCCTTCCTTAAGGGTGCGCCCTCGAACTCCATGTCGCGGGTGACGATCCGGGCGATGTTGGGAATCGCATAGCGCCGCATCAGTTCGTGGATCGCCTTAGGGATGCGCGCGGGCTCCTCGCGCAGCAGCTTGCGGTCGGCGGGCGCGTTGGCGAGGTGCAGCGCGAACCACGCGAGGGTGGTCGCAACCGTGTCCAGCCCGCCGCCGAGCAGGGTGGTCGCCAGCCCGATCCCCTCGTCACGGGTCATAGTTCGCCCGCCGATGTCTTCCCGCAATCCGGCGCTGAGCGGATCGTCGCCGGGGTTGGCCATCCGCTCATCGACCAAGTCGGCGATGTAGCGGTTCATGTAATCGCGACCCCACTTGCGGTGAGCCTCGTCGCGCGGACGGATGCCGGCGTCGATCGCGTCGAGCAACTCGAGCCGATCGTCCATCGGCAGGTTCATCATCTTGAGCCAGACGATGATCGGCAATTGCTTGCCGAAATCGGCGACGAACTCGCAGCGACCGGCCGGCTTGAAGCCCTCGATCAGCTCGATCGCCAGCTCGCGCGCGGCGGCGGACATGTCCTTCACCGGCCCGGGCAGGAACGTGCCGCGGATCGCCCGGCGCATCGCAGTATGCTCGGGTGGGTCGTATTCGAGCGGCACCGTGCGCGGCCGGTCGACCCGCGGGATGAACACCGATTCCGAAGAGAAGCGGTCGGGATCGGTCAGCACTTCCTTGCTCACCCGGCCGTTGGTGACGATCCAGTGCCCGCCGTTGTGCGGCGTCCACACGACCGGCGGCTTGCCGAGCAAGCGGGTGAACGCGCTGAATGGGTCGAGCCCGACATCCCCGGGCCGATAGAAATCGAAATCGACGACCCGTTCGCCGGAGACAGGCGGCATCGTGCTCATTCCGCGGCCGCTTTCTCGGTTTCGCCCGCTTCGGCCGCGAGCCGCTGGGCCACCAGTCTGCGCACCAGAATCGCGCCCCGGTCGCGCGGCAGGACCACAGGGTTGTGCGCGAGCAAGTCGTGCGAGTGCATCTGCTGTTCGATATCCTCCATGATCGGCCCGTCTTCGCGCTCGAAGATTCCGCCGAAGAATTCGATGAACTGGGCTTCCCCCTTCGCATCGCGATCGAGCTCGAAGATGCGGGTGAAGCCCGAGAAATAGTGGGTCGAAGTGGCGGTTTCGGGCGTCAGGATGTGGCTCTGCTCCATGTAGGGCTCGGCGTGCTCGGTTGAGCTGCCCGCCGGTACCGCGCCCATGGTGAAACGCATGTTCGCCGCGCCGTCCCAGATCGTGTCGTTCCACTGGTCGAACGGCTGGCCTTCGGGCACGCCGTTGTCGAACGCCCCGCTGCTGCGCACGTCGGGGATGAAAGTGCGGCTGCGGACGCGTCCGTCGGTTACTTTCGCCTCGTAGGTCTCCCCCGGAGCCGGGCCCGGATACTCCTTCCACCCGCCGATCGTGCTGGTGTGGAGGAAGAACAGGTGCGTCAGCTCCATCAGGTTGTCGTTTCCGAGCTGCCAGTTCCCTGCATATTTTACGTGCCACAGCAGCGGCCTCATCCAGTCGACGTCCATGTGGCTGTGGTCGGGGATCGTTTCCGGATCGGCGAGGGCCGGATCGCCCAGCCAAACCCAGATCATCTTGTGCCGCTCGACGGCCGGGAACGTCTCGACCCGGGCGTTCGTCGGCGGCTCATCCTGGTAGGGGCTGTGGGTACACCTGCCGTCGGCTCCGAAACGGAGGCCATGATAGAGGCATTCGATCTCGTCGCCGACGCGCTTGCCTTTCGACAGATACGCGAAGCGGTGCGGGCACCGGTCCAGCATCGCGACCGGCTCGCCCGTCTCGCGCTTGCGATAAAGCAGCACCGGGCGGTCGAGCAGCCGGCGGGCGAACAGCGTGTCGCCAACCAACTCATTCGACAGCGCGCCGACGTACCAGGCATTCCAGATGAATTCGGACGGATCGGACATTGGCGAGGCCTTTCCTTCTGCGATTGGCAAGCGCGCCGGGTTAATGCAAAGCGGCGCGATGGCGGGGCGAAACGAGCGAGACGAGGCCGAGGAATTCACCTTTCCGCACCTCGTCAAATGGGTCGAAATGGCGGTGCGCGCGCGGATCGAGCGCGACATGCGCGATTTTCCGATCTCCAGCAGCCAACTGTTCGCGATCGTGCTGATCGAGGCACGGGGCGAGGCGACCTCGGCCGAGGTCGCGCGGATGATGCGGATTACGCCGCAGGCGATGACCACGCTGCTCGGGCCGTTGCGGCGAGAAGGCTACATCGTGGCGACGCCCGACCAGGCGCACCGCCGCCGGCTGCTGCTGAAGCTGACCGGCAAAGGCCGCGCCACGCTGGAGCGCGCGCGCAAGCTCAATCCGGCGGTGGAAGAGGAATTCCTCGGCGATTTCACCGCCGAAGAACGCGCGCTGCTCAAGCGGATGCTGGCGCAAATAGCGGAAGGGTTCACATGAATCCCGCATCAGAATGCCGGGGCCGCGCGAACAGCCGCCCCCTCCTTGCGCTTCATCCACCACTCGACCGCAAGCAAGTTCGGGATCCAGCACGTCCAGCCAACCACGTTGAGCGCGAGGATCGAATTCATTCCCGCCAGCATGAGCAGCGGCATTTCGATTCGCAAAGTGACCGCGGCGTAAGTGAGCGCGAAATTGCGGATCATCCAGCGCCTGTGGGCCGTCACCTCGCCGCGGCGGATCGCGGCGTACGCCTGCCAGCCCGTAAGCAGCCAGGCGAGCGCGAGCAGGATGAAGGCAATTCCGAAGGTATTCGCGGCCAGGCTCCGCGGCGACAGGTAGATGCCGCCCAGCCCGCTGAGACCGACCGCGACGAGGTAGACGTGGCCGAGCCAGCGATGCGCCTGGAGGCGCCGTCGGCGCAACTGGGGATGGAACTGGAACGGGCCGATCAGCGATGCGACGCCGCCGCCGGCGGTGTGCGCGAATGCGATCGCCGGCACCGCGAACATGCGCGCGTAGTAAGCGCTCATTTCTGGATATGCGATCGAGACGAAGATCGCCCACGATCCGGAAAGGAATGAAGGCACCGCCATCGCCCACCAACCCGTCCGAGTCCATGAATCGCCGAACCTGGGCCGTTGCGCGATCGCCGGCGCACTTCCTGTTCGTAGCATCCGCCATCCTCTCCGATTGCTTTCGAATATAAAGTTACTTTATATTGAAGGAAAGCCGAAATCTGAGTCGGCACGGGAGAAAGATCATGGCCCTTTTTGCTGCGACGCCGCTGACCGAGCGCTTCGGTGCGGAAATCTCGGGGCTCGATCCGAGCGAGCGCATCCCCGCAAGCGCGCTCGACGAGCTGGTGGACCTGTTCCACCAGCGGCAAGTGCTGGTGTTTCGCTCGCGCGTGTTGACCCCGCGCGAATATATCGGCTTCATCCGCCAGTTCGGCACTCCCGATCCATCGGATACCTCGCGCTATCACGAGCCGATCGACATCGACGGCTTCAAGGGGCTGCGTCTGGTGTCGAACATCGCCGAAGGCGGGCGCAACAAGGGCCAGTTCGGCAACGACGAGATGGGCTGGCACCAGGACCGCTGGACCGACGCAGCGCCGCCGCCGGCAACTGCACTCCACGGTGTCGAAATTACCCGCACCGGTGGCCGCACCGGCATTGCCAACTTGTGCGACGCCTATGACGCGATGCCCCCGGCGCTGCGCCGCCGGGTCGAAGGCCGTTCGATCCATTTCCCATTGCAGGTCAACGATTTCGAGGGCGATCTGGACACAGTCGATCCGGAAGACGAAACGCTGTTTCGGATCGTGCCGATCGTTCAGACGCATGCGGTGACCGGCCGCAGGTTCCTGTTCCTCGGCGCGCGCCGCATTCTCGCCTATATCGACACCGCCCCGCGCATCACGGGCCTTTCCAAGGCCGAAAGCGCGGAACTGCTGGACGAGATCTACGCCCACATCTCACGGCCGAAATTTGCCTATCTCCATCAGTGGCGGCAGGGCGACGTCCTGCTATGGGACAACCGCTGCTGCGCTCACCGGCGCGAGGCATTCGATCCGGCCGAGCGTCGCCTGCTTTACGGCAGCCCAATCGTCTCGTCGGACTTGTTGTGGCAGCCCGCCCGTCCCAAAGCGGCCTGATTAAGGAAAGCCCGGTGACAGCCGTTCACATCAACCCGCTGCACCACGATTTCGCCGCGGAGATTATCGGCCTCGACATCAGGCAGCAGGTCACGCCCGAAGTGCACGACCTGGTCGAGGCGGCGATGGACCGGTATGCTGTCGTGGCAATCCGCGACCAGGAACGCGCAACCGACGCGGATCAGGTGCGCTTCAGCCGGGCGTTCGGGCCGCTCGAGATGCCGCCAGAGCTGGGAATGAGCGATCCGGCGCGGCGGCGCAGGGTCGCGCGCGAGGTCTACGATGTCTCCAATCTCGACGATAACGGTGAGATGGACGGCCCGGACACGCTGCGCCGCAAGTTCGCCAAGGGCAACGAGTTCTTCCACACCGACAGCTCGTTCAACGACCTGCCGACCAAGTGGTCGCTGCTGCTCGCGCACGAAGTGCCGGCGCAAGGAGGCAATACCGAGTTCGTCGATACGAGGGTCGCGTATGAGCGGCTTTCGCCCGCGCTTCGGCGCAAGGTGGCGGGGCTGGAAGTCGAGCACGACCTCACCCAGTCCCGCGCCAGGGGTGGACTTACCGGCACCGACGTGTTCGCCCGCGCTTTCCCGCCGGTGATCCAGCCCCTGGTGCGCGCCAGCGCTTCGGGGCGCACGGCGCTCTATATCGGATCGCACGCCGCGCGGGTGATCGGCATGGACGAGGCGGAAGGCCGCGCGCTGCTGGACGAGCTGGTCGCGCGGGCGACGGCGCCGGACCGCGTCTATTCCCACAAATGGCGCGTCGGCGACCTGGTAATCTGGGACAACCGCTGCACGATGCACCGCGCAACCCCGTTCGAGTACATGGTCGACCGCCGGGACTTGAGGCGCACGACGATCAACGAATACGGCGAGGAACGCATGGGCGTGCGCGCCTGATTGGCCATCGAGACGAAAACGTCGAAGGCGCCGCCACGACGCTCGAGACGGACGCAGCCGGATTTGCGCCGCAGGTCGGCTGTCTACTGCGCGCGCGTTCCCGTGATGTCGACGTCGCCGAAGTCCGAATGTGCCTTGGCCGTCAGCGCATCGCCGTCGACGCTGCCGGAATAGTCGAGCGCGATCGTTCCTTGCGGCGATTCGATGGTCCGCTTGAACGAAAAGGTGCTGCCATCGACCTTGACGTCCGACAGTGTTGTCGGCGGCGGGGTGGCATCGGCGGGCGGCGCGCCTGCGCCGGCAGCCATCGGCTGATCCTTGATGTCGACGGCGTAGGCGTCGCCGGTTCGCGAAAACGTGATCGTGGACTTCAGTTCGCCCATCGGGGTGTTCGCGGTGGTATTCCACGCCCCGAGCACCGGCGAACCTTGCCCGAAAAGGGGCGTGCCGGCGGCCGCCACGCCCGCCGCCAGAAACATTCCGAACGCCTTCATCACATTGAACCCGGCCATCCCGACTCTCCCGAAATCAGGGGTGCATTTTACAATTTTGTAGATTGTTGTCCAGACAACATAATCGCACTGCGATTGGCGGAGCCTGCCTTCGGGCGATCACAGCGGCTCTTCCTTTCCTCGCGGGCCCTTCTCAGGCCGCCGGGCGATCGAGAGCTTCCAGCTCCGCCTCCGAAAACACCCGCCCTCGGGAGAGGAAACGCCGCTCGCGCCCGTTGTCGAGCGAGAACATGCCTCCCCGTCCCGGAACGACGTCGAGGATCAGCTGCGTGTGGCGCCACGCTTCGAATTGCGGACCGCTGATGTAGACCGGCACACCTGCAACCTCGCCAAGCTTGACGTCGCGTTCGCCGATCCGGAAGTCCGATGCCGGATAGCACATCGGCGAAGACCCGTCGCAACACCCGCCCGACTGGTGGAAAATGATGTCGGGGTGATCGGTGCGGATCTCGCCGATCAATTCCAGTGCCGCCGCGGTGGCTACGACACGCGCAATCGTCCGGTCGTCCATCCGCTTCCTCACTCGCTTCCTCATGACCGTCAATATAAAGCGACTTTACTCGATGTCTTGACAACAAGATAGGTCGGGCGGATGCTTGCGCGAAAACGGCCATCGGGAGACGGCAGATGAGCGTGGATACACTGGAAGCTCCGAGCCGGGCGTCGGTGCCCTATTCGGCGCGGTACAACAATTTCATCGGCGGCGAATGGGTCGAGCCCAAGGGCGGCAAGTATTTCGCCAACACTTCTCCGATCAACGGGCAGACGATCTGCGAAGTGCCGCGTTCGGATGCGTCCGACATCGAGGCCGCGCTCGATGCCGCGCACGCCGCCAGCGATGCCTGGGGCAAGACGTCGGTCGCCGAACGGGCGAAGATCCTCAACGAAATCGCCCAGCGCATGGAAGACAACATCGAAGTCCTCGCGCTTGCCGAGACGTGGGACAACGGCAAGCCGATCCGCGAGACGATGGCTGCGGACATGCCTCTGGCGATCGACCATTTCCGCTATTTCGCGGGCGCGATTCGGGCGCAGGAAGGCTCGCTGGCGGAGATCGACCACGATACCGTCGCTTATCACTTCCACGAGCCGCTCGGGGTAGTCGGGCAGATCATTCCGTGGAACTTCCCGCTGCTGATGGCGACATGGAAGCTCGCTCCGGCGCTGGCGGCCGGCAACTGCGTGGTCCTGAAGCCGGCCGAGCAGACGCCGGCCTCGATTCTCAAGTGGGCCGAGATGATGGCCGACCTTCTGCCGCCTGGCGTGCTCAACATCGTCAACGGCTTCGGCGTCGAGGCGGGCAAGCCGCTCGCTTCGAGCAACCGGATCGCCAAGATCGCATTCACCGGCGAGACCACCACCGGACGGCTGATCATGCAATATGCGTCCGAGAACCTGATCCCGGTCACGCTGGAGTTGGGTGGCAAGTCGCCCAACATCTTCTTCAAGGACGTGTGCGACGCCGACGACGACTATTTCGACAAGGCGATCGAGGGCTTCGTGATGTTCGCGCTGAACCAGGGCGAGGTCTGCACCTGTCCGAGCCGCGCGCTGATCGACGAACGGATCTACGACAAGTTCATGGACCGCGCGCTCAAGCGGGTTGAATCAATTGTGCAGGGCGATCCGCGCGATTCCACAACGATGATTGGCGCGCAGGCCTCTTCGGAACAGCAGGAGAAGATTCTCTCCTACTTCGACATCGCGCGGCAGGAAGGCGCCGAGGTGCTGGCGGGCGGTGAGGCGGCGAGCCTGCCCGGCGAGCTGGCCGACGGCTACTACGTCAAGCCGACGGTGCTCAAGGGCAACAACAAGATGCGGGTGTTCCAGGAAGAAATCTTCGGCCCCGTCGTGTCGGTCGCGACCTTCAAGGATGAGGACGAGGCGCTCAGCATCGCGAACGACACGCTCTATGGCTTGGGCGCGGGTATCTGGAGCCGCCAGGCGAACACCTGTTACCGCTTCGGTCGCGCGATCAAGGCCGGCCGGGTGTGGACCAATTGCTATCACGCCTATCCCGCACACGCGGCATTCGGCGGCTACAAGCAGTCGGGCATCGGCCGCGAGAACCACAAGATGATGCTCGACCACTACCAGCAGACCAAGAATCTGCTGGTAAGCTACAGCCCGAAAAAACTCGGCTTTTTCTGATCTCTCGTTTTGAGTGCCGAAGGTGGCCAGTCGCTTCCTTCAGGCACCGCCTCGCAGCCCCGCGCAAATACCCTCCCAGGATTGCGCGGGGCTGCGTTTCGCGGAATGTCACAATCGGCTCGCAGTCCTCTGGTCTTAGCCGAACGATCGGCAATCGAGGGCGATCATATCGTTTGCAAACACGGATAGTGATCCTCCCCTGGAAGGGGAGGTGGCAGCCCGCAGGGCTGACGGAGGGGTGTCGCGCCATCGAGAGGGGAACACCCCTCCGTCAGGCGCTGCCGCGCCTGCCACCTCCCACCGGGGGAGGATCGAAAGATACCGTCGCGGCTCGTTTGCAAGATATACGATCGCTCAATCGACCGTCAGGAGCTTTTGGCGACGATCGCCATTCGCGATTTGAGCGCTTCGGCGCTTCCGAGGATTTCCTCGGCATTCTCGAGCAATTTATCGAGCTGCTGCTTGAATTTCTTTTCGTCGATCCCGTCGAGAACGCGGTGTTCGCTCGCTCTTGCGAGCGGGCGCATCTGCTCCAGCAAGGCCTTGCCTGCGTCGGTCAGCGCAGCCAACGACAGCCGGGAATCCTCGACATCCAATCTGCGCTCGACCAGCTTCTTCATTTCGAGTTCCCGCACCGAGCGGCTGATCCAGGCTTTGTCGACGTGCGTTCGGCGGGCAATTTCGCTGATCGCCACGCTTTCGGAACCGTCCAGGACGTTCAATATGCGCAGATCCGTGCTGCGGAGCCCCCACGGTTCTTCGACGCCGATTTTGGCAAGCCTTGTAAACACGTCCGCGAGTCGCACTATGCGAACGCCGACGTTGTCTTCGAATGTCGAAGGTTTGGGGGACGTCACACCGTTTCCTCTGCATCTCGATCGCTCCTGTCGCCAGTGCCCGGACCCGAAGGACGCGAAAAGAGCAACCGCTTCGCTAATGGAAACGGCCTCGTATTGACAGTGCTCGGCCAAGCCGACCCACAGGCGTCGACCAAGGCCATTCGCGCGCGAACAGCAGCGCTCGTACAGCGCTGGGAACGCACCGCTTTCTGCGCGCGGGATCGCTGGCACGCATGATGCCCGTCTGGAAATCGAAGCCGTCAGCGAGTCTGTTCCACAGGTGACCCCTGCAAGGAGCCGCGTCGCCGTCTTTGAAAAGGTGCGCGGTCAGGATGCTCCTGCCGGGACGGCTCGTGCGGGAAGTGAACGGAAGCTTCGGGAAATGTTGTTGAGCGCCCGTATTGGGCCGCCGTCGAGCTCGAAGCGATCGACGACCGGCGCAAGCGCGGAGAAGACCGCGGTTAGTTCCATGCGCGCCAGGCCTTGGCCGGCGCAACCATGCGGACCGTGGCCGAATCCGAGATTTTGCTTTTCCTTGCGGTCGACGCAAAACGCGTCCGGCTGCGAAAACTGGCGCTCGTCCCGGTTGGCGCTGGCGTAGGAGACAATTACCCGCGAGCCCGAGGGGATGACCGATCCGTCCGACAGCTCCACGTCCTGACCGCACCAGCGCGAAAAGTTCTGGAGCGGGGACTCGATCCGGACGATTTCGTTGGCCGCGCCGATTGCCAGACGCGGATTGCGCCTGATTTTGTCCCATTCGCCGGGATTTCGGGCGAAAAGCCAGATGCCGGAGGCCATCGCGCTGATCGTCGTCTCGAATGCGGCGACGATGTATCCGGCAAGCATGCCGATCGCGGTTTCCCGGCTGATCTGCCCGGCATGGGATGCGCCGATCAATTGCGCGGCAAATCCGTCGGGCATCACGCGGTTGGCATCGTAGATTTCCGCGATCAGCGCCATCATCCGCTCGAGTTGAGAGAGGCCCTTGCGCATTCTTGCGTTGTCGGGTCCCGCGGCGTTCCAAGAGCCTTCCGCGAGCTCGAGGAGGCTGGGCCGAACATCTTCCGGCCATCCGATGAGATCCATCACGACGCCGATCGGAAGATCGTGCGCGAAATCGGTGACCGCATCGAACTGGCCGAGGTCGACCACGCGACGCGCAAGGGCAGCGGCCCGGGCATCGATCGTTTCGGCAACGGGCTTGAGGGCGACCGGGCTCAGCACGTCGGTCATCAGCTTGCGTCGTTCGGTATGGACCGGCGGGTCCTGACAAATCAGCGCTTCGTCCCAAGCCTCGTTGATGATCGGATTAAGGCCGATGCCTTTGCTCGACGAGAAGCTCTGCCAATCGTTGAGCGCGCTTCTGACATCCTTAAAGCGTCCGATGAACCAAGCGTCGCAGCGGGTCAGATAGACCGCCGAGCCGCGATCCCTCAGGTCCCGATAGACGGGGTAGGGATCGGCCAGGACCTCGTCGGCAAACAGATCGATGTCCGACACCGGGGGTTCGGGTGGGATGCTGGAAAGAGCGCCGACTGCCATTACCCATCGCCCTGCTTGGCCGCGGCGATGATGGTTCCGGCGCTCGGCGCGGGCATGCCGGGGCTGCCGAATTCCGCGTTCAACAATGGGTATGCCTCAGGTCGCCGCATCATCTGATCCTTCCATCGGCAATTTAGACCGCCATCGAATCGGGCGAATCTCCGGACTTAACGTCCGCCGGGTTTGGAAGTTTTCTTTTTCATATCTTGCATAATGTCAAGTTTGGAAGAGGGCGAAAAAGGCGGCTTCGCCAGGTCACATCGAGCGACGAGCTCCTGGGTCATGCCGAATGAGCTATCAGCGGCGGCAACGGCGCTCGGGCACTGGCTCTCGCGATCTCGGGGGGAACGCCCAGGCCCAGGAGGACGAAGCCTGCGACCGCCTCCGGGTAGTCCTCCGGCAGGTCTTCGCGCAACATGGCACCCACGGCGGCGAGCGAAGAGCCCATGATCAAGTCGCGCCCTAGCGCGGATGAAGGGATCGGAAAAACGCCGGCTTCCATGCCCTCGATAACCGTCAGCTCCGCCTGACGGTATGTCTCGGCCCCGAAGAACAAGCCGTTCGCACTGATGTTCAGCATCGACCATGCCCATCGTGCATTGCTTCGGGCGCGCTGCAGATAATAGCGGATCGCCATCGCCGTCCTGTCCCGAGGATCCGGCAGCGATCGGGCGGTGTTCGTGACTTGAACCAGGAAATCGTGCGTTGCCTCATAGCTCAACGCGTCCCGCAATTTCTCCATGCCGCTAAAGTGGCTGTAAAAGGTCGTGCGGGTGATGCCCGCCTTTGCCGCCACATCCTCGATCCGCGCGTAAAGGCCGTTCTCCTCGCCGAAAATCTCGAACGCCGCGGCGATGATTTTTGCCCTCGTGCGGGCACGCCGCTCGCGTCCGATTTCAGCTCTTCGTTCCGGATTGACAGCCCGTTTTGTCATATCTGTTCAACCTGCGACCTCAGGCCGCTGCTCTCGGATCCCAACCTTGGGTTGCCCAACCGCCAGGGTGCATTTGCTCTGACAGTGCCCTTCGTTGTGCTACACAATGCTGCTGGGGAGAAATGGAACATGAATTGCGACGCGGCGATCGAATTGTTGCCCGACATCTACGGATGCGCGGAGAGCCGCGAAGCATGGCGGCCGGTGCTTGATCGCATTCGCGAAAAGCTCGGCGTGAAAAACGCGGTCGTGCAACTCCTTAGGCGAGACAATTTGTCTCTTTCCGAAGTCTGGTGTGAGCGCGATTCGGTCTCGCTCGAACATGCGGAACTCCATGACGCTCTCATCAACAATGCCGACAATCCCCGCTTTGACCTGTCCTTGATGGTCCCCCCGCGGGACATTGTGAGGACGGACGACGATGTGTTTCCCGTCGGCTGTCCGCAACTCGAGGACTTCCGTCGACGTCTGGCGTCGGTGGGTATGCGAGGCGCTGCAAGCCTGCACCTTGAACTCGGCCCTTCGCGGTCTTTTTCAATGGTTCTGCATCGCGCGGTAGGCGACGAACGGCAGGTCGACGAGGCCGATAAGCGATTCTTGCGCGAAATTGCCCCACATGTGCAGCGGACTTTGGGGATTTCGGAGCGCCTGCGCGCCGCAGAGCTGGAGACATTGGCGGTTCGCGGCGCTGCCGATTGCCTGCGTTTGGGGATGGTCGTTTGCGAGCCGGGCGGCGAGCTGCGGTGGGCCAACCGAACCGCCGAGGGCATTCTCCAGCGCTCCCCGGCGCTCAGCCTGGTCGGAGGAAGGCTCCGTACCCGGCAGGCAGCCGACCGCGACGCGTTGCGAAATCTGCTCGGAGGGGGCGGAATACCACTAGGATTGACGACGATCGGGCGTGGCGACGACGGCGCGGTTCACGTGATGCGGGTCCCCTCGTTTTCCTTGCCTGGATTTGTGCCGCGCGAGGGTGATCCGCAGTTGGCGGGCCTGGTCCTGCTCGAAAGCGGCGCCGCCTGGCCAATTTCCCCGGACGCCATCAGCCGATTGCTCGATTTGAGTCCGACCGAAGGCTTGCTGGTCGCGTCGTTGTGCGCGGGCGCGACGATTTCGGAATACGCGCAGGCGCGCGGCGTCAGCGAAGGCACGGCCCGCATCCAGCTCAAGCGCGCGCTGGCGAAGGCGGGGTGCCACCGCCAGGCGGATATCGTCCGGAGGGTATGTCTGTCGCTGGCGGGGCAGGTGGTCACCGATTTCCCTGCTTGCGCCGAACCGGCCCGCCGACCCTGGGCGGAATTGCCGCAGACCAGCTGAAGCCGTCCTTCAAGGAAAAGCGTCTGGCCTATCCCAAATGGGAGACGCGGGGCTTTGACGTTCCCGTTATCCACCCTCCGACCGCGCCAGCGGCAATCAGGGATGGACGGACAATGAGGCAGCTGAGAAAATCGGGTTATGGATGGGCCGTCATGCTTTTGCTTGGCTTGGCAGGCCCGCTCGCCGCCCAGCAGGTGCTGCCGCCCCAGTTGCGCGACGGAGCGCCGTCGCAAGTACCGATCGCCCTTCAGATCGCGCGCTGGCACATGCTCGACGGCGACATAAACTCGCTGACCTTTCATAACATGGACGAGCTTTTCGTTACCCGCACCGTGCCGCGGGCGGGGCGAGTGTGGGAATTGCCCCGCGCCGATCATCCGCTCGACTTCACCTACCAGTTCGACGGCGCGACCTACACGCCGGAACAATTCCTCGAACGCACCTATACCAACGCGTTGTTGGTGATGAAGGACGGCAGGATCGTTTCAGAAATCTACCGCAACGGCACCAACGATCGCACCCGCTTCATGGGTTGGTCGATGACCAAGTCGATCACCTCGATCCTGGTCGGCTGCGCGCTGGCAGAGGGCCGGATCAAGTCGCTCGACGATCCTATCACCGCTTATCTTCCCGAGTTGAGAGGCGGCGGCTACGACGGTGTGACCATCCGCCAAATCATGGCGATGCGTTCGGGGGTCGATTACGAAGAGCGTTACGACTTCGATCATCCGGGTACCGCGGCGAGCAATCATATCGCCTCGCTGGTCAAGAACGTCGCGCGTTTCGCCGATGTCGCGAGAACCGTGAAGCGCATTCACCCGCCGGGTTCGGTATTCCAGTACAAGACGCTCGACACCGCTGTGCTGGGCTGGCTGATCGAGCGGGTCGGCGGCGGAAGCAACGTGGCCAGCTACACCGCGCAGCACCTGTGGGAGCCTCTCGGCGCCGAAAGCGATGCGTTCTACATCATGGACGGCGAACCTGGTGTCGGCCGGGAGTTCAGCGGTGCGGGCTTCAACGCGACGCTCCGTGACTACGCTCGGATTGGCCAGATGATGCTTAACGGCGGGATTGCGAACGGGCATCGGATCATACCCGCAGACTGGGTCCGCGAAGTCACGAGCTCAAGCGGGCCGCCGGGGGAGCCGCATAAAATCTACGGCTTGCAGTGGTGGATGATGGGTGACGAAGGCGCCTATTCCGCGATCGGCCTGCAAGGGCAATTCATCTTTGTCGATCCACGCAGCCACACGGTGATGGTCAAGCTGAGTTACTTCCCGCCGGGGGAGGGGCGTGCGGAAGCGGAAACCGCAGCGTTCGCCGCCGCGGCCTCGGCCTGGACGCCGCGCTGAGGGCAGCGTCCGTTTGCCAAGATGCTGAGCCGCAAAGCCTAAATAGACGACTTCCTATGATGAGCGGATCGATGAAACCACGTCAGTCCGAGGCGTCCATCGCGCTCGTTTCGGTGCTCTCGAAGGGAACAGGGGAATGAAATACCGGACATTTTTGTCGGCCGCCATCGTCGCGATGGCGATTTGTCCGGCCGGCGCGCATGCGCAAGCGACTGCCTCGCCGGACGAGCCGGCAGCATCCGACGACGGCTTGCAGACGATTGTGGTCACTGCCGAACGGCGGGAGGAGAATCTCCAGGACGTGCCGATCGCCGCGACAGCCGTTACGGGCCAGCAGCTCGAGGACAAGGCGGTCGTGCGGGTGGCTGATCTGCAGAACATCGCGCCTTCGCTGTCGGTTACCGATGCAGGACTGACCCAGTCCGTCAATATCCGCGGTATCGGCATCGCAGACGGCAACCCGTCGGTCGCGAACGGGGTCGCGGTCTACGTCAACGGCGTGTTTCAACCGCCGGTGTTGACCACCTCGAGCTTCTACGACGTCAGCAACGTCGAAGTATTGCGCGGGCCGCAGGGCACGCTGGTCGGCTCGAATTCGACCGGTGGGGCGATATTCATCAACACCACCGCGCCCAGCCCCGACCGGGTCGAAGGCTACCTGCAGGGCAGTTATGGCAATTTCGACCATGTTACGCTGCAGGGCGCCGTCAACATCCCGCTGACCGACACGCTGGCGGTCCGCGCCGCCGGCAATTTCGACAAGCGCGACAGCTACTATATCGATATCGGCCCCCTGCACAACGAGGCCGGCCGGCTGAACGAGAAGGCCGGGCGGCTCTCGGTGCTGTGGAACCCCGGCAGTTTCAAGGCGACTGGACATCTCGAATGGATCGACCACCAGACCGGCGGCTATGCTTACCGTCCGATTCCCGGCACACCTTATGCGGCCGGTCGGGTCGGCGACATATGGACGCTCGATTACGATTCCCCGACGCTGAACCACGAGAAAGGTTTTCTCTCGGACGCCGAGCTGCGCTATGATTTCGGCGGGGTCACCCTGCGCTCGCTGACCGCCTATACCTACAAGCGGATCAGAAACCTCTACGACAGCGACGCAACCGAACTGCCGCCGCCGTCCACCGAGGACCAATTCACCTCCGAGCGCGAGATCGTGCAGGAGGTCAACCTGATCTCACCCACCACCGGCAAGTTGAACTGGATCGTCGGCGGCTATTACCAGCACAACAAGATTCTGGTGGACATCCTCCAGAGTGCCGGATCGCCGGTCGATCCGACGCATGTCTATATCTGGGACTACAAGACCACGCTCGGCGCGTTTGCGCAAAGCGGCTATCATCTGTCCGACCAGTTCGAGATCCAGCTTGGCGTGCGCTATTCGCATTACGCGGTGACCCAGACCGGCAGTGTCGCGATCGGTTACGGCACGGTGTTCGGGCCGACGGGCTTGCAAGTTACGGATCTTGCCAACACGCACGAGGACGGGCGAGTTACCGGCAAACTGGCGCTCAATTGGACACCAAATCAGGACAACTTGATCTATGCCTTCGCGGCGCGCGGCTACAAGCCGGGCGGAGCGAACTCCGCCACTTCACAGTTCGGCCCGGAGACGGTGTGGGACTACGAGCTCGGCTGGAAATCGACGATGTTGGGCGGCCACCTGCGAACGCAGCTCGGCGGGTTCTACATGGATTACCACGATTTCCAGTTCAGCCTGATCGACACCACCAGCGGCCAACCGGGCGTCGCGAACATTCCCCATGCGAAGATTTACGGACTCGAGGGCCAAGTGCAGGCGAAATTCGGCCCGCTGGCGTTCGACGGGGGCTTTGCCTACGTCCATTCCAGGCTGCAGGAACTGATCGCGGTCAACGGCAACTTGATCCCGCCGGGAACGACCCTGGGCCCGCAATGCGGGGGGATGCCGACCAGCGGGTGCTTCGACTACACCGACTATCTGCAATCGGCCGGCGGCGGCCCGAACCTGTTTTCGCCCAAATGGAGCTACAATTTCGGCGCGAGCTACCGGTTCGACGTGAGCTCTGCTGCTTCGCTCACCCCGCGGATCAATTATGCCTATGTCGGCCCGCAATACACCAATCTGTTCTATTCACCGGTTACCGACTATCTCAAAGGCCGCGGCCTGCTTTCGGCCCAACTGACCCTCGACCTCGGCCGCTGGTCGGTGGAAGCGTACGGCACCAACCTGACCGATGAGAAATACGTCAGCGGCCATTCGGGAAACAACGAGTTCTACGGCGCGCCGCGCGAATATGGCGTGCGCGCGTCGGTGCGCTTTTGACGAACACGGGCTCCTGACGATCACCTCGGCGGTGCCAAGGCGGCGGCGACCGCGTCGTAGATCCCAAGCGCCTGACGCTGCGGACCTGCGCCGATGGGGGAGGGGTGGCGCCACTCGGACGCGCACCTTGCGATCACTTGCTTGATCCGGCTCGCGTCGCTTCAGCAGTGCGGAGCACTGACCCGGCTTGAGGTTCGGTAATCCTCCTAATCGCTCGCCCCCGCCGGTTTTGCCGGCGGCGCAGCAGTGGCAGCCACTTTCGGCGCCGCGGGGTCGACATCGAACGGCATCAGGAACCGTTCGCTACCGTCCGGATGGTTCGGTGGAAGCTCTCCCCTTGCGATCGCCGCGCGTTTTGCCCGCGAGGAAGTTATGTAGTTGCGCACTTGGACGTCGCCCTCGTGGCAGGCATATTCGGGGGCGAAGTAGCTGTCATCCCGGGTCAATTCCATCTGCACGGTCCATGGCGCGGTGAACGTTTCGGGATCGTCGTAGGTAATCTGGTAAAGGATCGAATTCGGGCCGGTCATCGTGAGCTTTTCGACCGTGTGCGCTTTGGCACTGGTCGGAATCGTATTGCGCGGAGCGCCACCCACCATGGTCACGATCACGGGTGCCGCGGCGCGCTTCGACAAGTCGTGCGTGACGCTGTCGCCGGACCGAATGTTGGCTGTATCGATGACCAGCGTCTTGCCGTCCCAGTAGGCGCGCGAGTTGCCCATCCAGGCTTCCATGTCAGCCGGCCAGTGCTGATCGACTTGCGCCTTGGGCACGATCGGGATCACCCTCCGGCCAAGCATCTCGAGCACGATGGTGATGTAACCGGGCGACTGGAAGATCCGCAAAGAGTTGTTGTACCGGTTGGGGAACACCGAGGCTGGGAAGCCACGCGTGATGCAGCGGTCCCATGTATCGAAATCATCCATCCAATCGAACGGCTGATTGGGTATCCAGCCCGAACGGCCCGCCTTGAACAGCTCTTCACCCCTGGGTGTGAGCGGCGGCAACTGGCCGTTCTTCGGGCTCACCAGAAGCGAAGTCCGCCACGAGAAATCTGAGCTTTTCACCCACTCGGCCAGGCCTTGCGTACCGACCTGTATCTCGAGCCCGGCATTCTCGGCGGAATAGGACGCGTCTGTCTTGGTGGCATTTTCCACGCGCTTTGCGTGCTCCTCCGGCGTCAGCCAGATCCGATCGCCATACCCCGGAGGCCGCTGAAACAGGATGTGGGCTTGCGGCAGGTAGTCGTAAGGCCAGGTGCCGCTGAAATCCCAATCCCCCCACGAGGTTTTCTTGGGAGTATAGTCCGCCGGTGTGGGCGGTAGTGTCGTGAGATCGGCTGGCGCCTTCTGCGCCTCCGCTGCCACCGGCAGGCAGGCCAGCGACGCGGCGAGGACGAGCCCGCAGTGCGCAACGGGCGAACGGTTCCACCGGCGGGATTTCGATTTCATTGTAATGCCCCTTCCGAATTCGAATGCGCACTTCGTGGTGCGCGATCCCAGTATTTTGACGACGGACCTCGGGCGCGAGATTGGCCAGGCCATGCGGTCCAGAATGCACGCGATCACATTCGTTGTCAAAACAACAGAGACCCCAAATCCGGAAGAGGAGAAGCGCGGCGTTAAGTCTTGACGTCCCGAACCTCGATGCTTTCCCGGACCAAGAAAGAGTGCTTCCCGGAACACGCGAGCCGGGGGTCGAGCGCGTATATCCCCGCACAACAACGGGCGGAGGCGACCGGATCTGCAGCGCGGATCCCGGCACCTTTCTGCAAACGATGTGCCAGGGAGAAGCGCATGACGCGAGGTTTGAAAGGTTCATTGTCGTTGGGTGGGGCCGTTTCCGCTTTGCTCGCGGTACCGGCGTTCGCCCAAGACAACACTGCCGCCGTGGACGATAACTCCATCATCGTGACGGCGCAGTTTCGTGAGCAGAAGCTCCAGGACACGCCTCTCGCCATTACCGCTGTGAACGCGGAAATGATGGAGGCGCGCAATCAGACGAATATCCAGGACGTCGCGCGAACCACGCCGAGCGTGACGTTCGAGCAGAGCGCGGTCGGCGGTGGCTCGGCCGCGCAACTGACGATCCGCGGCATCGGCCAGAACGACTTCTTGCCCACGGTCGAGCCCGGCGTGGGCGTGTATGTCGATGACGTCTATTACGGGATCATGAGCGGAGCGACTTTCGAGTTGCTCGATCTCGATCGCGTGGAAGTGCTGCGCGGCCCGCAGGGAACGCTTTCGGGCAAGAACTCGGTCGGCGGCTCGATCAAGTTGTTTTCCAAGTTGCCGGATAACAGCACCGACGGTTCTCTCAAGCTGACCTATGGCAGCTATAACCTGATGGAAGCGCGCGGCGTGCTCAACGTCCCGGTCGTCAATGACCGCGTGATGTTGCGCTTCAGCGGATTGCTGCGCAAACGGGACGGGTTCGTCGACGAACTCGACTACGGTTGCGTCCATCCGGGCACCCTTCCTCCCGTGAGCGGGTCGAGCGAGACCAACGATTGCAAGATCGGGGAAGAAGGGGGCCAGAACCTCGCCGCGTTGCGCGGTTCGGCGCGGATCGTCTGGAACGACTCGCTCGAGCAGGTCGTGATCGCCGACATCGTCAGCGATCATCAGGATGCGAGCCCGTCCAAGCTCACCTACGAATCGCCGCTGTGGACCGGGGGGCTGGACTTCATGACCCCGCCGAAAAGCTATTCCAATTACGCCACCTTCATCGGCCATCCGTTCACGGCGAACCAGTATGCGGCAGAGCCGGCGAACAAGGTCGACCAGTGGGGGGTGTCCAACACCTTCACGCTGGATTTGTCGGACGATCTGCAGCTCAAGTCGATCACCGCCTACCGCAAAACCAGGGCCTATGCCGCGCAGGATGGCGATCTTTCGCCGTATGACATCTTCAACCAGATCACGGTCATCGATCACCGGCAGTTCACGCAGGAGCTGCGGCTTTCAGGCGCGATCGGCAAGATCGTCGACTGGACTCTCGGCGGCTTCTATTACCATGCCGACACCCGGCTGATCTCGCACATCGATGTGCCGGGCGGCTTTGCCGTGGGCGGCGGCGGTGTCGACCTTGAATTCCTTACCGACGACCCGGTGAAGGCCAAGTCCACCTCCGGCTTCTTCCAGGCGACGGCACACCTGACCGACCGCCTGAATCTTACCGGCGGCGTGCGCTATACGGACGAATCCAAGAAATACACATTCGTCCGCCGTAGTGCCGATGGCGGTCCACCACCGTTCGCGGTCGCGGCTCTCGACGGGCTCAGCAACACCTACAAGGGTGACAAGTGGGACTTCCGGGCAGCGCTGGATTATCGCTGGAGCGACAGCTTGCTGACTTACGTCCAGTTCGCGACCGGCTTCAAAGGCGGCGGCATCAATCCGCGCCCATTCTTCCCCTCGCAGGCGGTTCCCTATGCTCCCGAGGAAGTGAAGACTTACGAGGCCGGTTTCAAATCGGATTTCCTCGACCGGCGGGCGCGGCTGAATGTCGCCGGGTTCTATTCCGATTACAACAACATGCAGCTGATCGTGAATGCCTGCGATGCGATTTCGCCGTTTCCAGGCGCGCCGTGCACGCAAACGACCAATGCCGGCTCATCGAAGCTGTGGGGCGTCGAGATCGAGGCCTCGCTCGAGCCTGTCGATGGGCTTACCATCGACGGCGCCGCCAGCCTCATCGGCTTCAAGTACAAGCAAATCGACGCCTCGACTGGGATCCCGCTCGACGGCGAACTGCCCCTGCTTTCGAAAACCAAGCTTTCAGCGGGAATCCAGTACGAATTCGCGGCGTTCGGCGGGAAGATCACACCGCGGTTCGATGTCGACTATCGCTCCCACTATCAGCAGCAGGCGGTGAACCAGGCCAGCGGCTATGGGCTCGTCGAAGGGCGCACGCTGGCCAATGCCAGGATTTCCTATAAGACTGGCGATGGCAATTGGGAAGTCGACGGAACGGTCTCCAACCTGT
This sequence comes from Sphingomonadaceae bacterium, assembly GCA_036384795.1. GTDB lineage: Bacteria > Pseudomonadota > Alphaproteobacteria > Sphingomonadales > Sphingomonadaceae > Andeanibacterium. The sequence goes on along the minus strand of DASVLP010000043.1, from coordinate 62,011 downwards.
TCAACAAGTTCTATTTCACGAACAAGTTCGATCTTTCGGCAGCGCCTTATTTTGCCGGCATCGGTTTTCCCGGCCGGCCGCGCGAATTCAGCATTTCGGTCAAGCGCAATTTCTAACCTCTCCGCGAATGGCTGAATGCTCGGGGCCGGCGGCATTCAGCCGTCGGCCCTTCTGCTCTCGGCCAATGTGCTCGGTCAGACCATGGAAAGCTGCGCCCGCAGGCCTCGCTCAGAATGGACCCGTATGGTGGAACGACCGAAATATCCTCGCCCGGACTCAATCACGGCGGGAAGACGGAGGCGATATGAATGACAACGACATTCTGATCCGCACGGCAGATCTGGCATGGCTTCCCGCATTTCCAGGCGCCTGGTTCAAGCCGCTACGTAGCTGCGACAAGACTGGCCAGTGGACCCAATTGCTCAAGCTCGACGCGGGCGCTTCGTTGCCTCCGCATTATCACCTCGGTGCAGGCGAGTTCATCGTCCTCTCGGGCGAACTGCATTACGCCAGCGGAGTCGCCTATCCGGGAGACTATGGCTACGAAGCGATGAGTGCTTATCACGAAACCACGAACGCGCCGGTCGAGACGATATTGTTTTACGTGGGCCACGGCCCGCTCGCGATGCTCGATGAAAATGGAAAGATCTGTGGAGCGATGGGCTCCGATCACGTGAACCGGTTCTCGGCTGAAGGTCCGGCGGCAGGCTGAGCGATTCCGCTATCGAGTTCGGGAGACGCGCGCATGCATGATCTGGTTATCCGCAACGGCCATGTAATCGACGGGACCGGCGCTCCTGGCTTTGCCGCCGACATCGCGATCGATGGCCGCAAGATCGCGCAAGTGGGTAAAGTGGAGCAAGTCGGCCGCGAGGAGATCGATGCGCGCGGTCAGATCGTCGCCCCCGGCTTCGTCGACATTCATACGCACTATGACGGGCAGGCGAGTTGGGATCCTTATCTCGCGCCCTCGAGCCAGCATGGCGTGACGACCACGGTCATGGGCAATTGCGGCGTCGGCTTTGCGCCGGCACGGCCCGACCAGCATGACTGGCTGATCAACCTGATGGAGGGGGTGGAGGACATCCCGGGCACCGCGCTTGCCGAGGGCCTGACCTGGGACTGGGAGACCTTTCCCGAATACCTGGATGCGCTCGACAAGCGCGCGTTCACAATGGATGTGGGGACACAAATCCCACATGGCGCGCTGCGCACTTACGTGATGGACGAACGCGCTGTCTCCGACGAAACGGCCTCGCCGGCCGATATCGCCCGCATGGCGGATTTGGTCGAGGAAGGCATTCGCGCCGGGGCGCTGGGCTTCTCGACCTCGCGAGTGATCTGGCACCGGGCGAAAAGTGGCGAGCAGGTTCCCGGCACCATGGCCGGAGAAGACGAGCTGACCGCGATCTTCCAGGCAATGGCCAAGGCTTCGCCGAACGCCGTGTTCGAAGCAGCAGCCGATATCGCCACCGATGCCGAGTTCGAATTGTTCCAGCGCTTGAGCCGGCAGAATGGACTGCCGGTATCGCTGGCGATGCTGCAGGAGAACGACGCGCCGGAACGGTGGCGCACGATTCTCCAGCGCATTGTGTCCGCGCGGGCCGAAGGCGCCAACATGCGGGCTCAGATCACGATCCGCTATGTCGGGCTGATGTTCAACTGGCGCACCAGCCTCAACCCCTTCATGCGCAAGCCGGCTTGGCGCGAACTGAACGAGCTGGCGTGGGAAGAAAAGCTGGTCCAGCTGAAGAATCCGGAAACCCGGCGGCGGATGATCGAAGAGCCATCGGATTATGGCGCGGACGGCTCGGTCGCCAATCTTGTCGGGCTGCTTGAAGCTTTCGACATCATGTACGCGACCGCTGGGCCGATCGATTACGAGCCCGATCCCGCCAATTCGATCGGTGCGCGCGCACGGCGCCTCGGCGTGAGCCCGCTGGAACTGATTTACGATGCGCTGATGGCCGATGACGGCCACGGCTTCGTGATCGAAGCGATGATGAATTACGCCCATGGCAATTACGATCACATCTTCGAGATGATGGATTACGAAGGCTCGATCTTCAGCCTGTCGGACGGCGGCGCGCACGTCGGGATGATTTGCGATGCGTCCGCACCGACTTTCCTGCTCACCCACTGGGCCCGCGACCGCGCGCGCGGGCCAAAACGGACGCTGGAAGACGTGATCCGCCGGCAGACTTCGGATACGGCATCGTTTTACGGGCTGATGGATCGCGGCGTGCTGGCGCCAGGCTATCTCGCCGATATCAACGTGATCGACCACGTGCGGCTCGAGCTGGAAAACCCCTATATCGCGTTCGACCTTCCGGCCGGTGGGCGCCGCCTGCTCCAACGGGCGAACGGCTACACCGCCACGATCAAATCCGGCATCGTCGTCTCGCGCGAGGGCAAGTTCACCGGCGCCCTTCCGGGAAAGTTGATACGCGGGCCGCAGGTCCGGCCTTACTGAAGCCGGGGAGCGGGCTCAGGCGAAGGCCGCGACCCGGCTGGTGTCGCAATATTCGCGCGATGCCACGATCTGTCCGCCGTCGATCTCGAACAGGAAGTGGTAGATGTTGGCGTACACGTTGCCGTTGGCGAGCTGCGTCCGGCCGGTCGCTTCCACCGCGACCCGGTTGCTTTCACAGGTCGTGCCGAGAATTTGGTACTCCATCGGATTGACCATCAGCGGGCCGATCTGGGCAAAGATCGCGCGAACGCCGTCCTTGCCGGTGATCGATCCGTCAGGGCCTTGGAACGCGGTGTCGTCGCGACACATCCGCAAGGCGCCTTCAAGGTCGCCGCCGAGTATCTTCGCGATGTAGCGCTTGACCAGCGCCAGGTTGTCGTTGTCGGCCATTCGATGCTCTCCTGAAAAAGAAAAGGGGTGGCCGCAACCGCCCCGCTGGTCGTCGGGATCAAGCCGGGCGCATGTCCTGCGCCTGTTTGGAGTAGGGCCAGGGCCGGATCGTAGCCCGGATTTCCTTCTGGACGTGTCGCTCGACCCCCGGTTTTTTCGAGCCGCCGTTCGGCTCGCCCCAGATCACCGTGACCTCCTTGCCGAAATCGGCCTCGCCCTCGTCGAGGGTCGCGAGCGAAATCCACTGGTGATCGACCGAGAGGTAGCCGGGATAGGTCGAAAAGCCGACCATCTTCCCCGCCGCCATGACCATGTCGTAAGGATGGGCGGCATAGTTGGCATTGGGCTTTTCGAGGAACTTGCCGTTGTCCTTGCCGTAGAGAATGCTTGCTTCGATCGCGAGTACGTCGGCCGCATTCCACTCCAGCACCACCTTGCGGCGATGCGGCTCGCTCTTCAGCTTCTGGAGCGCATCGCGGCCGACGAAGTCATGGTCGAAGTTGATGAGCCGCCCGTAGTCGAGGTCCCACGGGGTGAGGTAATAATCCTCGATGTTCTTGGAGACGAAGCTGCCGCCGATCGAGGCGACTGTCTCGAACGAGTTGCCCGGAAGCCACTCGCGATAGTCGCGCATTGTCTCGCCGGTGTAGATCGCTTGGAGCGGGGAGGGGATCCAGCCGCCCTCGACCGCGCAGGTGCCGTAAGTCCGCCTGCCGACGAGGCGCAGGTTGAACTCTGCGCCCGCCTCGACGATCGTGTTGCGGATCAGGTCGCGGTCTTCCCACGGGCCCCAGAACTCGAGACCGGGGGCGCCGGCGAAGGCATGGCCGAGGCAGCGCACTTCGCGGCCGGCAACCCTGATGGTGCCCATCTTGAAGAACCCGATCTTGTCGATCGAGCCCCCGTTGAGCTTTTCGAGCAGCGCCCAGGCCTTCGGGCCCTGCAGCTCGAAGCGCCAGGTCTTGCGGGGCTTGGGATTGTTGATCGAACGCTCGTCACGCTCGTAGGCCACGTCGTAGCCGCCGCGGTCGATATTGTATTGGATCCAGTTCGCGACCACCGGACGGCCGACGATGTTCACTTTGTCGTCCTCCAGGCCGAACAGGATCATGTCGCCGATCAGATAGCCGTCATGGTTGCAGCAAACGATCTGCTTGCCCTTGTCGCGGCCGTAATTGACGAACGAGTTGACCCCCATCTCGGAGAGCAACCGTATCGTGTCGGGGCCTTCGACATAGAGATCGGTCATGTGCAGCGACTGGTCGAGCAAGCCGACATCCTCGCGCCACGAACGCTGCTCGTCGCGCCAGTTCGTGAACTCCGATTGGACCGGATAGATATAGGCTCCGACGGGCACGTCGCGGAGCCACTCGGCGGGATTGCCGAGTTGATCAAGCTTGTCCTGCAAGCTCTTGAAAGTCATTTCACACCTTTCGCTGAAATTCGGATTTCGTGGCGCTCACGCCTACGGTTGGAGCGTAGCCGGCAAAATGCCCCGGCGCCTGCTCAGGGGCGCACCTCCGCTGGGTCCTTGAGGGCAGACGCGGTGGTTCAAATGTCCTCGAGGCGGTTCATCACCTTGCGCATCAACTCGATAAGCGTGCGGCGTTCGTCACCGCTCAATCCACCGAGCAGTGCGTCTTCACGCCCCAGTGCGACCCGCTGCACCTCGGCATAGAGTTCGCGCCCTTTCTCCGTGAGCTGGTAAGGTTTGGTGCGGCCGGCGAATTTGCCTTTCACGGCCTCCACCAAGCCTTGCTTCTCGAGCTTGGCCATCGACCGGCTGACTGCGCTCGCATCCATCGAGATCAGCCCGACGACTTCCTGCGAGCTGGCCGTTCCAAAGGAATGGATCGAGGCGAGGACACGCCATTCGCCTATCCCGATGCCGAATTTCTCCAAGTAGATGCGTGAGGAAGTGGTCGTCCAACGATTGGAAATCGTGCCGAGAAAAAAAGGGAAATAGCCCTGCAGATCGATGGGTTCTCCAGCCATGCCACTTCCGAACCACAACTAATTTGAAATGTCAAATTGAAAGATCAAATTAGTTGGATCAGGGTCCTGTCTGCCAAATGGATTCGGCTTTTGGCGCTCCGGGCGCTGTCGTGTCGTCTCAGTCCAAGCGGCCGGATGTCCCCCATGCTCTCATGATGGCGGGGCACCTGAGATAGATCGATAAAGGTAGCCACGGGAGAAGATCGGATGATTGCGCAACGCACGTGGTCGACGGGGGATGTCTGCAAGTCGCAGGCGGCGGCATATTGGGCGGAAACGCTTCAGAAGCTGATGCCGGGCTTGCTGGTCGAGTCGCTCGCTCGCGATTTCGAAGCGGAGATGCGGCAGCGTCTGGTTTCGGGCGTAAACGTCAGTCTGGTCCGAGCTGCGCCGCAATGCGTGCGGAGCCTGTCGCGTCCCCGTTCTGCCGCCGAAGGCCAGTTCGCGCTGATTTACCTCCGCTCGGGCAGTCTCAAGGTGCGGCAGTTCGCGCGCTCGCTGGAACTTCGCCCGGGTGAGTGCGTGCTGCTCGACGGCCGCGAGCAAAGTGAAGTCATCACCTGCGCGCGATCGGAGAGCCTCAACATCGTGCTCCCTTCGAAGTGGGTCGACCAGTGGCTGGTCCGCCCCGAGAACGAAGTCGCCAAGCCCTTTTCGCCCGAATCCGCGAGGGCGCGCCCGTTCCTCGATATCCTCGAACTCCTGGCCGGCGAGGATGTGCCCGAACTCGGCGGCAACCTGATGCTCAACCAGCTTGGCGGAGCGCTGGCGATCGCGGTCGGCGACGAGGAAGTCGGCGGGACTGCGCATTCGAGCCGGCTGCTCAACCGCATTCAGCAAATCATCTGGCGCCGCGCGGGCGAACCCGAATTTCGCCCCCAATGCGCAGCCGACGAGGTCGGCATTTCCCGACGCTACCTCGTGTCGCTGTTCCAGTCGGTAGGGACGACTTTCAACACCGAACTGATGCGCGTCCGGCTAGAGAAGGGCGCTGAGATGCTACGCGAACGCAGGTTCGAAGCGCTCAGCGTAATGGAGATCTCGCTGCGTTGCGGCTTCAGCGACGCGAGCCATTTTTCGAAACGCTTCAAGGAGCGCTTCGACATGCCGCCGGCCGCCTATCGCAGCAGGCATGGCCAGAAGCAGGCGAGCGATGAAGCTGCACTGCTGACGCTCCATTGATCCCGTCTCCATGACCGAAATCGCGTCCACCGAAGAAATCATCCACGAGGCCCGCAATGGGCGCATGATTGTCCTGGTGGACGATGAGGACCGGGAGAATCAAGGCGATCTCGTGATTCCGGCGCAGATGGCCACGCCCAACGCGATCAACTTCATGGCGAAGCACGGCCGCGGATTGATCTGCCTTGCGTTGACACAGGAGCGGGTGCGCGAACTCGGCTTGCAGCCGATGAGCCGGCGCAACGCCGCGCCATTCGAAACCGCGTTCACGGTGTCGATCGAGGCCGCCCAGGGCGTTACCACCGGGATCTCGGCCGCCGATCGCGCGCGGACGATCTCGGTCGCCATCGACGCGGCCTATTCTGCCGAGGATATCGTCAGCCCCGGGCATATTTTCCCGCTGGTCGCCAAGGACGGCGGCGTGCTGGTGCGGGCCGGGCACACAGAGGCGGCCGTCGATGTGGCGCGGCTTGCCGGGCTCAATCCCTCGGGCGTGATCTGCGAGATCATGAGCGCCGACGGCAGCATGGCTCGCCTGCCCGAGTTGAAGGCTTTCGCGCACGATCACCAACTGAAGATCGGCACGATCCGCGACCTGATCGCCTTTAGGCGCCAGCACGATCACCTCGTCCAGAAGGTTGGCGAGGCCTCATTCGCATCCGATTACGGCGGCGGATGGCGGATGTTCACCTTCCGCAACAAGATCGACGGGAGCGAGAGCTTCGCATTGATGAAGGGCGAGATCGACGGATCCGGGCCGACTTTGGTGCGCGTTCACAACGCGTCGGTATTCTCCGACCTGCTCGGCGAACCTGGGCCGCGGCAGCATATCTTGCAAAAGGCGATGATGCATATCGGCGAGATCGGACGCGGGGTGATCTTGCTGTTCCCTTTCACATCCGCGGAGCAGCCGGGCGGTGTGGATCTTCGCCGCAGCCAGTCCGCCATGCTGCGCACTTATGGCATTGGGGCTCAAATCCTCGCCGATTTGGGCGTGCAGGAGATGATTCTGCTGTCCTCGTCCCCACATGCCCCGATGCGTGCGCTTGCCGGGTTCGGGATCGACGTCGTCGGCGAGCAGGTTCTGGAATGAACATCTGTCGCGCCGTGCCAAGAGCTGTCGTTGGCGGCCAAGACGGGCTCGCCGGGATTGGCCAATCTCAGCCAAAGGCCGGGCAAGCCGGCTAACGAAAAGGGCGAGACATGACTGAGCAGGCAGTTCGGGATGCCGCCGGAGATTCTGCGATCCTCGCCCATATCCCTTATGTCGATACCAAATCCGATCGGATCGAGCTCCGCTATGATCGGCGCGATTTCGACTTTGCCGTCGAACGCCACCGCGTCGCGGTCGGCAACATGCGCGCACTCGCGCCAAGGCTCGATCGCGAAGGCTTCACTTTCGTCCGCTGGCCGAGCGAGGTGGTGAAACATCGCTGGCAGGAACTGGTTACCGAAAACGCCGTGCCGCGCGAGGACATCGCACCCGTAAACGCGGACTATCTCGCCGAGCTTCTGCCGCTGATCGAGCAGGTCGGCGCGGGCGCGCGCGAAGTCTTCGCGCAATACGGCACGATCACCGTGCGGTTCAGCTCGCGCGCTTCGGAAAGAAGCTGGATGTCGACCGCCGCGTTCGCCCATCTCGATTTCGAGAAGAGCGCGATGGACCGGCTGCTTGCCGACACGCTGATGCTCACCGGGCGGGAAGTGAAGCCGTTCAGCCGCCAGGTTCTCTATCAGACCTGGCGCGTGATCACCGATCCGCCGCAGGATGAGCCGCTTGCGCTATGCGATGGCCGTACCGTCGCCGCCGACGACGTCATCCCGATGGATTTCTTCGGTCCGCCCGGATCGCGCAACGAATTCATCCGCTCGCGCGCGTGCCGTTTCAGCCCGACGCATCGCTGGTACTACCTGCCGGAGCAGACCACCGAGGAAGTGCTGCTGTTTAAGGGCTTCGATTCGAACTCGCCCGACGCGGGCAATGCGATGCACACCGCGTTTCACAACGCGGCACTCGAAAGCCCCGTGCCACGCGGCAGCATCGAGTGCCGCTTCATCGCCCTTTACGACTGACCGCGTCTGCGCCGAGAACATCCAAACCGGAGATAGAAATGAGTGCTTTCAACCAGATGGAAGGCCGCGTTGCGGTTGTCACCGGAGGTGCCTCGGGCATCGGCTTCGGCATTGCGAAAAAACTGGGCGAGCAGGGGATGAAGCTCGCCCTCGCGGATATCGACCGGGGGCCGTTGGAAAAAGCTGCGGCAGAATTGGGCGCGCTGCCGGTCCATACCGACGTGTCTGACGCGGATAGCGTCGCGCGGCTGGCGCAAACGGTGATCGACGAACTGGGCGCCGTGCATGTGGTGTGCAACAACGCCGGGATCGGTTCTTCCGCCACGATCGCGCAAATGAACCTCTCGGATTGGCGGTGGATGATCGACGTCAATCTGTATGGCGTCATCAATGGGGTGAATACATTTTTGCCCTTGCTTCAGAAGAACCCGGAAGGCGGCCACTTCGTGAATACGGCCTCGATCGCCGGCCTCGTTTCCATGCCGGGAATGGCTGCCTACGCGGCGACCAAGTTCGGCGTGGTGGCGCTGACGGAGACGCTGGCTCTGGAACTGGCGGCAGAGGACAGCAAAGTCGGCGCGACCGTGCTGTGCCCCGGCACCGTGCGGACCAACATCAAGAATGCCACGCGCAATCGGCCCGCGGCGTTCGCAGATGGAGCGATGGCCGATCTCGATCTCGAGCAGTCGGAATTCGGCGCCATGCTGCGCTGGGCATCACCTGAGGAGGTCGGCGACATCGTGGTCCGCGCGATCCGGCGGGGCGACCTTTATGCCTTCACCCATCCGGAAATGTGCGCCGATATCCTCAACCGCCACGATGCGATTGCGCAGGCAGTCGCCGCATCGCATGCCGAGCTCGCGGTCTGATCACAGGGGGCGCGGCGCCGGTTACGCGCCCGACCCGTTCTTCCTCCTGAACTCGCGGGGCGAATGGCCGAAACGGCGCCGGAAGGTGCGGGTGAAATAGCTGAGATCGTTGAAGCCCAAGGAAAAGGCGATCTGAGAGATCTTGCGGCTCTCGCCGCTCCCCTTCTGCAGCAGATCGGCCGCGGTCAGCAGCCGCCGCTCGAGAATATAGCTGCGTGGTGTGTAGCCGTGGTTCTGGAACAGGCGCTGGACGCTGCGCACGCTGATATCGAGTTCGGCGGCGACGGTTTCGCCGTCGAGATCGAAATCGGCAAGATTGCTTTCGATATGCGCAATCGCTTTACGGCGCAGCGATTCCTCGCGCACTACTGTTTTCGCCGCCGGATCGGGCTCAGGAAACAACGTCGTGATCGCGCCTAGAAGAACATTTTCGTAGCGATCGTCCCAGTCGTCGTCGGGCGCCTTTTCGATTGCCGCCTTCAGCGCCTGAATGATGCCAAACGAAGCCTGCGTGCGATGAGTTCGCCGGAAAGGCAGGACGTCGAACTGCATCGGACTGTCGATTAGGTTCAGCATGCGCTCCGAAGGAATCTTGATCGTGATCACCGACACATCCGCGCTCGAGGATACATCCCACGATCGGGTCGCATCGAGGAGCGCCATGTCGCCTGGATTGGTGACCACCTCATGCCCGAACTGGTGTCCAACCATCGTCCCCCGCTCCTGCAAGCAAAGCAGGAAAGCGTCGCTCAGCGGAGCCGACCACCGACCAACTTTTTCGCGCATGGCTCTGCCCGCTGACGGCGTGGTCTCGAACCACCCCATCCCGAGCGATCCGAACTGGATGCGTGACAGCCTGGATTTGAACTTGCGCGGATCGTCGACGTCGAACCCGAACTCGGCGTAGGTATCGCTGATGAACTCGCCCCAGCGCGCAATACGCTGGGGCATCGGGATGTCTTCCGTAGAGAAAGTCTGCAGCCGGCGCTTCATCGCGCCGGCATATCACAAGGCCTCGCCGGCTCTCAAATTCGGACGCAACGAAAACGCGTGCTTCTCTCGCAGACCGGGATTCAATTCCCGCGCAGATTGCCCGTTTGCAACGGTGGCGAGCTATCCCTGCGGTAAGCCGGTGGATTGAAAAACGGGAGAGTGAAATGCGCGTCGCTGACAAAGTCTGCCTAGTCACTGGCGGAGCTGGCGGGATCGGTTCGGAAACGGCGCGCACCCTCGCCCGCGAAGGGGGGACGGTGATCGTCTCGGATGTCTCGGAAGCCGAGGCCGCGGCAGTCGCCAAGGAATTCGGGGGCAGCTCCGAAAAGCTCGACGTGTCGGATTTCGCCAACTGGCGATCGGTGGTGGACGGCATCGTCGCCGAGCATGGGCGGATCGACGTGCTGGCGCATTGCGCCGGGATCGAGGGAAATTACGTCAATGCCGGGCTGGAAACCGATCTCGAGACCTGGGACAAAGTGATCAAGGTAAACCTCACGGGCAGCTTCTACGGACTGAAGACGGTTTTTCCGCCGATGCTCAAGCAGCGGAAAGGATCGGTGATCCTGGTGTCGTCGATCGTCTCCAGCATGGCGACGTCCTCGGGCGTTGCCTATGGCGCAAGCAAGGCGGGCCTCGAGCACCTCGCGCGCAGCTTCGCGATCATCGGCCTGCGCGATGGGGCGCGGGTGCGCTGCAACTCGGTCCATCCCGGCGCGATCCGCACCCGCATGACCGAGAACATCTTCGCGGAGCTGGCCGAGAAGGCGGGGGTCGCCAAGGACGTGATCGCCGCGAGCGTGAAGGACATTATCCCTTACGGTGAGCGCGGGGAGCCCGAGGACATTGCCAACATGATCCTGTTCCTCGCGTCGGACGAATCGAAATATGCCAGCGGTTCGGACTTCAAGGTCGACGGAGCCTGGCACGTCACCGACGTCGGCTGACGGGCCGGCTCCGGCGGAAAGGAAAGGGGCGCCCGTGGGCGCCCCTGTTGCTATTCGCTCACGCAATCGAATGCTTCGGCTTTTGCCAAGTCGCCGCTGCCGCAATAACGCGATACGCACGGATAAGCACAAAGATTGCGCGTCCGCTTGGGCATGCCCGTTTCGAAGTCGAGCTCCACGGCGGGGATCGCCTCAGGCGCCGTACCGTTTTCGACCCATGCGACGAGCGGCGAGAGCATGTCGAACAGGCTCGGCCCATAGCCGCCGAAGCAATGGAACATGCCGGGCACGAGATAGAGCCGCGCGAACTCGTCGACCTTGTCCGCGCCCATCGTCGAGCGGACGTCTTCGAAATAGGCTGCCGCGCGCGCGGGATTGAGCGCAGCGTCGGCCAGCCCGTGGTACATGATCAGCTTGCTCTTGGCGTTGGCGAACGGGGCAAGGTCGGGGTCGACCGCGTCCATCAGCGCGGATACCTCGCCCACACCACGGAGCGCCTCGTCCGAAAAGTCGAAATCCTTCCAGCTACCCCGGTAGCCAAGAAAATAGTGCAGGAAAGTCTCGCCGAAGGTCGCGCGCACGCCGGATCCGGCACCCATGAAGAAGCCAGCATCCCACCGGTAGAACCAGCCGGCCCAACCCGAGGCGGGTGCAAGGCCGGGCATCAAAGTGCCGATGAATTCCGCGCCGAAGGGCATGCCGGGAAAAGTCCGCCCCCCACCGATGTCGGCGGAGCCGTAGACGGCGGCAAATGCCTTCGCTTGATCGGGCGTGAGGCTGTCTTCCGAACCGTTCTGGCTGATCGGCACATCGCGCATCACGTCGAAATCGAGATGCAGCGCATCGACGATCAAGCCGTCCTCGATCTGGTTTTCCGCGACGCATTTGTCGCGCAATGCCTTGGCGACGATCCGCATCTGCGCGTCGCCGATGCCGCTGCCTTCGAGAATCTGCCCGGTCTTGACGCCCCACAGCTGGCTGCCGGTGAAATCGAGCACCGGTGCGCCGCAGACGATCCCGTCGAAATCGTCGGGATATCGCTGCGCCGCCATGATCGCCTGCCGACCCCCAGTGGAGCAGCCTTCGAAATAGGAATGGTGCGGCCCATTGCCGTAAATGCGGGCCAGCAGTTCCTTCGCGACCAGCGCGGTCTGGTGCACCGCGCGATGGGCGTAGTCGAGCAGCTTGTCGGAATCGGAAGCGAAGCCGCCGAGAATGTCGACCGTGTCGTCATGTCCGGTGTTCGAACCCGCGACGGCGAACCCTTTCGTCAGCCCTTGCGCGCGCTGCGGGTCGCGCAGCGGCGAATCGACCCCTTCGCCAGCAAAACCGCCGTTGCCATGCACATAGAGCCGTCCGTTCCATTCTTCCGGCAGGGCGAGATCTATGCGCAGGGCAGGCGCAGCGCGAATTTCGAGCCGTGTGAACGCAGGTGTCGCCGGCGAACCGGGCGCGGAAGGCGAAGCCGGCCGTTCTTCGACCGCCGTCACCTTGAACAGGCGGCCTTCGATCGTCAGCTCTTGGTCGGTCAGCGCTTTTACAGCGTCGTTCATCGGTAATCCTCTCAGTCAATCAGGAACGGGCGACCGGCATCGGCTCGATGCGTGCTTCCTCTCCGCGCGCAACCTTGTCCAGCACCTCGAAAGTCTCGTCCGTTGGAAACGGACCCCGATAGCGCTGGCCCGAGGCAATGGCGTAGCCGCGGTCCTGGCGGTCGAACGATGCGAAAGCGGACGCGAGCGCTTGCTGCGTCCAGGGCTCGCCGCGATTGTTGAGGTGATGGTCCGCGCTGTATCCGTTGAACATATACGCATCGTCGCCGTCGACCGCGAACACGCGTCCGGTAAAGGCGCAGTCCTCGGAAGAAAGATAGAGCACCATCGCGCTGGCGTGGCTGGGTGACATCCGGTCGAGATTGTCGATCGGCGCGCCGATGATGCCGTCGAAGGCGATCACTTTCTCGGTCAGGCGGGTGCGTGCCATCGGCGCAAGTGCGTTGATCCTGACGCCGAGCTCGGCAAGCTCCATCGCCGAAGACATCGTCAGGGCCGCGACGCCGGCTTTGGAAGCGCAGTAGTCGGGCGCGCCGGTCACCGGATGAGTGCCCGCCGGCGACGAGGTGTTGACTATCCGCCGGCCCGGCCGTGGCCCTTCGGAGCGCCATTGACGCGCGACCGCGCGGATCATCGCGGCCGTTCCCGAGAGATTCACGGCGATCGTGCGTTCCCACAACGCACGGGTGATCGTTTCGATCGTCGAATGATCGAACACACCTGCGTTGTTCACGAGAATGTCGATCTTGCCGAAGGCCTCCACGGTCCGTCGGACAAGGGATTCGGCTGCGTCCCAATCCGAAATATCGGTGGTGTCTGCTAGCGCGTCGGCGCCGGCCCCGTTGATGGTCAAAGCGACATCCCGGGCGGGGCCGTTGTCGGTTCCAAAGCCGTTGCTTCCGGTGCCGGCATCGTTGACCACCACTCGCGCGCCCCGGCCGGCCAGCGCAAGCGCATGTGATCGGCCAAGCCCACGGCCCGCTCCGGTGACGATCGCCACCTTGCCGTCGAACGAGCGTTCCATCTCGGTTTCCTCAATCCAAGGGCCGATCGGGCGGCCCGTCGCGAAGGTTTTGACGACTTGGAACGATCGCAAAAGCGCGTTCCCGCACCGGTGCTCTGCCGGACCAGACAATTGTTCCCTCGCGGGAAGAGGATGCAGTGCGCCTTCGCCTATTAATGCGTTCGCCGCGACGGGCATCGTGCCGGCGCGCGATCAAGAAGAGGCGAAGCGCGATGCCGCAGGAAAACAACCGACGGCTCTGGATGTTCAAGACGATGGTCGTGAGCCGGGAATTCGAGCTCGCGATCAAGGCCGCATACCTCGAAGGCAAACAGCCGGTGTTCAACATGGCGAAGGGGCCGATCCCCGGCGAAATGCACCTATCCAACGGACAGGAGCCTTGCGCGGTGGGAATCTGCGCGCATCTCCGGCCCACCGACACAGTGACTTCCACCCATCGCCCGCACCACGTCGCGATCGCCAAAGGGGTCGACATCGTCCGGATGGCGGCGGAAATCTTCGGCAGGCAGGAAGGTCTCTCGGGCGGGCGCGGCGGGCACATGCACCTGTTCGACCCGGCGGTGAACTTCTGCTGCTCGGGCATCATCGCGCAGGGCATGGGGCCGGCAGTCGGCGCGGCGATGGCCGCGAAGCTGACCGGGCGCGACGATGTGGCGGTATCATATATCGGAGAAGGCGCGGCCAACCAGGGGGCGTTTCACGAGGCCTTGAACCTCGCCGCCGTGTGGAAAGCTCCGGTGGTGTTCGTGATCGAGGACAACGCCTGGGGGATCTCCGTAGCCAAGGGAATCTCCACCGCCGTTCCCAATAACAGCGCGCGCGCGGCTTCCTACGGGATTCCGGGCGTGCATATCCCCGGCAACGATCCCGACGTGATCTGGGAAGAGGCCGGAAAGGCGATCCAGCGGGCGCGCATGGGCGCGGGGCCGACCCTGATCGAGATCGAGACGGTGCGCCTCGAAGGCCACTTCATGGGCGATGCCGAAGGCTATCGCTCCGCAGAGGAAATGGCCGGCCTGGCGCAGCGCGACGCGATCCCGCTCTATCGCGCGCGGCTCGAAGCCGAGGGCGTGGCGACGGACTTGCTCGACGATCTGGAACGGCAGGCCCGGCAGGAAGTCGCCGACGCAATCGCCTTCGCCCGCGCGGGCACGGCGCCAATGGCCGAACAGGCGCTTGAAAAGGTGTTCGCCTGATGCCCGCCGCGAAGAAGCGCAAGATCACGATCGCGAAAGCAATGGCCGAGGCGATCGCCCATGAGATGCGCGCCGATCCGCGCATTGTGGTGATGGGCGAGGACATTGCGCAGCTCGGGGGCGTGTTCGGCAATACGCGCGGCCTGCTCGATGAGTTCGGGCCCGAACGGGTGCGGGACACTCCGATCTCCGAGACCGCCTTCATCGGAGCAGCGGTCGGCATGGCCGCGGCGGGCATGAAGCCCGTGGTCGAGCTGATGTTCGTCGACTTCTTCGGCGTGTGCATGGACGCGATCTACAACCTCGCGGCCAAGCAAAGCTATTTCTCCGGCGGCAACGTCGCTTGCCCGATGGTGCTGATGACGTCGGTGGGTGGCGGGTATGGCGATGCGGGGCAGCATTCGCAGACCCTGTTTGCCACTTTCGGCCACTTGCCGGGCCTGAAGGTGGTGATCCCGTCCAACGCCTATGATGCCAAGGGCATGATGATCGCCGCCATTCGCGATCCGAACCCGGTCGTGTTCATGTTCCACAAGGCCCTGCAGGGCATGGGCTGGCTGGGGACGGTGCAATCTTCGGTGGTCGACGTGCCGGAAGAGGCGTTCGAGATCGAGCTCGGAACGGCCGCGGTGGTTCGTCCGGGCGACGATATCACCATCGCTGGGCTGGGCCACACGGTTCATCTCGCGATCGAAGCGGCGAAAGAGCTCGCCAAGGTGGGCGTGGAGGCGGAGGTCATCGACCTCAGGAGCGTTGCGCCGCTCGACCGGGCGACGATCCTCGGATCGGTCGGCAAAACCCGCGCCTTCCTTTCCGTCGATGACGACTACATGTCCTACGGCGTCGGCGCCGAGCTCGTTGCGACGGTGGCCGAGACGGCCGTGTTGAAGGCTCGTCCGCAGCGTATCTCCTATCCCGACATCCCGGTGCCCTTCGCGCCCGAGATGGAGCACGCCGTGCTGCCGAGCGCAGGCAAGATCGTCGCGGCAGTCCAGCGCATCCTTGGAGGCAATGAATGACCAACGTCACGATCCCGACGGATCTGTGGGCCGAAGATATCGAAAGCGTCGTGTCGCTGTGGTTCTTCGAAGACGGCGACGGCGTGAGCGAAGGCGATACGTTGTGCGAAGTGATGGCCGAAAAGGCGACGTTCGAGATCGCCGCTCCGGCGTCCGGTACGCTGACGGTCCTCGTCCAGCCGGAAGTGCCGGTCAACAAGGGCGATGTGATCGCTCGGATCGATTGATGAGCGTTAGCCGGTGACCGCAGCCTCGCTGCCAATCGAGGCGTTGTTGCGTCCGCACCGGCCGGCGGACCAAGGGCATTTCGTCGCGTCTTTTCGCGCGCCTGGAGGGATCGCTTTCGAAGAGGAGCGCCATGAGGCCTTCCGCGATAAGTCGCAGGCCGGTTCGGAGCTCTATTTCTGGACCCAATCGCGATGCCTCGTCACCTCCCCCGCGCTCGCGCGGCGACCGGAATTCGCCAGCGCGGACGAACGCAGTTCCTGGCCGGTGGTGGTTCGGCGATCCGGGGGCGGGACTGTGTTCCACGGTCCCGGGGTGCTTTGCGTCACCTTGTTCGAGCGGCTGCCCGCCGCAAATATCGAGCGTGCTTATGCCGGCATCTGCTCGCTTATCGCGAACGGACTGCAAGGGTTTGGTCTGGAGCCTGAAGTCGGCCCGCTGCGTTCGGCGCCTTGCGACGGGCGGTTCAACATCCTGCTCGGCGGCCGCAAGCTGGCCGGGACCGCCGCACGGATCATCCCGGGCAGGAACGGCATTTCGCTGATGGCCCATGCGTCGCTACTGGTCGAGGGGGGCTGCCGCGCCGGCGTCGAAGCGATCGCCGGTTTCGAGAACGCGTTGGGGCTCGATACTTCCTACCCCCCCGATTGCATGATCACGTTGGCCGATCATATCGGCGGGATCGACGTCGCTTCGGCCGCGGAGGCGATCCGCAAAGCCTATCGCCCGATAACCACTTCATGAAGGAACCCGACATGTCCAAAGCCGAAAACAACGCCCGCGCCGTGCGCCGCTTCTTCGACGCACTCAACAGCGGCAATCTCGAAAACGTCCGGCCGATGTTGTCCGACAAGACCGTGTGGCGCCCGATGGTCAGGGACATGAGCGAAAAGCCGGAATACAGGGGCAACGCGATCATCGACGATTTTCTCGCCCCGGTGCGCGGCATCTTCAAGAACAACGGTCCCGTGGTCACGCTGACCTTCCTTGCCGCCGACGAGAACGGCGCGGCGGCCGAGACCGACGGTGATGGCGAGCTTCAGGACGGCAGGGTTTACAGCAACAAGTATGGCTGGTTCTTCGACATCGACGACGGCCAGATTCTCTGCATCCGCGAATATTTCGACAGCAATTACGTCGCCCGATTGCTGGCCGGAGGTTGAACCCGATGGCCGTGAACCGGCGTTGGGTGCTGGCCGAGCGGCCCGACGGGGCGCCGGGGGCGACTACCTTCCGACAGGAAGAAAGCCACATTCCCCAGCCTGGCCCGGGCGAGCTGTTGGTCAGGAACGTCTATGTGCCGGTCGATCCAGGAATGCGGCCCCGCCTGTCGGCGAAGACGGTCGGGGTGGAGGAGTTCGAGCCGATGCCGCTCGGCGCGACGGTCGGCTACATGACGGTGGGCCAAGTGGTGGAATCGCGGGCCGACGGCTTCGCCGAGGGCGACTGGGTCACCGACATGCTGCTGTGGCAGGATTATGCGGTCACTACGCCGATCACGGCGCGCAAGCTTAGCCTCGGCTGGCCGCATCCGACCGACCTGATCGGCGTGCTCGGAATTCCCGGGCTCAGCGCCTGGTACGGGCTCACCGTGCTTGGGGATGCGAAGGCAGGCGAGACGGTGCTCATCACCTCTGCCGCGGGCACGGTCGGGGCGATCGCGGGACAGCTTGCCAAGGCGATCGGCTGCCGCGTGGTCGGAACGGCGGGTGGGCCGGCGAAATGCGCCTATCTCACCGACGAGCTGGGTTTCGATGTCGCGGTGGATTACCGGAACGACGGCAATCTCCGCGCGCAGCTTTCGCTCGTCGCGCCCGATGGCTTCGATGTGTTATTCGACAATGTCGGCAATTCGATGATCGAGGCCGCGCTCCCGCTGATGCGGACGCACGGCCGGATCGTGATTTGCGGTCAGACTGCGCATTACGGGGCCGAAATCCCCGGCATTTTCTCCACCGCCCCGTTCGTCCCGCGGCGGCTGACGATGCGTGGCTTGTTCGTCTATGATTTCGCCGAAGATTTCCCGAACGCGCTCGATCTGCTCGCCGGGTTCCGGCGCGATGGCCGCATCAAGCTGCGCGAAAACATCGTCGAGGGCTTCGAGCAACTGCCAGCGGCGTTTGCCGAATTGTTCGCGGGCGAGGGACCAGTGGGCAAGACGATCGTCAGGATCGATGGGGCCGGGAAATGAACGCCATCGGCCTCGAGGAGAGCTTCCGTCTCGCCATGCGCCGGTTGGCCGCTTCGGTCTCGGTGCTGACGCTGGTCAGGGATGGACAGCCTTTCGGCATGGCCGCCACGGCAGTCTGTTCGCTTTCGTTCGAGCCGCCGAGCATCCTTGCATGCATCAACCGCTCCGCAAGCCTGCATGACGATTTCGCCGTTGTGGAGCGCTTCGGTGTCAACATCCTCGCGGTCGAGCAGGAAGACATTGCGCGGCGTTTCTCCGATCCGCGCTTTCGCAACAGCCGTTTCGAAGGGGTCGAGTGGGACATGCATGAAGAGGATGTTCCGCTGATCGCAGGGTCGCAGGCATCCATAGTTTGTTCCCGGGCCGGACGCTTCGAGCATGGGAGCCATTCGATCCTGATCGGGCAGGCTCTGCATGGAAAAGTGCGGACGGACGTGTGCCCGCTGCTCTACGCTGACGGCACTTTTGCGCGGCACGCGATGTTGCGACCTTGAGGTTGCGCGCTCTGTGACCACGAAACCGTTCGCGCCCATACCTCTCACTCCAAGGCAGCCGCTGATAGAGAATATCCGGCCGGCCCACCGCTTCATTGTGGGCCGGCGGTATCCTTTCCACAGATCGGGCCAGCTCCACGGGGCCGGCCTTTTCGATCAGGTGCCGGACGCCTGGGAATCTTGGCTTCTGTCGGCCTAATCCAAGTTTGGTCGTTCGCGGCCAAGACTCCTCCGGCGCGGTGGCGGAGACTTCTCGTGACTGGCGCGCCGATCGCCGGCCGCAAAACAAGCACGTGAGTGCAGAACACGATTTTGAGAGGCAGTTCACCATGCATGTAGGAATGAGCACCGGATTCGCGAACCACGCCCAGATCGAAAGCGGCCGCTTTATTCGTGAAGAAATGGCCCAGATTCTTTACGGCGACGAGCTCGGCTATGAGTCGATCTTCACCACCGAGCATCACTTCAGCGATTACTCGATCGCGCCCAACCCGCTTCAGTATCTTTCCTGGCTGGCCCCCCAGACCAAGATGCGTCTGGGCACGTCGGTCGTAGTCATCCCCTGGCATGATCCGATTCGCGTTGCCGAGGAAATCGCGGTGCTCGATCAGCTTTCGGGCGGGCGGGCCATCATCGGGTTCGGACGCGGTCTAGGCCGGATGGAATACGAAGGCTTCGGCGTCGATCAGGGCGCTGCCCGTGAGATTTTCGACGAGGCGGTACCGGCGATCCTGCGCGCGTTCGAAACCGGCTATATCGAAGCCGAAGGCAAGCACGTGAACATCCCGCGCAGGGAGATCAAGCCGGCGCCGCTGCGCTCGCTGCTCGGCCGTTCGTTCATCGCCGCCGGCACCGATGCCTCGATGATGGCCGGCGCGCGCATGGGGCTTGGCCGCCTCTATCTCGGCCAACCGAATGTCGGCGCCGCGGCGCAGGCGGCGCGGGAAGAAGCCAGGGCGAAGAACGAAGGCAAGGAGGCCTTCAGTCCTTTCGCCCCGGCCGAGCGGGCGGAAGCGAAGCGCGAGCCGATGCCGCTCCCCAACGGCACTTATGCTCCGGGCGGTCCGTGGGACCAGGCGTGGGCCGAGAACTTTCCCGACGTGCCGCCGACCGCGCCGATCGTGCTCAACATGGTCGTGATCGACCAAAGCCGCGACCGGGCCGAAGAACGCGCCCGCCGCTACGCAGAACGCAACTTCCAGTGGGTCGCGAAGAACTACTCGATCACCGAGAGCTTCGAAAACCTCAAGGGTTACGAGCAGTACAAATACCTCAACATGACCCAGGAACAGGTCGATGAGGCGGCGAAGCACGCATATCTCAGCATGATCGTCGGCACGCCGCAGGACGTTCTCGAGCAGATGCATCAGTCGCTGGTCGACCTGCGCCCGCAGGGCTTCGCGCCGACCCTGTGGTCGGGCGGCATGCCGCATGACGAAGCGATGGCGGCGGTCAAGCTGTTCGCCGAGAAGTGCATGCCCGAAGTCAGGAGTTGGCAGGGCGGTGAATGGACGATCGACAACGTGCCTTCCGGCCTGAGCAAGGCCGCTTGAGCTTTTAGATTACGGCCGGCCGGGGGATCCCTCCCGGCCGGCTCATCGCGACCGTGCGAGAATGCCGGCGCTTGGGAATGGAGGAATTGCCGATGGCAAGTGCTGCACGGACTTCCGCCGCGCAGGATGTGCAGGCCACGCTTGGCTATGCAGGGGGCATCCAGGGGCGGCCGCGGCTCGATATCGTCGAGCCTGAGAAAAACAACTTCACGCTCGAGCCGCAAGAAATGGTTATCCGAGACGGGCGGGCATTTCCCGGCGTCCACACGCTCGCGCGCAACGGGTTCGAATTCGTGCGCCATCGCAGCAACGCGGCGGCGAAGCCGGAAACGTTCGAAGCCGCCAACATCCCCCAGGTCATGCCGGCCGGGCCGCTTCGCGAATATTCCGCGGAGATGATGGAGTTCCTCAAGGACTATTTGGGCGCGTCGTTCATCGTCCCGCAGGTCGGGAGCTTCCTTGCCCGCACATCCAATCGTGCGAAGACCCCGACCTGGGCCCGGACCGCGAACATGGTCCACCTCGACTACACGCAGCAAGGCGCGGAAATGTTCCTTAAGTGGAATAACGATGCGCTGGGCGGCGAAGTGCCGCCTTACCGCCATTACGCCTTCATCCAGACCTGGCGGGCGGTCTCCCAGGGGCCGCAGGACAACACGCTGGCGATCTGCGACGGGGCGAGCGTGCCGTTCCAGGATGGAATCGAAATCGACACCGTGATGGGGCCCGCCGACGTGCCGGGCAAATGTTTCCCGTTCCGCCTGTGCAAGTATCGCGAAGGCCACCAGTGGTATTATTTGCCCGATATGGAGCCGGACGATCTGCTTCTGTTCAAAGGGTTCGACAGCCGAAAGCCGCGGGCGATGGATGCGATGCATTCGGCATTCGACAATCCGCTCGCCGGTGACGACGCGGTGCCTCGCCGCAGCATCGAGGCGCGCTTCATCGCCTTTTTCGAATGAGCGGACGGAAGGACGATCCGGGGATGAGCATGACGGGCAAGGTCCCGATCGCGACCGGGGCGGGGCGCGGTCTCGGGCGGTGTCACGCCCTCGCGCTCGCGGCGCAGGGCGCGGCGGTGGTGGTGAACGACCTCGGCGGCAGCGATGCCGCGAAGCGCCTGCGAAAACATGCATGTGAGTGAGACGAATAAACTTATGGGCGGCAATTGCCGGCATCCAAAGGAATTGCGCAAGCTGGTTTGCACTTCTGAAACCTGAATTGGGAAGGCGAGATATCGAAGCTGGCGCGGAAACGACGGGCAAAATGGCTTGAATCGGCAAAGCCGCAAGCTCCGGAGATATCCGTTACTGACCAGCCAGAAAAGTGCGGATCGCCCAGAAGCCTGGCAGCTTCCTCGAGCCGGAAGGACATGAGCTCGGCGGCGAAGCTGCTTCCAGCGTTGGCGAAGAGCAGGTGAAGGTAGCGAACCGATATTCCATAGCCGTTCGCGATGTCGGCTGCCTGCAAGCCGGCTTCGCGGCAGCGATCGCGCAAGTCGCGCCGCAAGGCGGCCAGCAGCTGTGCCCCGTGTCGGCTCCTGCGGTTGCCTTCCCCGTCGATCGCAGCGGTCAAGGCGCCGGCGAGTTGCTCGGCGATCCCGTGCGGCGCGACGTTGGAGTTGCTCTTCCACGATGCCTCGAGCGATACCTTCAACACCCGCCCCCACGGGGTCTGCGAAGTGAAACTCCGCCCGATATAGGCGTCGGGATCGCCGAGCCGGCGCGACAGCCAGTCGCGCGGCATGTTGAGCGAGAAGCTTTGCGAGCCGTCGGAAGAGACGAAGCTGAAATCGGCGTCCATGTCGACGAGCGCGAAATCTCCGGTTCCGAGTTGGCAGCTTTTGCCGGCCTGCCGCAGCGCGAAAGTACCGCGCCGCATGAAGACGAGGTCGAAGCCGGCCGAGGGCGAATGCGACCGGCTGGTCGAATTGCGGGCGTTTTGCTGGCGCGCGAGAATTTCCGTCAGACGGGTGCACCCAAATTTCAGCTGTTGGAAGCGGCCGGCGAAATTGTCTCTTGCCGGGCTATCGATTTCGATCGAGCTGACATGCTCGCGAACCTTGCTCGCCCAAGCGCTGAGCGCCTGTGTGTGGTCGAGGCCGGCAGTCGTGAATTGAAGGTTTTCCAAGGGCACCTCGGACCTACGGCAATTCTCGCGTCTTGACTGATGTCGTCCTGCGCGCGGCTAATAGCATAGCTGTTGTCTGCACAACCGCCAAGGCGAAGGACGACAGTGCAGTCTCAACCCGCCAATCGTTGCAGTCCTGGGCGAGCGCGTATCTTCTGCCGGTGCTAGATCTTTCTCAGAAAAGAATAGTCGGAGAGGAAACGGCGATGCCATCGAGCAACCGGCCGTCGGCTGAGGAGATGCTCAGCTTCTACAGAGGCATCATGCTCATTCGCAGGGCGGAAGAGCGGCTGAGCAGAGAGATCCCGAAAGGCGAGATCCCGGGCGGCGTCCATCTCTATATCGGAGAGGAAGCCGTTGCCGTGGGCGCTTGCGCCGCTCTCGAAGAGCGCGACTGGATCACCAGCACCCATCGCGGACATGGCCACTATCTGGCGAAAGGCGGCGATCTCGCGCTGATGTACGCCGAGATCTGGGGCAAGCGCACCGGGATCTGCAAGGGCATGGGCGGCTCGATGCACGTGGCCGACTTGTCCAAGGGCATTCTCGGCGCCAACGGCATCGTCGGCGCCGGCTTCGCAATTGCCACCGGCGCGGCGTTCGGCGCGAAGATGCGCGGCGAGGACCGGGTGGCGATGTGCTTCTTCGGCGACGGCGCCGCCAACCAGGGCTCGTTCATGGAGAGCATGAACGTCAGCAGCGCGTGGAGCCTGCCGACGGTGTTCGTGTGCGAGAACAACGGCTTTTCGGAGTTCACCCCGTCCTCGACGATCACCGGCGGCAAGCTGGCCGACCGCGCCAAGGCTTTCATGCCGGCCTCGGTCGTCGACGGAAACGACGTGCTTGCGGTGCACGAAGCGATCTCGGCGGCGGTCGAACGCGCCAGGGCGGGCGATGGGCCGTCCTATGTCGAATGCAATACCTATCGGATCCGCGGCCATCTCGAGGCGGAAGAGTTCTTCCTCGCCGGCGGGAAATATCGCGAGCAGATCGAGATCGAGCACTGGCAGGATGCCGGCCGCGATCCGCTGATGCGCTTCGAGCGCTATTTGCTGGACAACAAGTTCACCGACAAGGCGGCGCTCGAGACCATCGAGCGGGACATCCTTGAACAGATCGACGCGGCGGTCGCCTTTGCGCAGGAAGGCGAAGTCGCCGACCCCGCGCTCGCGCCGACGCTGATGTTCGCGAACAGCTGAGCGAAAGAACGGTCATGCCCAAACAGAGATATATCGAGGCCATCAACACTGCGTTCTTCGAGGAGATGGAGCGCAACGACGACATCATCATCTTCGGCGAGGATGTGGAGTTGTCGATCATGGGCGATATGCGCGGACTGGTCGACAAGTTCGGCCGCAACCGGATCCGCAACTCGCCGATCTGCGAGCAGACGCTCACCGGCATGGCCGTCGGCGCGACGGCCGCGGGCTGCCATGTCGTGCTGCACATGATGTTCAACAACTTCATCTACACCGGCTTCGACGCAATCGCCAACCAGATGGCCAAGCTTCGCCTGATGACGGGCGGCCAGATGGAGCTGCCGATCACGGTGATCGCGGGATACGGCGGCGGTTCGTCCACCGCCGCGCAGCACTCCGATACGGCCTATCCCGCGCTGATGAATCTCGGTGGGATCAACGTCTGCGTGCCGAGCAATCCGGCCGACGCCAAGGGCTTGCTCAAGACGGCTCTGCGCACGCGCAACCCGACGTTCTTTCTCGAAGCGAGTTCGCGCGGCGGGGAATCGGGCGAAATTCCCGAGGGCGATCATCTTGTCCCGTTCGGCAAGGCCCGCATCGCCCGCGAGGGGAGCGATGTGACCGTGGTCGCCATCGGCACGATGATGAAGCCGGCATTGGCGGCCGCCAAGGCGCTCGAGGAGCAGGGCGTTTCGGCCGAAGTCCTCGATCCGCGGACCCTGGTGCCGCTCGATGAAGCTGCGATCGTCGCCTCGCTCGAGAAGACCGGCCGGCTTATCGTGGTGGATGAGGCACGCGACCGGTGCAGCGCGGCCAGCCACATCGCTGCCATTGCGGCGGACAAGGCGTTCGCGGCGCTCAAGGCTCCGGTGCGGCGCGTGACCGTTCCCGATACCTGCATGCCCTATGCCCCCAGCGGCGAGGGCGGGATCATTCCCAGCGCGGACGATGTCGCTTCGGCGGCGCTGGAGCTGGTGAAGGGCGAAAAGGTCCGCGCAGGATGAAGGTAACGTTGAAGCTCGTCCGCGTCGGCATGAACATGCAGGAAGCGACGATCACCGGGTGGTACAAGCAGCCGGGTGAGCACTTCGAAGAGGGCGACCCGCTCTACGCGTTCGAAACCGAGAAGGTGAACCAGGATGTCGAGGCGACCGGCCCCGGCACCCTGCTGGAGATCCACGCCAAGGCCGGCGACGAGGTGGAGGTCGGCGCGCCGATCTGCACCGTCGAGACGCGCTGAGGGCTGTCAGGAAAAATAGGAGAGGGCAGATGCGTTACGATTTCGGGCAGCCGGTCAGCGGCATCATGCAGACCGCTTTCATCGTGCCCGACATCCATGCCGCGATCGACCACTGGGTTTCGAAGCTGGTCATCGGCCCCTGGTTCCTGCTCGGCGAATTCACCGGCATCGATCCACAATACCGCGGCGCCCCTTCGAGCTCGAAATGCGCGATCGCGATGTCGTTTGCCGGGCAGATGAACATCGAGTTGATCCAGCCACTCGACGACCAGCCCTCGGTCTACAAGGACACGATCGACGAGCGAGGATACGGCTTCCATCACTTCGGCGTCTCGACGCTCAAGCTGGATGAGGACATCGCGGCCTACCGCGACAAGGGTTACGAACTGGCCTTCTTCGCCGGCGTCCCGACCGGGGGCCACGTCGCCTATATGGATACCCGCGCGGACATGCCGGGCATGATCGAGTTCATCGAAGGCGGGCCCGCGGTGGACGCGGCGTTCACGTCATTTTATCAGGCAACGCTGGGCTGGGACGGTTCCAATCCCATCCGCAAGTTCGGGTAGGAGGCAACGAGCCGGTCACCGGGAAGGCCTGGGCTCGCACCGGCGATAAACGGACGTCACGCATGGACGAGTGATAAGATCGGAGGGGCTTGTCATGGGAATTCAATCATTCGCCACCGAGGGCCTGCCGCCATCGCAGCGGCTGCGATACTGGAACGACATCACCGAGCAGGTGTTTGGCGGCACTTACGTCAATGCGGAGGAAGGAAGCTTCCACGGCACGATGCTGGCATGGCGGATCGGTCAGCTCGGCCTGCTCCGCCCTTCGGCGAGCCATTCGTTCGTCGGACGCAAGCGCACCGAGCGCTCCGAGGAATATATCATCCTGCACCTGTTCAGCCGCGGCCGCGGACGGCACAGGCAGCGCGGGGACGAGGCCGACCTCGGGCCGGGCGACTTCATCCTAAGCGCGATCGAGCACGACTATCAGTTCGAGCTCCATCCGCACGAGCTTTCGGTTGTCGAGTTTCCGAAGGCTCCGTTGTTGGAACGGCTGCCCAATCTCGAAGACAATCTGTGCCGGCGTGTCGACGGCTCGACCCCCACCGCGCGCATCCTCCACGATTTCCTGCTGTCGCTCTGGCGCAACGGGGAATCGCCGGCGGCGGAACCCGACTGGCAGCATGGCGTAGCGCAAGTCTTCTACGACCTGCTCGCGCTGGCGGTGCGGCATCAGGACGGCAGCGAGGCCGGCGAGCGCCGCAGCAGGCTGCGCGAGCGGATAGATGCGTTCATCGAAAGCCGCCTTGCCGACCCGGAACTGCGGACCCAGGATATTGCCGCCGAATTCGGCCTGTCGGAGCGATCGATCCAGCATCTGTTCGCGCTCGCCGGAAGCACGCCGAGCGCCTACATTCTCGAACGCCGGCTGCGCACCGCGGCTGACCGGCTGCGTGCCCAGCCCTGCGCTTCGATAACCGAGGTCGCGTTCGACAGCGGCTTCAACGACAGCGCCTATTTCAGCCGCTGCTTCCGCCGGCGGTTTAGCGTCGCGCCCCGCTCCTGGCGGCAGGACGGAGAGCTTCCGTCCGGTTAACGCCGCAGCCCGCGCGGTTTCGCCACAGTCCTCGTTTTCCTGCGCACGGGTGCAAGCGAGGCTGCCCCGCGCCTGCTAGCGCCGCTTCCAAGCCCGGTTCCAGTCAAACGAGTACCGGCATTTGGGAGTAGGACCATGAGAATCGCAGTCGTTTCGATCGCCGCCTTGGCGACCGCCATCGCCACGCCCGCGCTGGCTCAGGAGAAGGCCCCCGAGCCGACTCCGCAGGATCAAGCCAACGGCGGCGGCGTCGAGGAGATCGTGGTTACCGCGCAGAAGCGCGCGGAGAATGTTCAGGACGTGCCGATCGCGATCTCCGCTTTCACCGCTACTTCGCTTCAGGAACGCGCGGTGACGAGTGTCGCTTCACTCTCCAACATCGCGCCCAACGTGACGCTGGATGCGGGTACCCCCTTCTCGGGCGCGAGCCAGGTGCTGTCTGCCTATATCCGCGGTATCGGCGCCAACGACTTCGCGTTCAACATCGATCCTGGCGTCGGCGTCTATCTCGACGGCGTCTATCTTGCGCGTTCGGTCGGCGCCAACCAGGATTTGCCGGACGTCGAGCGCATCGAGGTGCTGAAGGGGCCGCAGGGCACGCTGTTCGGGCGCAATACCATCGGCGGCGCGATCTCCATCGTCACTCACGATCCGGGCGATACCTTCCGCTTCGTCGGCAGCGCGATGACCGGCAGCTACAACCTGGTGAACGTCAAGGGCACGGTGGATGTGCCGATCACCACAGGGCTGTCCTCGTCGTTCAGTTTCGCCGTAAACCGCCGCGACGGTTATCTGCATCGCATTCCCTATCCAGGCGCGAGCAACTACGCGGAAGACCCCGTCACCGCCCTCAAGGCGTCCGGCTATGATAACATCGGCTATGGTACCGAGGGCGGCGACAATACTTACAGCGCGCGCGGCAAGATCCGATTCGCCGACGGCGGCCCATTTCGTGCCACCCTTTCGGGCGACTACAGTAACACCAACACCTCGGCTACGGCGAACACCCTGATCGCCACGTTCCCCGCGGTGTTCGCCGGCACGTACAACTGCGCGATCGCCGGCAACCCCACAGTCACCATGGCCGGCGTGACCGGCCCGTGCGATTCGTTCATCTCCGGCCCGCCTTCGGCCGCCTACACCGCACGGCGCGCCGGTCAGACCGGCCTGTTCGACCTGCCGGCGATTTTCGGCGTCAATACCGACGCTAATCCCGACAACGATCGGCTACCCTACGACGACCGGTTCGTCACCGGAAGCAAGGACACCAGCTACGCCAATGGCAACAATTTCAACAAGCTGAAGCAGGGCGGCACCGCGCTCACCCTCGACTACGATCTGGGTGGCGCGACGATCAAATCGATAACCGCTTATCGTGAACTGCACTGGAAAGTTGGCCTGGACCTTGACGGCTCGCCACTCAATTTCCTGAGCCCAAGCTTCGCCATGAACCAGAAGCAGTTCAGCCAGGAACTGCAACTGACCGGATCGGCCGCGAGCGACCGCCTCAAATACGTGCTGGGCGCCTATTACTTCAAGGAATCAGGCAATCTGCACGATTACGTGACGTTCGCCGAAGGCCTGCTCCAGGTCGACGGACCGAACAACCTCGCGACCAAGAACTATGCGTTCTATGGGCAGGTCGACTACAACATTATCGATCAGCTCAGTATCACCCTCGGCGGCCGTTACACGCACGAGGATAAGACGTTCGAAGGCTTTCAGTCCGACAACAACGGCCTGAATTACAAGCTGGCCCAGTATTTCGGGGATCCGAACTGCGCGTCGCTCGATCCCATCAGCGATGCGTGCCGCATCGACAACGGCTTCCCGGATCCGGGGCAGCCGCTGCGCTATTACATCGCTGGGGTGCAGCACAAGAGTTTCAGCAACTTCTCGCCGAAGATCGGGCTGCAGTATCATCCGACCGACGACGTCATGCTGTATGCGAGCTGGTCGAAGGGTTACAAGACCGGCGGCTGGACTACGCGCCTCTCGGCTCCGCTGCCTTACGCGCCCGGATTTGGCCCGGAGAAGGCCACCACCTGGGAGGCGGGCGTGAAGTCCCAGTTCCTCGATCGCACGGTCCAGCTCAACGCGGCCGCGTTCCTGACCGATTACAACGGCATCCAGCTCAACTTCCAGCAAGGCGTCTCGCCGACCATCCAGAACGCCGGCGACGCGCGGATCAAGGGCTTCGAGGTGGAGGCGATAATCGCCCCGGTGGGCGGTTTCACGCTGACCGGTTCGGTCGGTTACATCGACGCCTACTACACCAGCGTTCTGGCGGGCGCGCAGGTGGCTCCGTCTGCCCTCCAGGCGGGAGTGTTCCCGGGCGCAACGCTGCCGAAAACGCCCAAGTGGAAGTTCAACGTCTCGCCGCGCTATCAGGTGGAGCTGGGCGCTCACGGAACGCTGGTGTTCCTGGCGGACGTGACTTTCACCAGCAGCATGAAGAACGACACCGAAGGTACCTTCCTGCTCGATCGCCCGAACACCACGATGCTCAACGGCAGCATCACCTACCGCGAGCCCGGCGGACGCTGGGATCTCACCGCGGGCGGCACCAACCTGACCAACCAACGCTACCTGATCACCGGACAAGCGCAGCTTGCCGGCGGCCAGATCTACGGAACCTACAACCGTCCGGCCGAATGGTACGTGCGGCTCGGATTCCAGTTCTGACGATCCGCACGACGTGTGACGGGAGCGGCGAACCATCGCGGCGAGCGAACGCGGCCGGGGTGGTGATGAGCGCGCAGCAGCATGCCGCTCCCACCCTCCGGCCGGTCGGCGGGCGCCCGATCCAGCTTTGCCTTGAATGGTCGTAGAATGACGCCCGCGAACGAACGGCTGCAACAGCTCGTTGCCGGCATTCAAGGCAAGCCGGGCTTTTTGAAAGACCCGCCCGAATCTAGGAAGTTCGAATGACACCCGATTGCGACGTTCTGGTGATCGGTGCCGGATTCGCCGGCCTCTACATGCTTCACAAGCTGCGCGAAGCCGGATTCCGGGCTCATGTGATCGAGGCCGGCTCGGGCGTCGGCGGAACCTGGTACTGGAACCGTTATCCCGGCGCGCGTTGCGACGTTCCGAGCATAGAATACTCCTATTCCTTCTCCCCCGAGCTCGAGCGCGACTGGCGCTGGAGCGAACGCTATGCCGCGCAGCCCGAAATCCTCGCCTATCTCGAGCACGTCGCCGGACGGTTCGACCTCGAAAAGGACATCACGTTCGATACGCGGGTGACAGTGGCCAACTGGGATGACGCGGGCAATCGTTGGGCCATTGAAACGGATCGCGGCGAAACGTGGCATGTCGACTATCTTGTCCTCGCAACAGGCGCGCTCTCGGCCCCTAAGACCCCCGATCTGCCCGGACTCGATCGTTTCGAAGGCGCCATTCTTCACACCGCGAAGTGGGACGACAGGGTTCCGCTCGAGGGCAAGAACGTCGCCCTGTTCGGTACCGGTTCGTCGGGCATACAGGCGCTGCCGCAGCTGGCCGCGAAGGCTCGACGAGTGACGGTGTTCCAGCGCACCCCGAACTTCGCGGTTCCGGCGAACAACCGGCCGCTCGACGAGACGGAATGGCAAGCGAGCCGCGCCACGCTCGCCGAGCAGCGCGAGACGGCAAGACGAAGCTTTCTCGGCTTCTTCGACAGTCCTCGGCCAGGTTCGGCTAAAGCGGACCGGCCGGAGAGCCGCGAGCAGCGCTTTCGCGAGCAATGGAATGCCGGAACGAGCGGGCTGCTGTTGTCGTACGAAGACCTGCTGGTCGACGAGGAGTCGAATGCCTTCGCTTCCGATTTCGCACGTCGCAAGATTGCCGAGGTCGTCGAGGACCCGGACAAGGCCCGCAAGCTGACTCCGCAAGGCTACCCGCTCGGCTCGCGGCGGATGTGTTCGGAGATCGGCTTCTATCAGGCGATGAATCGCGACAATGTCCAACTCGTCGATGTGCGCGAGGAACCGGTCGAGGACATGGCCGGTACGACCATCACCACAGCCAAGGGCAGCTATCCCGCCGACGTGGTGGTTTTCGCGACCGGTTTCGACGCCTGCGTCGGAGCGATCAGGGCGATCGACCTGCGCGGACGCGGCGGCAGATCGCTTCGCGAAGAATGGGCCGATGGTCCGCACTCTTATCTCGGCCTAGCCGTGCCGGGCTTTCCCAACCTGTTCACCGTCACCGGGCCGGGAAGCCCTTCGGTGTTGAGCAACGTCGTGGTTTCGATCGAACAGCACGTCGAATGGATCGCGCGGTGCCTCGCGGACATGCGCGATCGGGCCCAGACAACGATCGAAGCGACCGAAGAAGCCGAAGAGGAATGGATGCGCCACGCCCATGACGTGGCGCAAGCGACGCTCTTTCCGCGGGCGAACAGCTGGTACCAGGGCCGTACCCGCGATGGGCGTCAAGTCTTCATGCCTTACGTCGGCGGCTGCGGCCCCTACCGCGCGAAGTGCGATGCCGTGCGCGATGCCGGCTACGAAGGTTTTGAACTGAAAGGATAAGAGGATGGCGCGTTTTGACGGCAAGATTGCCCTGGTTACCGGAGCTGCCGGTGGATTGGGTGGAGCGACCGCGCGTCGCCTGGCGGGCGAAGGCGCGAAGGTCGTTCTGACAGACGTGGCCACCGAAGCCGGCGAGGCGCTCGCCGATGAGATCGGCGGGGAGTTCCTCAAGCATGACGTTTCCGACGAAAGCCGCTGGAAAGAGGTCACCGAGGCGGCCCTGCGGCACGGCGGGCGGATCGACATCTTGGTCAACGCCGCCGGGATCGAGGGCGATCTCCATAACGGCAAGCTGGCGACGACTTACCAGCACTTCCGGAAGGTCTGCGCGATCAATCTCGACGGCACCTTTCTCGGCTGCATGGCGGTGATGCCGCACATGATGGAGGCCGGGGCCGGGGCGATCGTGAACATCTCCTCGATCGTCTCGTTCATGGCGACGCCGTCGGCGTTGCCCTATGGGGTGAGCAAGGCCGGCGTCGAGCAGCTGACCCGCTCGCTGGCGATCATCGGGGCCGAGGACGGCAAGCGCGTGCGTGCTAACTCGGTCCATCCCGGCGTGATCCGCACGCGGATGACCGACGCGATCATCGACACCTATGCGGCGACTGCGGGCCTCAGTCCGGCCGAGGCGGAGGCCGGAGTCAATTCGGCCGTTCCCTTCGGGGAGCGCGGTGAGCCGGAAGATGTCGCCAGCATGATCACGTACCTCGCGAGCGATGAGGCTGGTTACATTACAGGGGCCTCGTTCCGCGTGGACGGCGGCTGGAGCGTGATCAGCGCGGGTTAGGATTTAACACTGCTGGCGCCCCGCCTTCCTTCGCCCGGCGAGCCGCGTATGTGCGGCTCGAGAAGGGTGAGGGAATGCGGCGGCGCACAACGAAATCGATCTCGAACGCAGGGCGGAAATTGGGCGCGCGCGGCGCGCACGCACCCGGGGGCTCTACCGGCTCTATCTAGCCCGCGACGGGGATGAACTCATTATCCTGTCGTGGGCGGACCAAGAAGCGGTAGCAGGCCGATATCGCCCCGGCGCGTGGACTGCTCGCCGAATACAAGACCCGCAGGGCGGCGGTGAAAAAGGCAAAGAGGTGAAGACATGGCGCTGACACGTGATTTCAAAGAGACAGTGAAGGAACGGGCGGCGCGCGATCCCGCTTTCCCCAAGGCCATGCTCGATGAGGCCGCGACCGCTTTTTTGAACGGTGAGCCTCATGTCGCGCGCCTGATCCTGCGTGATCTCGTCAATGCCTCGGTCGGGTTCGAGGCGTTGGCAGTTGAGACCAACAAACCGAGCAAGAGCCTTCACCGGATGCTGTCTGAGAGCGGTAATCCCAACATGGACAATCTCGCGGCCATCTTCGGAGCGGTGCGCAAGCGCCTGGGCGTTGCCATCGAGGCCCGTGCGGTTGAGGCGGCATAATCTGGCATCCCCCACTACTCCTTCAAGCCGTTCCGCCGTTAAGGTGTGAATGTCCGCTCGTGGGCCGATTGCCGTCCGTCCGCTTTCGCGCCGAAGCGGGTGGTTAGCTGACGCTTGCCATTCGCGATCGTTGGCGACGAGTGCGGCCGCCCTCGGCCCTGAGTAGTCCCTCACGCGTTCAGCAAACCGGGGGGAGATCCCGATTGGCGTGGTCGTTTGCCATATCAATCGACACTCCCAGGGCAAATAGAATGCGTGTCGCGACGATCTCGGGGTTGGCGTCCGGCGAGTCCATCCTGACGATTGACGCCATGGCCGCCAATGTAGTGCCCATCAGCAAGTCCCGTCCCAGCTCCACCGACGGGACGTGGAACACGCCGCTCTCCACGCCTTCGCGGACAGTGCGTTCTGCCGCACGAAAAGTTTCGGCACCGAATATGTAGCCCGTCGCGCTCAGGTTAATCATCGACCAGGCCCATCGCCGGTCTTCTTGAGCGCGTCGCAAGTAGAGACGAATTGCGCACGCCGAGCGATCTCGCGCGTCGGGCATCTGATTGATGGCTTCCGTCACGGCAGTGAGAAAATCGTGCGTGACTTCGTAGCTCAAGGCTTCGCGCAGCTCCGCCATGCCCTTGAAATGATTGTACAGCGTGGCCCGGGTGACATTAGCCGCGGTCGCGACGTCTTCGATCCGACCGTAGAGACCTTTCTCGTCGCCAAGGACCTCAAACGCCGCGGCGATTATCCTCGCCCGTGTTTGATTGCGCCGATTGCGGCCGATTTCCGCTCTACGCGCAGGATCAACTTTCTTGCGTTGCAGACTGCGCCTCATTTCCCTTTCGCGCGCGTAGCATCGAACCTCGAACGTACGAGGCTGTAGCATCCCTGCCAATTAGTCGTAATATCATTTTTGACATAATGTAAAATTTAGATAAGGTGCACAACGGCAAACAAGCTTGAAAGCTTGTCCGGCCGGCGCTTGCAGCGGCGTCTGGAGGAGAGGAAGAATGGCGACGACTGATCTTTTCCCCGACGGAATGGCTGCGGCATTAGACGACATGCGCGCGGCCCTTGGGGAACGCAACGTACTGACCGAGGACCTCGGGGACTACGGTGATCCGTTCGGCCCGCCAGGCGAATGGTATCGCCCAGGCGCGGTCCTCCTGCCCAGTTCGGTCGAGGAAGTTCAGTCGATCGTGCGCCTTGCCAACAAGCACGGCACGCCCCTGTGGACAAGCAGCCAGGGTCGCAACAAAGGTTACGGCGGCGGGGCCCCGCGTCTTACTGGGACGTTTGCGGTCAGCTTGCGCCGAATGAATCGGGTGCTGGAGGTAGACGAGGAGAATTGCATGGCTCTCGTCGAACCAGGCGTGCGGTTTTTCGATCTTTATGGCCACCTTCGCGCCACGGGATCGAAGCTGTGGATGTCTGTGCCCGACCTAGGTGGCGGCAGTATCATCGGCAACGCACTTGAGCACGGCGTGGGATACACGCCGATTGGCGATCACTTCGGCCACCATTGCGGAATGGAAGTGGTCTTGCCGGATGGCGAACTGCTGCGCACCGGCATGGGCGGCATGTCGAACCCGTACAATTGGCTCGTCTATCCGCACTCGTGCGGGCCGAGTTGGGACGGGATTTTCAGCCAGTCGAACTATGGCATTGTCACCAAGATGGGCGTTAGCTTGTTTCATCCGCCGGAAATCTACGCACCTGGCTGGTTCATGCTCGACAACGAGGAGCACTTCGGCACTTTTCTCGAAGCACTTCGCCCGCTGATGATCGACGGCACAATTCCCAATCAGCCCATGATCATCAACGCGGTCTGCGCGGCTTCTGCGTTCTGGGGCCGGGAGCACTGGTACGCTGGAAGCGACGCAATCCCGGACGAGGTCGTCAACAAGATCGCGGCGACGCCTGGCTTCGGCCGCTGGGTGATGCGTTTCGCGCTCTATGGGGATGCGCCGGTGGTCGCGCACAACCGAGCCAAGATCGAGCGCGTTCTCACCGCGATACCCGGCGGCACGCTAACATTTGACGAGTTCGATGGCCAAAGCCTGCCAGAACTAGAGAACCCGCATCATCGTGTGCAGGCGGGTATTCCTTCGATGGCACTCGACCAGATGACCCGATGGTACGGCGGCGAGGAAGGCGGTCACATCGGATTTTCCTGTGCGACGCCCATCGCCGGCAAAGACGGCTGCGCGATCCGCGACCTCTCGAAACACGTGCTGAAGGAGCGCAATCTCGATTACTCCGCCGCGATCATCGTGGGCAAGCGAAGCATGATCCATGTCGCTCTGATCGTTTTCGATACGAAGAACGAAGCCCAAACGCGCGAGGCTTATGCCGCAACCAAGGCCATGCTCGCGCCTGCCGCCAAACTCGGATACGGCGAATATCGCAGTCACCTTGATTTCATGGACGACGTGGCCGCGCTATACGATTTCAACGACAACATCCAGCGGCGCTTCGCCGAGCGTATCAAGGACTGCCTCGATCCCAACGGCATTCTCAGTCCTGGGAAGCAGGGCATCTGGCCCGCCAAGATGCGGGACTCAGTATAGCCATCGCGCTCAGCCGTTCCCCAACTATGACGTCGGGAGATGGGCCGCAAGCTGACCGGCGGGTTTCGTAGTAGTCAGATCGGCGAAAGCTGCCTTGCGCAGCTGACTCGTAGCCGGAAAAAGCGGGACGCAGCTCTCGACGCCATAAAGGCAGCCTGCGAGGCGCACATCAATGGTCCACTCTTCAAGGAACTTGCTGATATCATCGAAGCGACGGCTGGCCGCACGGGCATGTCGGCCGAGGGCTTCCACGTGATGCCACATCGAGACGATAGCCAGACGTTGATGGTGCATTATCCGACCGCCACTCCCGTGGACGGATACATCGACAAGGTAGTGAAGATCGAATCCGGCGCCAAATCTGCGCTCGACCCAATTCCGTACGCTCGGTTCGGCCCTATGTCGCCGACGATAGGCTTCTCGGACGCCCAACTTTATCGAGCACGCAAATATCCCGATCTTGCTACGTCGTCGGATCTGGCGGCCGCTATCGCGCTTATTTTAGCGGTGGACGCAGAGCGCATGCTTCGCAGAGTGGCTGAGCGGTGCCTGGGCCTCGCGATGCACGAGCCGTGCGAGGGAACGTCACCCAATGGCCCCTTGCGCGAGTTCTAATCCGCACAGGCGAAGCTGGCCGCATCGTTCGCGTCTCCGCCGGTATAGCGCGCGACCTTCGGATAAGGACACAACGGACGCGTGACCCCGGGAAACGCCTTACCCGTGGCCAGAATGCGATCCGGCGCCTTTCCGTGCTCGACCCAGTCCGTAATCGCGTCGAGCATCTCGAACCGGTCGGTCGCCTCGCCTCCCCCGCAGTGAAGCATTCCCGGCACCGTGAACAGACGCACCGCCTCGCGGCCGGGCTGCCCGGTCGCCGCAATCATCTGATTGTACCAATCGGCGATCATCGCGGTCGACATGCCCTGGTCGGCCATCCCGTTGTAGACGATCATCTTGCCCTTGAGCGCGAACGTGGACAGCAAAGGGCTGTCTCCGTCGCCCATCCCACCCGTATGGCGCAGCCGATCCATCATCTGGTCGTTGTCGTACGGTGCCAGCGGATCGAAGGCAGGATCGGGCGGAGTCAGCTGGTAATAGCGGAATTGGCCGAGCCCGAGCGAGGAATCGGCCGAATTGGGTTCCCCGGTCGTCGACGTGCCCAATCTCATCCCGCGCCAAGCCGAAGAGGCAATCCCGGTGTCGTACGTGAACCCGCCGTAGATCGGCTTCCCGCCGTCCGTCTTCGGACCCTGGAACAAATCGTGGAGCGCCTGGACCTGGCCCGGTGCGAGGCAGCGATCGGTCTTGGCGCCGGGGCAGGTGAGCTCGGCCGGATCGAAACGGCAGCTGCGCCAGTCGTTGATCATCCCGTCGGCCAGCCCATCGAGCGCGTCACAGCTTTTGAGCACCTGCTGCCTGACCAACTGGAGGTCGGCGTCGGAGAACACCTTCGAATAGATCGGCCTGCCGTCGAGATCACGCGGAGCGACTTTGGCCAATGCCTGCATGTTCCATACTTCGCCGAAGGCGATCCGCGAAAAGCGCATCGCCGGATCGCCGGCGACAATGCCGTCGAATTCGAGCGGCAGCCGCTGCGACGCGACCAGCGCCTGGCGGCCGCCGTTCGAGCAGCCGACGAAATAGGAATACTTGGGATCGGCCCCATAATATCGGGCCAGAATACGCTTGGCCTCGATCGTCACTTTGTCGAGCGCATTGTAGGCGTAATCTGTCCGCGCCTGCTGGTCGAGGCCGAAGGTCGCGTCAATGATCGATCCGCTATGTCCGCTGTCGGTCGAGACCACGGCGAAGCCGCGCGCCAGCGCCGGGGGCTCGTTCGAATTCGAGATATTGCCGATCGCGGGCGCTGCCACGCCGTCGAGGCCCGCACCGCCCTGAAACAGGAACCGGCCGTTCCAGTCGCTCGGCAGCCGCAATTCGAAACCGATTCCGAATTGGCGCCCGCCAACGCCTATCCGCGGGTTGATCGTGCCATGCACCAGGCAGTGTTCGGGCAGCATCGGCGGCGGCGGCGATCCGGCTGGCGCGCGGGGAGCGCCTTTCATCGGCCCGGTTGCGACCAGTTCAGCCTCGTCGATCCTCAGCCCGTCGCGCGCCAATCCGGAAAGCGCCGCGCAGCGCTCACCCATCGAAGGCTTCGCGTCATCGCGCGCCGAGATCGGGCGCGCTGGCCATGCGGCGCTGGCGCAAACCACGACCACCGCCAAAGCCATAGTCAACCGGCCACGCATTCCATCGTTTCCGTTCCCTGTCACGATCGCTCTCCCTCTCTGCTTTTCGTGGCTTCAGATGGCCTTGTAGAAGCGGATGCGCACCGCCGGGCCGGGCGCATCCGCCGCCAGCTCGAGCGTGCCGACAAACGCGGTCTGTCCGAGCCATTCGTATTTACCGAGCGGGGCCTCGAAGACCGCTTCTGTCCGGACCGCCGCGGGCTTGCCATCCTTGGGCGGACACAGTGCGCCCGCGTTGACGACGTTGATCACAACTCCATCGTCGGTCTTGAGCATGTAGTCGGCCTTGATCTGCGTGCAGCCGTCCGCGCGGGTCAGCTGCCAGTCCCACCCGCCGGGGATGACCGTGCCCTTGATACCGGGCCCTTCGAACGTGCCGCCGGTGATCGGGACGATGTTACGCTTGCCAAGCGCGGTGTTGCCCACCGGAATGGCGGTTCCAAGCGTCACCGTTTCCTCGAACGCGAATTCCAGTGTCGGCGCGGGCTGGGCATGGCCTTGGGCCACGGCCGCGGACGGGAATGCCGACGCCAGCGCGGCCGCGCAGAATACATGCTTGTTCATGTCAAACTTTCCTCCCGTCAATGCATCCCGAAAGCCCTGTGAAGCCGGTTCGGGGCGTTACTGTTCGTAGATTCGTTTGAGATAACGGCGCAAGTTGTCGAGCTCCGGCGCGCTCAGGCACTGGGTCAGCCTGGTATCGTGCGCCACCACGCGGCGCTGCAGATCGGACAAAGTCTCTTCTCCGGTTTCGGTCAAATAGACCCCGTAAGACCGGCGATCGCGTTCGTCCTTGTTTCTCGTCACGCATTCGCGCGCTTGCCAGAAGTCGATCGCGATCGTCGCCGCCGGTTTCGCGAGCCCGAGAATGTCCGCCAGCTGCACTTGCCGCAGGCCCGGATTGGCGCCGATCACCTCGAGCATCGAATAGCGCAGCGGCGTGATCGCACGGTCGCCCAACGCCTCTCCGAAGCCGCCGAAATCGAGCAGGCTGGCCCGCCGCAGCGCGAAGCCGGTCAGCGTAGGCAGCAAGCCGTAGTCGAGCGACGGGTCGAACATCCGGGTCTTCATCTTCCGAGAGCCTGCCAATGCCACGCCCTTTGCCGAGAGGAGTTCGGTCGATCCAGCTGTGGCCGACGTGCCCGCCGGTCCGCAAGATCGGACCAGATCAAGATCAAGTTGGGTACCTCGGGCGACGGTTATTGACAATAACCATGTTTCTTGGGAGCAATCCCTCGATTGGCGAACCAAACTTCGGGCAGCCAATGGGGAGAAGAGAGCCCGCCGAATTGCACTTACACAGTTGGGGCGAAAGGTCCTTCCCCGGGCGGGGCTGCGCGGTAAAAGCCCAGAGGTGCCGCTTTGCATCATGATCATAGGATGAGGTTGCCATGAAGTTTGAACGGATCGATCCACTTACCGGCGAAGTCGCATCGAGCGCGCCCGCCATGCGCGCGGCGGACATTCCCGCGATCGCGCGGCGCGCACAGCAAGGTTTCGCCGAATGGTCGAAGCTGGGGCCGAACGCCCGGCGCGCGGTCTTGATGAAGGCGGCGGACGCGCTCGAAAGCCGCAAAGACGCATTCGTCGAGGCGATGATGGGCGAGACCGGCTCGACCGCGGGCTGGGCGATGTTCAACCTCGGCCTGGCCGCAAGCATGGTGCGTGAGGCGGCCGCGATCACCACGCAGATTGCAGGCGAAGTGATCCCATCGGACAAGCCCGGCTGCATCGCGATGGCGCTGCGCGAGCCGGTCGGCGTGATCCTGGGCATCGCGCCGTGGAATGCGCCGATCATCCTGGGCGTGCGGGCGATAGCGGTGCCGCTGGCGTGCGGCAACAGCGTGATCCTGAAGGCGAGCGAGAATTGTCCGCGCACGCACGAGCTGATTGTCGAGGCGTTCGCCGAAGCCGGCTTTCCCGAAGGGACCGTCAACGCGGTGACCAACGCGCCGGCCGATGCCGCGGAAGTGGTCGGCGCGCTGATCGATGCGCCCGAAGTGCGGCGGATCAACTTCACCGGCTCGACCGGGGTCGGCAAGATCATCGCCAAGCGCGCGGCCGAGCACCTGAAGCCGGTGCTGCTCGAGCTCGGCGGCAAGGCGCCGATGCTGGTGCTGGAGGATGCCGATCTCGACGAGGCGGTGAAGGCCGCGGCGTTTGGCGCGTTCATGAACCAAGGCCAGATCTGCATGTCGACCGAACGGATCATCGTGGTCGAGGCAGTGGCCGACGAGTTCGCCGCGCGGTTCAAGGAGAAAGTGGCGGCGATGCCGGTGGGCGACCCGCGCGAAGGCAAGACCCCGCTCGGCGCGGTGATCGACCGCAAGACGGTCGACTGCGTGGGCGGCCTGATCGAGGATGCGCTCGCCAAAGGCGCGGTGCAGCTGACCGGCGGCGAAACCACCCGCGGGGTGCTGATGCCCGCGCACGTGATCGATCGCGTCACGCCCGACATGCGGCTGTTCCGCGAAGAGAGCTTCGGCCCGGTGGTGGCGGTGGTCCGCGCGCGCGACGAGGAGCACGCAATCGAGCTGGCGAACGACACCGAATACGGCCTGTCCGCCTCGGTGTTCACCAAGGACATCGCGCGCGGGCTGAAGGTCGCGCGGCGGATCCAGTCGGGCATCTGCCACGTCAACGGCCCGACCGTGCACGACGAGGCGCAAATGCCGTTCGGCGGGGTCAAGGCGTCGGGCTACGGCCGGTTCGGCGGCAAGGCCGGGATCGACGCGTTCACCGAGCTGCGCTGGATCACGGTGGAGACCGAGCCGGGCCATTTCCCGATCTGAGGGCGGCGGCATGAAGACCCAGGTCTGCATCATCGGCGCCGGCCCCGCGGGGTTGCTGCTCGGCCACCTGCTGCGCGCCGAGGGCATCGAGTGCGTGGTGCTGGAGCGCCGCTCGCCCGAATACGTGCTCGGCCGCATAAGGGCGGGCGTGCTCGAGCAGGGCACCGTCCGCCTGATGGCGCGGCTCGGGCTCGATGCGCGGCTCACGGCCGAAGGCCTGCCGCATGACGGCTTCAACCTGGCCGACGGCGAGCGGCTGATCCGGATCGACATCGAGGCGCTGACCGGCGGGCACGTGGTGGTCTACGGCCAGACCGAGCTGACCCGTGACCTGATGGACGCGCGCGAGGAGCGCGGGCTCGAGGTCATCTACGAGGCCGAAGATGTCGCGCTGCACGATGTCGAGAGCGACGCGCCGTTCGTCACCTTCGCCAGGGACGGCGCCGAGCAGCGCATCGACTGCCGCTTTATCGCCGGCTGCGACGGGTTCCACGGGCCGTCGCGCCGGGCAATCCCGGCCGGCGTCGCGCAGGAGTTCGAGCGCGAGTACCCGTTCGGCTGGCTCGGCATCATGGCCGACGTGCCGCCGTGCAACCACGAGCTGATCTACGCCAACCATGCCCGCGGCTTCGCGCTCGCCAGCATGCGCAGCGAGCATCGCAGCCGCTACTACATCGACGTGCCGCTGAGCGAGAAGCTGGAAGACTGGCCCGACGAGCGCATCTGGGACGAGCTGGCGATCCGGCTCGGCCCCGAGGCGGCCGCGCACATGACCCGCGGGCCCGCGCTCGAGAAATCGATCGCGCCATTGAGGAGCTACGTGTTCGCGCCGATGCGCCACGCCAGCCTGCTGATCGCCGGCGATGCCGCGCACATCGTCCCGCCGACCGGGGCCAAGGGGCTCAACCTCGCCGCGAGCGACGTGTTCTACGCGAGCGAGGCGCTGATCGGCTTCTTCAAGCGCAACGATTTCGACGCGATCGCCGCCTATTCGGACCGGGCGCTGGCGCGGGTGTGGAAGAGCGAGCGGTTCAGCTGGTCGCTCACCCGCCTGATGCACCGGTTCCCCGAAGACGGCCCGTTCGAGCGCGCGATGCAGGTCGCCGAGCTCGATTACATCGCCTCCAGCCGCGCGGCGCAGACCAGCATCGCCGAGAATTACATCGGGCTGCCGGTATAGCGGCTGAGCTGCCGGGTGCTGCGGATGAAGTCTACGGTCTTGTCCGCCACTATCCTCACCGGCAGGTTTTAACGCCGGCGAACGAGCGCCGGAAGATCAGATCGCGGCGTGTCTGGACGACCGCGGCGTGTTGCACATCATGCGTGACGGCATTTCCTCGACCCGCCAGCCGGGCCGCCGGCGCGGCTTTTCCGCCATCGGGCCGAACGTGTCGTTGTTGTAGCCGCGATCAGGTAACATCCGGACGGACGGGACTCGTCCCAACTATCATCCCGCCTGTTGTTGTTATACGATATTATATATAATGAGTCGCAGACAAGGCCGGCGGGAGAGGGCAGGTGAAGTATGGAACCGGTTGGGGGATGACGCTGGCGTTGCTTGCGGCGTCGTCGGTCGCGGCAGGAGGCGTTTCACTGCGGGCGGCGGATAAACCGGCGAACGCCGCCCTTCATCTCAGCTACGCGATGCCGCAAGCGCACGGTGCGCAAGTGCCGTACCGCGTGTTCCTGCCATCCAACTGGACCAGGCAGCAGAAGTGGCCGCTAGTGGTCATCCTGCATGGCTACGGCGGCACCGCGGATTCGCCGTTCGACGACGCCAAGGGGAAGCTCGAGCAGCAGGCGGAAAGGCACGGATTCGTGATCGTTTCGCCCAACGGCTTCGACGGGATGGCCGATTACGGCGCCGACCTGCCCCTTCCGTCCAAGCTGAGCCGCCCGGGCCCGCCCCCGACGATGTCTCCCGAAGCCGAAACCGCGCTCGCCGAAGCGGACGTGCTTCACGTGCTCGATCGGGTGCGCAAGGACTATCATATCGATCCCCGACGGATCTACCTGATGGGCAATTCGATGGGCATGACCGGCGTGCTCCATTTCGCCAGCAAGATGCCGCGGACCTGGTGTGCGATTTCGCCGAGCGACGGCCCGCCTTGGCGCGATTATCCCGTCGAGCGGCTCCGGCCCATCGCTGGAGTGCTCTTCGTCAACGGCGGACGCGACGACATCGCCAAGCCGGCAGACACGCGGCAATTGGCGGAACGGGCGCGCGCCGCGGGGGTCAACGCACAAGTGCATATCGTGCCCGAAGGTACGCACGCATCGGCATGGATCGATTACCTTCCGGAGACCTTCGCGTTTTTCGCCGAGACGGATTGCTCGCGACGATGATCCCACGCATCCGCATCCGCTCGGTCATTGTTGCCCTGCTCGTCGCCCTCTTGGCAAACGCCGCGTCGGGCGGCGCCGAGGCTGAGGCGGTGGTCGAGACCGACGCGGGTGCGGTACGCGGCATCGAAGAGCACGGCACGCTGGCCTTCAAGGGTATTCCCTATGCCGCTCCACCGACGGGAGATCGCCGTTGGCGGCCGCCTGTCGCACCACGGCGCTGGCAGGGCGTGCGCGACGCCACACGGTTTGCGCCCGATTGTCCCGGCACGTTCCCGGACCACGCCCGCATGGCGGAGGATTGCCTCTACCTTAATCTCTGGACCGGGGGGCCGGGCAAGGCCGCCAAACGGCCGGTGATGGTATGGATTTATGGCGGCGGCTTTCGTGGCGGATCGGCGGCGGCCCCCGAGTTCGACGGGGCGGACCTCGCGCGGCAAGGCGTCGTCCTCGTCAGTTTCGGATATCGCACGGGCCCGTTGGGCTTTTTGGCGACGCCGCAACTCAGCTCGGAATCGCCCCATGGCGTTTCCGGCAATTATGGCCTCCTCGACGCGATCGCCGTGCTGCGCTGGGTGCGGTCGAACATCGCCGGGTTTGGCGGGGATCCTGATAACGTCACTCTCTTCGGCCAATCGTCGGGCTCCGAAACGATCAACATCCTCACTGCTTCACCGCTCGCGAAAGGATTGTTCCAGCGTGCGATCGGGGAATCGGGTTCGTCTTTCGGCGTTCGCCGCGCACAACCGCTGCGTGAGGCGGAAAAGGCCGGCACGGCTTTCATGCGAGACCTGGGGGCCGCCGATCTGCCGGCCTTGCGCGAATTGCCTGTGGACCGCTTGATCGCGCGGGATGCAGACAAATTCGAACCCAACGTCGACGGCTGGCTCCTGCCGGATGACGTTTACGCGATCTATGAGCAAGGCCGCCAGAACGACGTCCCGATGCTGATCGGCAATACGGCGCAGGAATTTCCGCGGCCGCCCGAAATAACGCGCGAACAACTCGCTGCCGGCCTCACCGATGATTTCGGCCCGCTGGCAGGGGCGATCGCCGCGGACTTGTCTGGCGATGCCCCCACCGATGCTCGCTGGCGGTTGACGAACCGCGAATGGGGCGATTTTCCTGCGGCGACGTGGTCCTGCCTGCAGGCAAAGACCGGTCGGGCGCCGATCTATCGCTATCTGTTCGATTACGCGCCGCCCGCGCCCCAGGGCGAGCCGCGCATCGCTCGTCACGGCTCCGAGCTGGCCTACGTATTCGGCACATACCGCAATTCCGGCAACCCGCAGATGGGCTTGGTCGACGATCGAACACACGCTCTCCTGAGCGGTTACTGGGTCAACTTCGCGCGCACCGGCAATCCCAACGGACCGGGCCTGCCGAAGTGGCCGTCAGTGCGCGAAGCGCCGGGCGAATACATGCGCTTCGGCGAAGCCGGCGCGACCCTAGTCGCGGTACGCGACGCCGCGCTCGTGAGCGACCTGGCTCGCCATTATTACCCCGCCACGGCGGGGCACGAGATGTGCCACGCGTCGCCACAGCGATACCCGCGATGACCTCGACC
Source organism: Sphingomonadaceae bacterium (assembly GCA_036384795.1). Lineage (GTDB taxonomy): Bacteria > Pseudomonadota > Alphaproteobacteria > Sphingomonadales > Sphingomonadaceae > Andeanibacterium. The sequence goes on along the minus strand of DASVLP010000043.1, from coordinate 18,202 downwards.
ACGGCTTTGGAGAAAACGCGATGTTGAAGAAAATCCCATGCCTTGCCGCGGCGATCCTTGCATTGGCCGTTATCGCGGAGTTTACCGCACTTCCGGCAAGCGCGCAGAGCGCTCCGCAACCGCCCGCTCCGCTGGCGTCCTTGCCCGCGCGCGCGGCAATTCCTCCGGTGATGAGTTGCGCGGACCTGGCGAAGCAGGACTTCCTCGGCATCGACGGCGCACCTTCGCGGATCACCTCGACCGCGACGGAAACCAAGGGCAGCGAACAGTTCTGCCTGGTCAAGGGGATCATCGCCCCGCAGATCCAGTTCGAATTCCACTTGCCGACGAAGTCATACACCGGCCGCTATCTGCAAGGCGGGTGTGGCGGGGCGTGTGGGGCGATCTACCAGACTGTGACCCCAACGTGCGACAATCCACTCGCATTCGGCGGCGCTTTTGCGGTGAGCTTCAATAATTCGGGCCATGTGGGACCGGAGCTGATGGACACGCTGTGGGCCGCCAAGGCTCCACAATTGCGGGTCGATTTCGCGTGGCGCGCCTCCCACGTGATGGCGGTGGTGGCGAAGGAGATCCTCAAGACCTACTACGGCAAGGCGCCGGAATACTCGTATTTTCTCGGCTGCTCCAACGGCGGGCGCGAGGCGATGATGGAAGCCCAGCGCTACCCGAAGGATTTCGACGGGATCGTCGCGGGTGCCCCCGCGCTGTGGATCACTGCCGGGGTCACCCGGATCATCCATGAAGCGAAAGTGTGGCGCGGGCCCGACGGCGACCCGGTGATCACCCCGGCCGCCGCCACGACGCTGCACAAGGCCGTCATCGCCGCCTGCGACCGCATCGACGGGCTGGCAGACGGTGAGATCGCCAATCCCCGCGCCTGCCGTTTCGATCCGGTCACGATCGTGTGTAAGCCCGGCGAGACCGGCAATTGCATCAGTGCGGCTCAGGCAGAGGTCGCGCGCTCGCTCTATCGGGGCGCGGTCGACGATCAGGGCCGGCAATTGTTCTTCGGCGGCGAGCCTTACGGTTCGGAACTGCTGTGGACGGCGCCGGGCAGCTTCACCGTCAACGGCAACCAGCTGGCCGCAAACCAGATCAAATACATGATCTACGGCGGCGATACGCATCAGGATTTCGACTGGAAAACTTGGAAGCCGGGCAAGGCGGACGTGGTCGATATGCTCGAGAAGGGCGGCTATTACGATGCCAACAATCCCGATCTCTCCGCGTTCAAGGCTGCCGGCGGCAAGCTGATCATGTGGCAGGGCGAAGCCGACAACGCCGGCGGATCGTACATCCTGCTCGACTACTACCAGAACGTGCGCGACCGAATGGGCGGCTTTGCCGGCACCGACGATTTCCTCAAGGTCTACATGCTGCCTGGCGTCTATCACTGCTCGGGGGGCTATGTCGCCTACGAGCACGACATGCTCGGGCCGATGGTGAACTGGGTCGAGCGCGGCAAGGCGCCCGATGCAATCGTCGGGGCCGCCGTTCTCGATGATGGAAAAATACGTACCCGCCCGGTTTATCCCTATCCGACAGAGGCCAAATACAAAGGCACCGGTGACATCAATGCCGCCGACAGTTTCGTTCCGGCACGACCCGCGCGAGAACCCAACGATCATTTCGACTGGGTCGGCGCAGGCATGATCGCAGGGCCGCCGCCTGCCGGAACGTAGCGGACCTGCCCGATCCTATAAGATCGCCGCAAAATAGTCCGGCCCAGTCTTCGGATTGCCGTAGGTGGTACGTGGTGCGCCCGCGGCATCGACGGCCGCGCAAATTTCCTGTTCGCCGCCCGAGCGGGCGGCGGCTTGCCAACGAGCACTTGCCTTGAGGTGCCTTTAAGGTATCTTAGAGGTAAGATAAATTGGCCGCTTAACCAGCGGGGCGAAATGGGCATCCGCGGGTGGGATTGGATAGGCACCAAAAGGGTGGTGCCGCCTGGTCGAGCGTCCAAGCCCACTTACACATCGAGCATCGCCGCGCACCATTTGCGGCTCTGATTCACTGATGGGACGAACGGATCGGGAAACGCGCATGGGAAGACTGACAGGCAAAATTGCCCTGATCACGGGAACCGCCGGCGGGCAGGGACGCGCCGCGGCCCTCGCGTTTGCGCGCGAAGGCGCCAAGGTCGTCGGTTGCGATATCAAGCGCGAGGCATCGGAGAAGACAGTCGAGCTGGTCCGTGCCGAAGGCGGCGAAATGACCGCCATGGCCCCGGTCGACCTGTCGGACGAAGAGCAGGCGACCCGCTGGGTGAATGACGCTGCGGCGGTCTACGGGGGCATGGACGTGCTCTACAACAACGCCGCCCTCGGCCGGATCGGTCCTCTCATGAATATGTCGACCGAGGCGTGGCATTTCACGCTGCGGCACGAACTTGACGTGATCTTTTTCGTCACCCGGGCCGCTTGGCCGCATCTCGTCGCCCGGGGCGGCGGCTCGATCATCAATACCGGCTCGATCATCGGCGGACGCGGCAGCGACATGCCGATGGCAGCCCATGGTACCGGCAAGGCCGGGGTCATCGGCTTGACCCGCCACATGGCGCTGGAAGGCGGCCCTTCGGGCATCAGGGCGAACTGCATCAGTCCGGGTCTCATCGCCACAGAGATGTTCGAGCAGCTGATCCGCGATCCCAATGACAACCTGCACAAGCAGATCCGCACCTCGCCGCTGGGGCGCGTCGGGCTGGCTGAGGACGTTGCCCCGCTGGCGGTGTTCCTGGCTTCTGACGAGTCAGGCTACATCACCGGAGCCAATATCCCCGTCGACGGCGGACAGACTCTCGGCATCGGCATGTCGTTCGGCGAGCGACCGGTATTCGCCGCGCAGGAGCCGGCAATGCCTGCAGCCGAGGGGGCCAAACTGACGATCAAGACCGCCGACGGCGCCAGCGAGGCATGGCTGTTCACCCCGCCCGAAGGGGAAGGGCCGTGGCCCGGGGTGCTGCTCTACACCGACATCATGGGTGTGCGGCCGCTGTTCAAGGCGATGGCGCAAAGGCTGGCCGATGCCGGTTTTGCAGTGTTGCTGCCTAATTTGTTCTATCGCTTGGGCGCACCCTTCGATCCGCCGCTGTCGGTCAAGAATTCGGGCGATTTCGGGCGCCTCTTGAGCATGGCCGGAACTCTCTCGAAGGAGACGATCGAGCGGGATTCGCAGGCCTGGCTCGCCGCGCTTGCCGCCCAGTCCAGCGTCGCTGCCGGACCGGCGAGTTGCGTCGGTTATTGCATGAGCGGGCCGATGGCGATGTGGACCGCGGCCGCGCACCCCGATCGCGTCGGCGCGGTCGCGGTGTTCCATGGCGGCCATATGGTCACCGGACGGCCGGACAGCCCCCACCGTTCGGTCGGTGCAAGCAGGGCGCGCTATTATTTCGGCTGTGCGGAGACCGACGCTTTCATGACCGCCGAGCATCAGGCGGAACTCGGCCGCGCGCTCGGCGAAGCGGGCCGCGAGCACCGCATCGAAGTCTACCCGGGGACCTATCACGGTTTCGCGATAGCCGACGCTTCTCATCATCCCGAGGGAGAGCAGCGCCATTGGGACCGATTGCTGGAGTTCCTGGCATGAACAGGCTCAAGCTCGGAACTTTCGGCACCAATCTCGATGGCGGTTTCACCGCCACCAAGGCGGAAGATCGGCATCACCTCGACTGGCCGACCGTCGCGCGTGTCGCCCATCTCGCCGAGCAGGCCGATTTCGAAATCCAGGTGCCGCTCGCACGCTGGAAAGGCTTGGGGGGCGAGACGAATTATTGCGGCAACAATTACGAGCCGCTGACCTGGGCCGCGGGATTGGGCGCGATCACCGCGAAATCGAAGATTTTTTCGACCGTGCATGTGCCGGTGATCCATCCGATCGTCGCGGCGAAGCAGATGATCACTGCGGATCACATCTCCGGCGGGCGGTTCGGGCTCAATCTCGTCTGCGGCTGGTTTCCACCCGAGTTCGCGATGTTCGGCTCGCCGATGATGGATCACGACAGCCGCTATGCCTACGCCGCGGAATGGATCGACGCGGTCAAGCTGCTGTGGACCCGCGAAGAACCGTTCGATTTCGAAGGCAAGTTCATCCGCATCGTGAAGGGCGAAGCCAACCCCAAGCCGCTGAGCAAGCCCCACCCGCCGATCATGCAGGCGGGCCAGTCCGGAACCGGCGCGCGGTTTGCCGCCAAGTATGCGGACATTGCCTTCCAGAGCGTGAGCGAAGGCGAGCCGGTCGAGGATATCCGCAAGCGATTCGCCGGGCTGCGCGAGCTCGGGAAGGAAGAATTCGATCGCGAGTTCGAGATCTGGACGTCCTGCTGGGTGATCTGCCGTCCGACCCAGGCCGAAGCGGAGCGTTATCGCGACTATGTGCTGGAGGAAAAAGGAGATCTGGCGGTGCTCGATTCGATGCCGCCAAACCTGGTGCCGCGGGGCGACGGGCCTGAGGCGCGGCTCGCGCGGCAGAAGGTGCTCGGGGGGTTCGGAGGGGTCCATCTGGTAGGGACACCGGAACGGATCGTCGACCGGTTGGCGGAAATTGCCCAGGCCGGCGCCGACGGTGTCGTATTGAGCTTCGTGAATTTCGAAGAAGGGCTGACCACCTGGATGAGCGATGTGACGCCGCTGCTCGTTCAGGCCGGCCTTCGGCAATAACGCGGCGCGACAGCCGGCGCGTGCTGCTCGGGGGTGGTATGACGAAGGGCATCAGGATCGTTCTCGGCGTGCTGGTCTGCGCCGCTGGCCTTGCATTCGGCCTGCTGAGCTTCGATTCCTTTCTGTTTTTCGGCTTGCCCTTGATCGGCGGCGTGGCGGTCGCGATCTGGAACTCGGTGCGTCAGCCGGATTGGACCGCCGCCGATCAAGTCACAGACGTGCTGCGCATCTATTTCGGCGGACACTTGCTGTGGTCGTGCATCCGTTATTGGACCACGGACATCCAGCCGGTGATCCACCATCCGCTCGGCGGCCCATTCGTGGCCTCGCTGGTTGCGATCGGCGCATTTCCGGCGATCAAGACGCTCGAGGGTATCGTCGGCCTTGCGCTGCTCTCGAACAGGTTCGTGCCGCTGGCGCTGGTGTTGCAGATGCCGACGAGCACCACGATCTTCTATCTCAACACGTTCGTTACCGGCAAGTTGATCGGCTGGCTGACCGGGCCCGCGGAATTCGGAGCCAACTGCGCGCTGCTGCTGGCCTATTTCGCCTATTACCGGCCGTTCCTGCGGATCAGGGCCCGCGCAGCCCCGCCGCCTGGGCTGGGTGGCCGCACAGCATTGGATTCGGCTGCTGGCCCCGTGCGTGCCGGCTCGGGCTGAAGGCCGTTCGAACGCGCGAGATACATGTGTGTGACACGAATGCGCGAGTGCGCGGGGGGCAGGCGACACCGCTGCATCGTTGAGCCCAACCGCTTGACAGGACCGCCGTTGAACAATATGCAAAATAAAATATAATATAGGATACCCCGGATCGGATTCTAGCCGCGATGGGTAACGGATTTCGGCCAACGACAGATTGGCGGAAAAGGGAGGGCGAATATGAGCGGGAATTGTGCAGCGAAGCGCGTCAGGGGCCTGGGCCAACTTTGTGTTTCGAGTTCGCTGCTGGCGGTGGGATTGGCGATCGCGACGCCAGCTTTCGCGCAGGACGGCGGCGACGATTCGACGTCGACGCCGACATCGACCTCCCCCGCCGACGAAGGCCAATCGATCGTCGTCACCGGTACGCGCATCCAGGGCGTCGCGCCGGTCGGTTCGGCGGTCATTCCGGTCGGCCGTGACGAAATCCAGAAGATGGGGGTCAGCACCACCACCGACGCGCTGCGCAAGCTCCCCCAGGTCGTCAATTTCGGCGCTTCCGACGATCAGGCCGGCGGTTCGGTGATCCAGAACTCGTCGCTCAACACGTTCTTCGCGAAATCGGTTAACCTGCGCGGCCTCGGAACGGCTTCGACTCTCAGCCTGGTGGATGGCCACCGCGTCGCTCCGCAAGGGCCGAACGGCCAACTTTTCGACGCCGACAACATCCCTCCCATCGCGCTCGAGCGGGTGGAAGTGGTCGCCGACGGCGGCTCGGCGATTTATGGCTCCGACGCGATCGGGGGCGTGGTGAACTACATCATCCGCAAACCCGAAAATACCCTTGAGGCGCAGTTCCGCGCCGGCTTTGCCGATTCGGTAGAGGAGTACACAGGTGCGCTCGCGGTCGGCCGCACCTGGGGCTCGGGCGGCTTTTTCCTCGCCTACCAATACCAGCAGCGCAGTGCGCTGGAGGCGAAGGACCGGCCGAATCTCTACAACAGCGACCTGTCACCCTACAACGGCGGGGCCAACCCGCTGTTCTCCAACCCCGGCAACGTGCAGTTCGTCGCCAACGGCACGTCCTACGGGATTCCTGCCGGTCAAGACGGCACCGGGCTCACGCTCGGCGATCTTTCCACCACCCCCAATCGCGAGAACTCATGGGACGGCGCGGACGCCGTGCCGAGCGGCAAACGCCATTCAGTGGTTGGAACGTTCGAGCAGGACATCGGCGATGCGATAAAGTTCAAGGCGGACGGCTTCTTTTCGCGTCGCAGTTACGTTCTCAACGGCATTCCCCAGACGGGTACGCTGAGCGTCCCGAACACCAATCCCTACAGCCCATGCTATGCCGGCAAGGCGGACGACAGCGCCACGCTCGATTGCCCCGCCAACGGCACGGTGTTGGTGCCGTACAACTTCCTTCACGACCTGGGCCCGGCACGCGCCAACGGCTATGAGCAGCTATGGTCGATCACCGGCGGGTTCGACGTCGATTTCGGCCATAGCTGGAAGGCTAGTGTGACCGGCTATTACAGCGAGGACAAAGGCGACAGCTACACCGACAATCTGATCAATTCGAACGGGTTGAACCGCGCGCTGGGCGCCACGGTGGCGGGGACCGGCAAGCCGGCCAACGTCGATTTCTTCAATCCTTTCTGCGATGGTACCGCCTACGATTGCAATTCGGACGCGACGGTGGACTTGTTTCGCGCGTTCACCGACATCGGTTCGAAGTACACGCTCTACGGCGGCACGGCGAACGTGGGCGGCAGCCTGTTCAGCCTTCCCGGCGGCGACGTGCGGATGGCGATCGGCGGGGAGTTGCACCACGATCATCTGACCGGCACCGGGCAGATTTCAAATACCCGCACCGACAATGTCAGCGTCGTGACGTCTATTCCCGCGCAGAACCAGCGTGACGTCGAATCGGCTTATGCCGAACTGTTCGTGCCGTTCTTCGGGGCCGGCAACGCAGTGCCCGGTATCGCGCGGCTCGAACTCGACGCGGCGATCCGCTACGATCACTACAGCGACGTCGGCTCGACCACCAATCCCAAGATCGGGGTGAACTACTCGCCTGTCGATGGCCTGACCTTCCGCGGCAGCTACGGCACTTCGTTCCGCGCGCCGAGCCTGGTGGATGTGAACAAATACGCGACCGCGGGCTTCCTGCCGCGCACCGGCAGCGGCGCGGCGGTCGGCCTCGATCCGGCGAACGGTTCGTTCCTCTACGTCTACCCGATTGGCGGCAATCCGGACCTCAAGCCGGAGAAGGCCACGACCTGGTCGTTCGGCTTCGACCTCGGCCCGCAGCTGATCCCGAACGTCCGGGCGTCGCTGACGTATTACAACATCACTTACACCGACAAAATCGACACGGCCGCCTACAACGCCCCGATCGGGGCGGTGCTGAATTCGGGCCTGTATGACAGTTTCATCGTCTTCAACCCGAACTACTTCCCCAGCAAGGCGACGATGACGATCGGCCAGTTCGTCGATTACTGGAACACGATCACGGCAGATCCCGGCTTGCCTTATCTCGGCCCGCCGGCCGATCCGACGACGATCATCGCGATCGTCGATTCACGGCGCAACAACAGCGGCGTGGTCAAGACCGACGGGCTCGATTTCAGCGCCGACTATACGATCGACAGCAGCTGGGCCACGTTCCACCTGGGCGTGGCGGGCAACTACGCGTTCCATTACAAGACCGCCCCGGTTCCGGGATCGCCGCTGGTCGACGAGGTCAATCACTTCGGCTATCCGGCGCGGTTCACCGGCAAGTTGGAGCTCGGCGTCGAGAAGGGAGGCTTTTCGGCCGACGCGTTCATCAACTACGTGAATTCGCGCGAGATAACCCGCGCGTTCCTGCCGGCCACCGTCCCCGACAAGTATCAGCACATCGATTCCTACACCACTGTCGATCTCACAGTGCGCTATGCGTTTCCGGATCAGGAGTCGGCGGTGTTCAGAGGGCTCGCCTTTTCGGTGAGCGCGCTCAATCTGCTCGACGCGAAGCCGCCGCTGGTGGTCAACGCCGGAGGAACCCCGATCCGGTTCGATCCCTCGTATTCCAGCCCTGTCGGGCGCTTCGTATCGTTCGATATCTCGAAGAAGTTTTGAGGAGCGGACAGGCATTGCTGCGGTAGAATCTCTTGCCACCCGCATCCTCCCAAGCTCGGGCGCAAGAAACCAATCCTGTCGCAGCAATCCGCTCCAAGCGGACCGGTGAACGCTCGGCGTTCACCGGTTTTGCTTACCTGTGCCAGTTCTTCTACGGCGGCTGGTTCCTGTTCCATGGTCTGAATTACTGGTGCGGGTTCTATTTCGACCGCACGGTCCTTCCGGGGCCAGGGCTCCTGCCGGCGCTGGTGGATTCCGGCGTGATGGCAATCGTCAAAGTGCTGGAAATCGCCATCGGGCTGGCCTTGCTGCTGGACCTCTATGCGGCGCTGGCGATCGTCGCGGCATGGCCGATCACGCTAATGATCGCGTTCGTCAATTCCTCGCACCTGAGCAAATTCGGCGTTTCGGTGGGGATCGTGATCATCGCGCTGAACGCGGTGATGTCGTTTGGCCATCTCGATCGCTATCGGCCGATGTTGGCGCTAAGGGCCGGCCCGCCGCATCTCGGGGCGGCCGACGGCGGAGGCGGTCTCGCACGCGCCGCGCACGGGGCCGCGATCGTCGGCGGCGTCGCTGCAGCGGCTGGGGTTACCTACCTGACGCTTTGGCTGCTGCACTGATACCGGAACGTCAGCGTCGCTTGTCGAAGTAACTGTCGAGGAATGCCTGCGCTTGCGGACGCGGGGAGGAGATGACACCCGCGTCCGGCGCGAGCCGCATCAGCTTGGGATCGCTCTCAGCATAGTTCGGCCATTCCGGAAGTCCGGGGCCGTTCGGGTTGCCAGTGCGGGCGAAGTTGACCCAATAACTCGACATCAGGTCCGACACCCGCCGGTCCTCGTCGGTCCATGGCTGGCTTTCGGTAGCGAGATTCTTGAACACGTAAACGATCTCGCTGCCGTGAAATGCGCCTTTCGCCACTTGGCCGGGCCATGGCCGGTCGAACCAGTAAAGCCAGGCCTTCGCCTTCCCGGTGCGGGTCTGCAATTTCGCCCAGGTGCGCATCTGCCATTCGACCGCATCGGTGGCCGATTGGCGCAACTGGTCATCGGCCGAGCCATAAATGCGATCGTACGCCGCGGGATCGGCCTGGACCCGTTTCACCCACTCCATCTTGATCGTCGAGCCTTCATCCGAATTCGAACCGACAAGCGTCGGCACGTCGTTCTGCCGGCCTTGCGCGAAAATATTGTAGACGATGTCGGGCAGCACGTATCCGTCGCGCTCGGTCGGCCAGAAGAATGTAGGGTCCGCGAGGATCTGCTCCGGCGGGAGCGCGCGCAGCGCAGGCAGCGTCGGCGCGCCGAGCTTGTCCGCGAAAGCTTTGCCGTATTCCTCCGCCTGGCGCATGTCCTTGCGGCCGATCAGGCCGCCATCGGGGTCGAACTGAGAGGTGCTTTCACCGATCGCCTTGTCGAACAGCCCGGCCGCGAGCGGCGAGGCCTGCAGGATGCTGATCGCCGTGCTGCCGGCGGATTCGCCGAAGATCGTAACGTTGCGCGGATCGCCGCCGAACGCCGCAATGTTGCCGCGAATCCACTTGAGCGCGGCGATCTGGTCGAGAATGCCGTAATTGCCGGAAGCATGATAACCCGCCTCCGCGGTCATTTCCGGGTGCGCCATGAAGCCCAGCGCGCCGAGCCGATAATTGATCGTCACCAGCACCACGCCCTTCTTGGCCAGGGCAGTGCCGTCGAACGTGGGCTCACGGCCCGAACCGAACATGAAACCGCCGCCATGGATCCACACCATCACCGGCAGAGGGGCGCCCTTTGGTTCAGGAGCCCAGATGTTGAGCGTCAGGCAATCCTCGCTCATCGGCATTGCGGCCTCGCCGTTTTTGGCTGGGCGGCGGATCTGTTCGCACGCCGGACCGAATGCGGTTGCCTCGCGTTCGCCGGTCCAGGCTGCGGGCGCTTGTGGCGCGCGCCAGCGCAGATCGCCTATCGGCGGTGCCGCGAACGGAATGCCGAAGAAGTGCCGGATGCCATCCGTTTCGGCTCCCCGCAGGGCGCCCTGCTGGACGTCTACGTGGAGAGCCGCGCCAACCCTCGCGATGCCCTGCACCGGGAAGGCCGTGCCGGTGAGCGCGGCTGCGGCCATCGCGCCGGCAAGGGTCGAACGGATCGTCATCTCGTAGTCTCCCGCAAGTTCTGGAAATGGACGTGGCGCTATGCTTCCGCCGCGAATGCCACCTCGTGCTGCGCCCGGCCGACCCGAGTGGCCCATCCGGCGATGCCGCAGATGAACAGCAGAATCGCGACCAAGCCGAAGAATCCAAGCGACGCGCCGTATTCGAGCGACATCACGCCGGTGAAGGAACTCAGCACCGCGCCCAACCGGCCGACCGCAGAGGCGATTCCCACGCCCGTTGCCCGCGCCGCGGTGGGATAAGTGTTCGCCGCCAGGGTGTAGAGCGTGTTGTGCAGGCCCGACATGCAGAAACCGAGCGCCAGCATCATCGGCAGGATCAACGCCGCCGCGATGAAATTCGCGCTCAGCAGCACCGCCAGGCCGGCCGCGAGGATCGACGCAGCGACCGCCATTGACAAGTGCGTGACGCTGAAGCCCTTGCGATCGAGCGCGACCCCGCTGAACAACGCGCCGATCACCCCGCCGGTGTTGAAGGTGGTGAGGCCGACGCTGGTCATCGTGAGATTGAACCCGAGCGTGTGGAGCATCGTCGGCACCCAGCTGAAAATGGTGTACGACGCCATCAGGCAAGTGAAGAATCCGCCCCACAGCAGCAACGTGCGATGCCGCAGGTTGCGCGAAAGAAGCACCCGCAGCGGCGCGATCGCCGCCTCCACCTGCGGCGCTTCGAACTGCGCGCCGGGGGCGCAACGGATGCCGCAGCGATCGAGCAGCCGTTCGAGCGCCGCGTGCTTGCCCGCTCGAAGCAGAAAGGTGGGCGATTCCGGAAGCGCGCCGATGAACGCCACCCCGAGCACGATCGGCACGAGGCCTGCCGCCACCAGCAATGCGCGCCAGCCGAGCGCCTCGAGCAGGCTTGCGCCGAGCCCGCCGGCAAGGATGCCGCCTACGGGAATGAATACCATCCCGATTGCGATGGCCCGGCCGCGCCGGTTGCGGGGGGCGAATTCGGAGATCAGTGCAGCGCCGTTCGGGATCGCCGCACCGATTCCCAGGCCATCGAAGAAGCGCACGACCATCAATTGCATGGCGTTCTGGGTCAGTGCGCCGCCGGAGGTGGTCAGGCCGAACAGGATGATCGCGCCGATCAGCGCCCAGCGCCGACCCAGCCGGTCTCCCAGCAGGCCGCCGGCGATCGATCCGAGCGCGACCCCGGCAAGGTTCGCGGCCGCGACGGGGGCAAAAACGCCGGGCGGGACGCGCCAATCGGCGATCAGGGCGGGCAGCGCGATGCCGAGCGATTGGTTGGCCAGGCCATCGACGGCGAAGACCAGCGACAAAAGGACCAGGATCCATTTCTGAAAGCCGCTCCACGGCGCGGCATCGATCGCGTGGGCGAGATCGCCGGACCGGGAGTGGCCGGCCGGATCGTCAAGCTGGAGGGTCACGGCCGGCTATCCTTCCTCATCTCCGGAGCGGCGTCGATCGCGCTCGATCCGAGAAAGCGCGGCGGCGCGGCGTAGGCGCGCGGGCGCAGGAAGGGCGCGTAATACCGGAAATAGGCCAACAGCAGCACACAATTGACCCCGAGTTCGAACGGCCCGGTGAGGAGTTGCCGCGGCGCCCCGGTGATGAAAACGTTGAGGTAGAAGATATTGAAGCTGATCGGCACTTCCAGCACCAGCACCAGCGGAATGAAGCGGTTTGTCAGCAGTATCAGGCCGACGATGCCTTCCATCGCCTTGATGCCGGGATAGAGCCCCATGGCCGTCAGCGACGCGATAAACGGCCCCCCGATCGGGTCGGGAATCGGTGGCTGCGTGCCTTCCAACCAGTAGCGCGAGGACGACCAGACGAGATGCAGCCCGAAATAGATTCGCAGCGCGTCGGTGACATGGTCGGCGTTCGTTCGCTGCGGATCGAGGCCGCGCAGCACCAGCGCGCCCGCGACGCCGGCTACGATCGGAAAGCCGAAGAACATGAATGTGTCGAATTTGGCGAAGACGAGGATGTAGACGGCGACCGCGCAGAAAATCGCCGCGGGTATCTTGAACGCGTTGGACAGGGGCATCTCTCTTCCTTTTAGCCTTGCTCCGCCGGTTGTTCCGGCTTTCCCGGCCGTTCCCTGCCGGACCCGAAGGGAAGGCGAACGATCGTGTGCTTCGGTGCGCTCAGCGCATGGCGGTCACTTGATATATCCCATCTGGCGGTAATAGCGCGCCGCCCCCCGATGCAGCGGAACGCCGTGGCCATCGCCCACCGTGCGCGGATCGAGCGAGTAGGGACGGACGAACCATTTGAGCTGGTCGCGGTGTCGATCGATCGCCTGGGCCACCGCATAGGCTACGTCGTCCGGCATGTCGGTGCGGGCGAAGACCACCTCGCCCGACCGGCCGACGGTGGGGATCGCGCGGTCCACGCCGCGCAGGATCCCCCACCGGGCGGTGACGCGCACCATTCCGGTTTCCTTGACCAGGCGATCGAGCAGATCGTTCGGCAGATCGAGGAACTGCAGCTTGTGAGCTACGGTCAGCGTGGTCCAGAAGGCCGATTCGGGGTTGTTGGCCGGGCTCGCGAGGCTGGAAACGACCACGTCGAACGGGGTTTCTGCGGTGACGTCGCGGGGCGCGACGAGCGATCCGCCCCAGCTTTCGAGGCTGTGTTTGTCGAGCCCGTAATATGCAAGCACCGGCATCACGGTCGGCTGGAAATCGGTGATGATCCGCACCGGCAGGCGGCGGGCTTTGATCTCCGCCAGGCTCGTGATGCCCAATTCGGGTTTCACGGCGACCAGCAGATAGGTCGGGTCCTCGATCCGCGCGATCAGGCGCAGATCGCGATAAGGGCCGTCTTTGGCGTAAATCTGTTGGCCTTGATACGCCCAGCTCAACATCGACGCTTCGGTCACCCCGAAGTCGACCGGCGCGTGGACGCGTTTGACCGTGCCGTAGCGCAGGTCGTCGTCGACCAGCGGCGGCGGAAAGGAAGCCTTGGCCACCAGCCGCGGGCCTTCGGTCCGGTTGCAGTTGCGGCACAGGATGATGTCGTAACCCGCCGGTGCGAGCGACTCGCGCACGAAGTCGCCCAATTCGCCCCAGGGGCAGGCTTCCGTACAGGCCGATGCGAGCACCAGCCGCTTGGTTCCGAAGCCGGTTCGGCCGACGTCCTGCCACTGCGCGGCGGCGGCTGTTGCGTCCGCGGCTTGCGCCCGCACCACGCCGCTGCCTGTCAGCCCGAAAAGAGCCAGCATCAGTGCCAGCGCCAAGACACGTATCACTGCTCTTCTCCCGGCCGATCGACGGTGCCCTCGCGGCCCCGCAAAAACTTCTCTCCGGTGCGCCAATCGCCGGTTTCCGCGGAATTTTTCTCGGCGACGTGCGTTCCGGCCTTGTTTGGGCTTTCGAATCTTATAAAAAATATTATTCAAAGTGAAAGAGGCAAACTGCGTTTTGCGGATATTGGCCGCGCCCCTTCGCGAGGCCACGTTGGATACGCGACGAACGGTCAGGTTTGCCTTGCGCGTATGGAGGCTTTCACCGAGATAGGCAGGAAAGGGGAACGGTCGAGCTTCAAGACGATTTGGCAGCAGGGCCTTTTCTGACCTCGCGAGGTTTCGATCATAGAACGGATGGCGAAGTTGCAGGCCGCGGAGACGCGCTCAAACAATGGCGTTGCTACCAAGATCGCCGACGAAGTTCGGGGGATGGTGGCGGGCGGCGTGCTCGCGCCCGGCGTACGGCTGGGTCAGATAGAACTGGCGGAGCGTTTCGAGGCGAGCCCGGTTCCCGTGCGCGAGGCGCTCAAGCTCCTGACTTCCGAGGGAATCGTTGAGCACGACCCCAACCGGGGATTTTTCGTCGCGCGGCTTTCCAGCGCCGAGGCGCGTCAGCTTTTCCGGATGCGCCATCTGCTCGAGGACGAGCTGCTTCAGTCGGTCGAATGGCCCAGCCGCACGCAGCTTGCAAACTTGCGGCGCGGCGCTGCAGAGCTGGAAAAGCTGCTCGACGCCGACCAGCGCAGGGAATGGTGGCTCAAGCACCGCGAGTTCCACCGCGCGATCTTCGATCTGTCGCCGCACAAGGTGATGGTGCGCGAGGCGATGCGGTTGTGGACGCTGACTGACCGATTCCGCGCGATCCTCCCGTTGCCGCGGCGCTCGGCCGCGCAGCGCGACCTGGTGAAGAAGCACGACCTGGTCGAGGCTCTGGCCGAACGTGACCGGGGCAATCTCATCCGGGTGCGCCGCGACCGGCGCGAAGCGTTCGAGGGCATGGTGCTGGAAATTCTCGAAGACCGGAATCTCTAACGGGCACTCTGGGCCACGGAATGGCCGCTGAGCTGCGCGCCTGCATCGGGTCGCAGACGCAGGAACGACACCGCTGCCGCCAGCAGCAACACGCCATGGAACAGCAGTACGGTCCGAAAGTCCGCCAGTCCCGGCATTTGTCCCCAGCGGCCATGCAGTGCGGCAAGCCCGTTCAGCAGGATTGCGCTCACCGAAACCGCCATCGCGCTGGTCAGCTGCTGGAACACGTTCCACAGCACGGTCGCGGAGGTCGTCTGGTCCTGAGGCACGTCCGTATAGAGCAGCGTCTGCACGCTGGTGAACAGGATCGAGCGCGACGCGCCGAGAAACGCCAGGCTGGCGAGGATTACCCAGTATGGCGTCGTGGGTGAGAAGGCTGCGCACGCGCCGGTGCCCAGTGCCGAAGCAAGACACGTCGCCAGCAGATTCGCGCGATAGCCGAAACGCTTGAGGAATCTGCGGATCAGCGGTTTGATCACCAGGTCCGCGCCGTTCAGCGTAATCAGCATCAGCCCTGCCGCGAATGCGCTCATTCCCAGGCTCAATTGGAACATCAAGGGCAGCACGAACGGAAGGGCGCGGATGGCGATGCGGATCAGCGCCCCGCCGCGCAGCACTGCGATCCGGTAGATTTCCGAACGCAACGGCGCGGGCGAAAGCAGCGGTGCCGGATGGCGGTGCATGTGGCGGACCGCCGCGACCGAAGCCGCCGCTCCGGCCCCGAGACAAGCGAGCGCGACCGGCCAGGTTCCGCCCGCCGCCGACGTTCGGTCCAGCCCGATCAGCAGGCCGGTCATCGCGATCGCCGTCAGAACGAAGCCGGTAAGGTCGAATCTGCGGGGCGCCTCGGGCGCAAGGTCGGGCACGAAGCGCAGGATCAGGAACAGGCTTACCAATCCGAAGGGCACGTTGAGGAAGAAGGCCCACGGCCACGAAAGGTAGGTCACGCAGAACCCTCCGATCGCCGGCCCGAACGTGGGTGCCATCAGCACCGCCGTGCTGGTCAGGGTCATCACCTGGACCAGCCTTGAGCGATCGGTCGTGCGCACCAGCAGCGCACCGCCAACCGGCGTCATCAATGCCGCAGAGGCGCCCTGCAATATGCGCGCGCCGACGAATTGCTCGAGCGTGTGCGTGAGGCCGCACAGCAACGAACTTATCGTGAAGCAGATCACTGAGGCTGCGAACACGCGCCGCGGCCCAAGCCGGTCGGCCAGCCACGCACTGGCGGGCAGGAACACCGCCTGAGCGAGCAAGTAGATCGTCACTCCGATCGAGAGGTCGACCGGTGCCACACCGAAGCTGCGGCCCATCGCCGGCAGTGCTGTATGAATCACCGTGCCATCGAGCTGCGACATGAACATCGCGGCTGCGACGGCGGCGGCCGTCATCCGTGCGGAAGCGCCGCCGCTCATGCCGATCCCCTGTGATGCACGCATTCAGGCGGGCTGGTGCGGTTCGGCTGAGCCAGGGCGAGTGCTTGGCGAAGCCTGCTCGGCCGCATGTTCGTCGGCGATCAGCTTGGCGAGCAAGCGCCGCGCCGAAACCGGTGCTGCGTCGGTTGGCAGCAGGATCGGATTGAGCTCGTTGATGTCGCTCACCGCGCCCATGTTGCGCTGGACCATTTCGATCATCGGCTCGTCCTGCCGGCCGAACGCCAGTTCAAAGAATTCGAGCAAAGCCTTGTCCACCTCGGGCTCGCCTTGCCGCCGATTGCGACCGTTGACGAAGAAGTAGTGCGAGGTGAACTCGGTCTCCGGCGTAATCGTGTGGAGCTGCGGAATATGAATTCCCGCTTCGCGTGGTTGGTCCATCTCCCATGCTCCGACCGCGAAATCGAGGAATGCCGGCGGATGCCAGGTCATTGTGGTATCGGTGTAGACCGGGACGTCGGGATCCATCCCGAACAGGTTCACGTGCGCGGACGAGGGGCCCAGGCCCTCGCGCAAACGATGGTTGATGATCGAGTGCTCGTTGCGTTCGAGCCGCTGCCTGGTCGCGGCGAGAACCGCTTCGGTCGAATAGCGACCGGCGCTGAATTGCGGATGGATGAAGGCCGCGTGGCTGAGGTCGAGCAGGTTGTCGACCACCAGTTCGTAATGCCCGCGCACGTGCAGCCGGCCCTTGACCACCGCATATTCGGGGTCCTCGAGAAACGCCACCTTCGGCAGCGCGGCGGGGTCGGCCATTGCCGGGTCGCCGGGCCAGAACCACACGATCCCATAGCGCTCCATGACCGGCCAGGCGCGGACGTCGGCGGCGCGCAGCCCGGCGCCGGTCTTGCTGTGCGGATTGTGAACGCATTGCCCGGCGCGATTGAACCGCAGCCCGTGATAAGGGCATTGAATCGTGTCGCCGATCAGCTTGCCGGCCGATAGCGATGCGAAGCGGTGCGGGCAGCGGTTAAGGATCATCGCCGGCTGGCCATCGCTGCCGCGAAACAGCACGACGGTCTGCCCGGTGAGGGTGCGCTCGAGCGGCTGTTCGCCGATCTCGTCGCTATAGGCTGCGGCGTACCACGCGTTTTTCAGGATCGTGAGCAAGGAACACTCCGTCGATTTGTTTGGAGAATAGGACGCGCGGCATTGCGTCGATCGAGCCGGGTCCACCGGCGGTCGCAAGGCGGGAAATATCCATGCAATTCATTCTCGACTCCGGCGACTAGAGGTCAAGCACCAGGCGATCGGTCAGGGCGCCCGAGCAGCAGATCATCATCGACTTGCCTTCCCGGCGATCTTTCGGCGAAAGCACCGCATCGCAGTGATCGGGAATCCCCTCGATCACCCTCGTTTCGCACGCACCGCAAGTGCCTTGCTCGCAACTCGACGGTGCCGCGACGCCCGCCGCGCGAACCGTTTCCAGGATCGATTTGCCGGGCGGAACGGCAAGCTCGATGCCTGAACGGGCGAGTGCCACGGTGAAACTGCCGTCGGCAGCCGGAGCAGCCGGAGCCGTGAAATATTCAAAGTGGATGGCGCGTCCGTCGCGGCCGTCGGCTTTCGCCTGGTCGATGAAGCTTTCGATCATCGGCGCCGGACCGCAGCAATAGAGGTGCGCGTCGCGAGGTGCAGCCGCCACCGCGTCGGCCATCGGAAACAGTTCGCCGGCCTCGTCGTCGAAATGGAACTTGAGGTGCGGTACATCGGCCAGCCGGTTTCCAAGAAGGAGGTTGTCACGGTCGCGGAAGGCCGCGTGGAAGCGGAATGGACGGCCGAGTTCGGACAATCGCCGCGCCATCGCAAGCAGCGGGGTAATTCCGATTCCGCCGCCGATCAGAACCGAGAACGGCGCGCCTTCCGCCAACGGAAAATCGTTGCGCGGCGCACGCACGTGGATGGCATCGCCGATCCGCAATCGATCGTGCATCGCGG
>DASVLP010000042.1:0-38606 GCA_036384795.1 Sphingomonadaceae bacterium | reverse complement strand
GATCTGGCGGTGCTTTCGACCAACGACCGGCAGGTTGCGCGGCTCGCGCTCGCGCTGCGCGCAGCCGGGCTCAAGCCGCAGGCAGTGGAGGCGCAATTCCTCTACCTCCATCCCGAGATCTCGCTGCCCGAGCGGTTCGACGAGCTGGACGCCGATCGCGCAGCGGCGCTGCTTTCGGCCGCGGCACCTTTCGTGGCCGGTTGAGCGTGGCGGCCGGCGGCCCTTATCTCGCGCGCGCGCGCAGCGACGCGGCGGACCGGCTGATCGAGGCCGATGAGCCGCTCGCCGGCCTGCAGTTGCGCTGCGGCGGCGAGCTTCCCGGGACCATCGCGACTCCGGCCCTGCTCGACCTGGTGCGCAAGGCGCGCCGCTTCGGCCTGCGGCTCGCCCGCCCGATCCAGGCGCAGGACGACAAGGAAGTGGTGACCGCGTGGATCGAGGTGACGCCTGACGAAAGCGGCGAGGGCGGGTGCGAAATCGGCCTGGCCAATTGGCAAGCCTCGCCATTGCCGCCCGAGGATTTCTCCGAGGCGGCCGAACGCCGCGCCGACATCGACCGCGAGCTTGCCGAACTGACCGCGCGGCTCGATCCGCAGCAATGCCTGTTGGCGGTCGACGGCAGAGCCGGCGAACTCGCCGCGCTTGCCGAGCGGATGCACGGTGGCGCGGGCCGGCCGTGGACCGACTTCGTCGAGATCGAAGGCTCGCATCATCGCCAGCCGCTCCACTGGCGCCTGCTCGACGGAGCGCGGGTGCGGATCGAGGGCTCGGCGCGCGATTGGCGGGCGAGCCTGGTGCCGCTTGGCGGGCCCGAGCCCGGCGCCGCCGGGTTCGAACTCTACCTCGTTGCCGAGCAACCGCCGGCCGATACCCCCGCGCCGGAAGCGAGAACGCCTGCCGTCCGTGCCGCAGGCGCCGCGATCGGGCGCGAGGTTGCGCCGGTTTTGCGCCAGCCGATCGCGCGGATCATCGCCAACGCCGAAACCATCCGCACGCGGCTCGCGGGGCCATTGGCCGACGAATACAGCAACTATGCCGCCGAGATCGCCGCGGCGGGGCAGCACTTGCTCGCGCTGATCGACGATCTGGCCGATCTCGAGGTGGTCGAAGCGGAAGAGTTCAGCACCGCGCCCGACCACATCGACCTCGCCGACGTCGCCCGGCGCGCGACCGGCATCCTCGGCGTGCGTGCGCAAGAGCGGGGCATCGCGATCGAGGCGCCGGGCGCAGAGGAAACAATGCCGGCGATCGGAGAATTCCGCCGGGTGCTGCAGGTGCTGCTGAACCTCGTCGGCAACGCGATCCGCTATTCGCCGGAAGGCTCGCGGATCGAGCTGCGCCTCGGGCGCGACGAGCGGACGGTCCGGGTGACCGTGGCCGACGAAGGTCCCGGCATCGGCGAGGAGCAGCAGCGCAAAGTGTTCGAAAAGTTCGAGCGCTTGGGGCGCAGTGGCGATGGCGGCTCTGGGCTGGGCCTCTACATCTCGCGCCGGCTCGCCCGCGCGATGGGCGGCGAGCTGACCGTCGAGAGCGCGCCGGGCGAGGGCGCGCGGTTCACCCTGAGCCTGCCGGCCGACGCCGGCTAGACTTCGTCGTAGTGATACGGAGCGATGACCGGCTCCGGATAGGCTTCGTAGTCGATCGTCGGCGCGCGGTCGGGCTGGAGCCCGTCGATCGAGCGCAGCAACTTCACGCCGCCACGATGCCAGCCTTCGTCATATTCGGTATAGATGTTCATGTAGCCGTGGAGCGAGGCGATCCGCCATTTGTCCCCGACCCGGCGATAGGTGTTCTCGTACGTCGCTTCGCCCCAGCGCGCTTCCGCGCCCAGTGCGCCGACCATCATGAAGCTGCGCCAGCGGCCTGCCGCAGTCCCGGCCGCGCTGTCGATGTGAATCACCGGCTGCAGTTGCATGTGGTTGTAGAGCACGCCGCGGCCATAGGGCGGCAAGTGGTGAAGGTAGGCGCGCACCCGCTCGCGTCCGACGTAGACACCCCGGCCGGCCAGTTCGATCGTGCCGTCCTCGGCGAACAATTCGGCCGCCTCGTCCCATTTCCCCTTGTCGACGTAATAGCCGTAGGCCGCCTGCAGGTTGCAGATCGCGTGGTAGTCCTGCGCTGTGCGCGCGGCGGCCTTCACTTCGGCCAGTTCGGCCCGTAGCGAGGCGATCTCCTTCGCGAGCGCCGCGATCTCTTCCGACATTTCGATAACTCCTTGTTCGGCCGGCGTGACAGGCGTCACGCGGGCGGCTTGCAAGCGAAGCTCGCGGCCTTCGTGGGATCTCCGCCGGCGTATTCGGCATGCGCCGGATAGGGGCAGAGCGGGCGCGTCTCGCCCGGCGCGGTGCTGCGGTGGGCGATCACTTCGGCGGGTGCGCGATCTTTTTCCACCCATTCGACAAGCTTGGTCAGCATGTCGAACTGGTCGAAGGAGTTGCCCCCGCCGCAATGCAGCATGCCCGGCACCATGTAGAACCGGCTGGCGTCGGTGAAGGCGGCCCCGTTGGTCTTTGCGGCGCGCTGGTACCAGTCCCACGTCGCCCACGGCGAGAACCAGAAGTCCGACACCCCGTGGAACATCATCAGCTTCCCGCCGCGGTCGAGGAACGTGTTGAGATTGGTCCAATAGGGGGTGTCGGTAAGCCGCCCGGCGGCGTCCCAGCGAATGTCGTGGATCCGCGCGTCGAGATCGATGCTGGTCGCGGTGCTCGCCGGCCCCAGCGGCCCCGGCGCGCCCGTCGGAAGGTAGCCCATCGGCGTCGCCACGATTCCGGTGTCGAACGGCACCGGCGCGTAAATCGGGTACCCGGCCTTGTCGAACGGCCCGGCGAACGCCTTGTCGAGCGCTTCGGCCAACGGTGCGGAAATGCAGCCAGCGGCCTGGCCTGGCCTGCACACCAGCTTCTTCGGCTCGAACCGGCACTCGAAAACGTTCTCGATCATCCCGTCGGCCAGCCCGTCGAGCTTGTCGCACTGGGCGAGCATCCCGTCGAGCAGCGTCTTGCGCACCGCCGGAGTAAACAGCGCGGAGATATCGGGCTTGCCGTCGGGCCCCTTCGGCGCGACCTGGTTCATCAACACTTGCGTGTATTCGATGCCGAGGTTCGAATCCCCCGCGCGCATCGCCGGGGCGCCGACGATCACGCCGTCGAACTGCTCGGGATAGCGCTCCACCGCGAGCATGCCTTCGCGCCCGCCGGTCGAGCAGCCGGTCATGTAGCTGTGCGCGATCGGGTGGCCGTAATAGGCCTGGGTGATCCGCTTGCCGAGCGTGGTGGTGGTCAGCACCGAGGTTTCGGCGAAATCCAGCGCCGCCCGCTGGTCCGCCATGAACGAGCTGTCGAACACCGCGCCGGTGTGACCGCTGTCGTCGGAGATTACCGCGAACCCGCGGGCCAGCGCAGGATTGCCGCCCGCCGCCACCGGCCCGAGCGGCTGGCCGACCGAACCGTTGAGACCGCCGCCGCCCTGGAGCAGGAAACGCCCGCTCCACGCGTCGGGCAAGGCGATCGCGAAATGGATGCCGTAAGTCTTGCCGCCGGCGCCCTTGCGCTCATCGATCACCCCCTCGACGCGACAATGCGCGGGAAGGGCGCCGGCGGCCTCGACATGGGCGGCAGACGTGATCTTCACGTCATCGCCGAATGCGCGGCCGGCCATCGCGGCGCACTTTTGCCCATTGCCGCCGGCCGGCTGCGCTGTTCCCGGAGCGCTGGCGCCCAGCGAAAGCACTATCGCCCCGAGCGGAACCGCCACACGGCTCCAGCGGCTAACCCCCATCGCTTCCTCCCAATGACCTGTTCTATTTCGCCCGCTCTACCGTGCCGATCCGCGGGTTACCAGCGCCGTCGAAGTTCGTTGGGATATGTGGAAGTGGTGGACGCACTTGGGCTCGAACCAAGGACCCCGCTGATTAAGATGCGGAGAGATTTACCAAATTTATAAGCCATGTCAGAAGCTTAGTTGCATCTGTGACTTCCAGTTCCACCATTTACACCCAGGTTCGCCTGCGCATCACCATACCTATGTCACAAATTCACCTACGATCTCGCCAGTCGGCTTTGCGCCGCCGCTGCGGCGGTTAGGATCTCGGCCGCTGCACCAATTTCGTTCCGCCAGGCCAGCCGGTGCCGCGAAGATATGCCTGAGGCCCAGTGAAAACCGCCTCGATCCGATAGATCTGCCCATTGCGGATTTTCCAGACCTCGGTGTTCAAGATTTCGTTCGGGTACCGCATCGCCTCGAACATCGGATACGTGCTGCCGTTGTATGTCCAAGTCTCGACATCGCCGCGCCGCACGAAATCGAACGTCGCGTAGACCTCCTGCCGCGCGACGTCGACCACCGGGAAGCGTGCATCATGAAAGCCGGTTATGAATGAGTACGCCCCCGTGTTCAATTGCTCGGCGCCGCATCCCACGCCCATCAGCTTGGGCGGCGGCTCGGGCTTGGGATATCCTGGCACCTGATCGGTGGAAATCGGCGGGCGCCCCTGCGTCTTCACCGGCGAGAGATCATCCGGCCCGATGGCAGTAATATTGCCATTTTCTAGCCGGATGCAGGATTTGGCATACGGCGCGAGCTTGCCGTTCGTGAATGCGATGGAGCGCATATAGCCGAGCGCGGTCTCAATTAGCTGCGCCCGCGTCAGGCGGCTCGACGCCGGCTCGATAGCGTCCATGTCCTGTAGCCACCCGGGAGAGATGGTCTCAAGATTGTCGATCGACCGACTATGACGGTTCACCACCGTTTCCACCTCGGTGATTTTGCCTCCGACCACCTTCAATCTCACCAAGAGCAGGTCATTGAATGGCATGACTTTGTTCTCGACGATCGAGACAAAGCTGGCGATCCCTCCCGTGGTCGGGTCGATCGTGTCGTGGCGGTAGGTCAGACGGCGATTGAATGTCCCCCAAAGGCCGCCAGTGCCGATCGGCAGCTCAGCGCCGTTTTCGGTAAAGCGAACTTTCTTGGCCAAAGGCAGGCCTTTCGGGTCATGCTTTGCCAAGGCGTCCAAATAGGCGTCCATCATTGCCTTCAGACAGGCACGATCACAGGATGCAGGCATCTGGGCGGCAGCGCTTGCGCTTGGCAGCAGAATGAGGGCGGCCAAGGTCAGGACGAGAGGCATTAGGCGTGTTCTCGCAAACTTAGTCATCGTCTCGTCCCCAGTCTAAAATCCAAAAATCACGAACCCCATACGTCACGTTTGTCCTACTTCTCGCGCGGGTCGGTTTCGCCCAGTTCCGGGTAATACAGAGCCTTATTGTTCAACCGCTCGTTGAAGATCCGCCGCTCCTGGAAATACCATCGGCCCCCGATTTTTATGTATTTGTCCTCGTAATGGCCGAACTCCGCCGTCTCGAACTTCTTGTCCGGCGTACGATTGGTGAAGCCGAGCCACATTCCCACATCGTGGGCGGTGTTAGCGCCGGTGAAGTCTATCCGCTGACTCCCAAGCGTATGGATGAAGCGGGGCCGTTCCGTGGCATCCGCGGGAAGTTTCTGCCGACCGGTTCCGAAATTGGCGAGATCCTGGTGAATCTCCGCCCGCCCGTGCGCGACGCCGCCGATCCAATACAGCGTCGCGTCGGGTGCAAAGACGCCCGCATAGGTGTCCAAATCGCCGGCATCGAGCGCTATCAAATATGTGTTCATCAGGTTGACGATCGCCACATAGTCGGCCGCGCGCTCAGCAGGAATCACGCCAGCGAACGGGCTCGCCGCCTGAGGTTGCGGCGTTTTGACCCAGTCAGTGGCGCCGGGCGCGCCGATCTGGGCCGCGGCAGGAACCGACAGGGTCGCGGCGGCGGCGCCGAGCAAGACGGTTGCCAGTGTGCTCATCGGGTGTCTCCTCATTTCAGTGGGGCGGCGTCGCCATTCCCCCTGCCGGCCGGTTTAACCGAAGTCGATTTCATCGCCGCCAATCCATAGCCCGTGGAGTCCCGACGTCCTGAACGGAAGGATGACGCGGGCGATGTCGCCTCCCTCCAGGTCGAGAGCGTCGGCGATCACAAGTTCGGTGCGCATCTCGGCGTAATTGTCGGCCATGCCAATGAGGTAGCCATCGCCTTCGGCGGCCGCTCCTCGGGACGGCATCGCCACCGCATTTCGGCTGTCGCGCGGTACCAGACAACACTCGGCAAGGCTGTGGGTTGGCCCCGCGAAATACGACTTCACCTCGCGCGTCTCCAGGTCGAAACGGCCATAAGAGTTGGTCACGCCCCTGCCGGCGCGTCCAGCCCGCGTCGTGTCGAATGGCTTCGATGAGTCGTTATAGCCTGTGAAGACATACCGATTGGGAACTGTCATGAAGCGAGTATCGATGCGGCAGATGTCCTGCACCGGTACGTCCCACACCACCTCTTCGTGGTAGGTGTCGTTACTCGATGCAAGGTCGAAAGTGTACTTGCGGATCAGCGCCGGCGTGGCCGTCAGGGGCGAGCCGTCGACCGATTTGAAAGAACCATTGAACGGCGCAAACGCTCCGTCGACGTGTGCCGCGTACAGGGTGACGATGTTCCCGTCAGTCCTCGCATTGATGATGTGAATCATCGCTCGCGGTTTGCCCTTGAACCAGCGGACCTCCGATGCCGATCCCCGACGCGGGAGAATGCCGATCATGCTTGGACGCGAAGGATCCCAGCCCCAGTGATTGTTGTTGGCCTTGAGCCAGTCGAGACTGGTCACATATGGGCCGCAGGGAAAGATGAAATGCTCCTGCGTCGCTGCCATGTCGTGGATCATCCGGACTTCCGGCACCTGCAGCTGCCAGCGTTTTGTCACCGTCCCGTGCGAGTCCATCACGTAAACGTACAGGTCGGGAGAGCACAGGCCGGTCGCCTCATAACCATAGGCGAGCAGTTCACCGGACAGCGGATCGATCTTGTTATGGGCCGAGAATGTCCGGCTGTCGTATTGTCCTTGGAAATCCCACGGTCCCACAGTTTCCAGAGTCTTCGGATCGATCTCGTAGGGAAGCGCGTCCTCCTTGATTGCAAACAGCTTGCCGGCATGCGCTAGCGTATGGGTGTTGGCGGTCGTGCGGAGCCAAGGTTGCGCGATCGTCTGCTCGCGAATGCTCGGATCGTCCGTGAACGGATTGCGGTACTTGCCGTAAAGCTGGCGATGGGCCGCG
This sequence comes from Sphingomonadaceae bacterium, assembly GCA_036384795.1. Lineage (GTDB taxonomy): Bacteria > Pseudomonadota > Alphaproteobacteria > Sphingomonadales > Sphingomonadaceae > Andeanibacterium. The sequence continues at coordinate 31,468 of DASVLP010000042.1, read as the reverse complement.
CGGTCGTGCTTCCACCGCTCGGTCTTCACCCATTTGGACTTGAAGTCGACCTTGCCATCGCGAAACCGGAACATGCTGATGTAGCCGTCGGCGTTCACGCCGCTGTCGTCGGGATACATCTGCGGAAAATACCACATCGGCCCGACCTTCACGTAAGCCCCCGCAAGACCTGGGGGAATCGTCCCCACGACCTCACAGTCCCTGATGTCGGCCTCGAAGCGCATCGGCTGACCAAAGCCCGAGAATTCTTTTTCCACATCGACCATCGTCAGCGCTCCATTACCGCAAGTAGTCAGCGCTCCACCCGGTGCCCGCGGGCGCTGTGTGCCAGCTTACCTGCGCCCCTTGGGTGTCCAGGGCGACACGGTGTAGTACGGCGCCTGATAGAAGTCGGCCACGACAGAGGCGATGCAGCCGTCTTTTACTTTGAAGGATTCGAGCAACGCCCAGGTTTGGGGTTCTTGAAAGATGGACTTTTTCTTCGTCCCATCGGTCAGATAGTACTCATCGAGCACGCCTTTGTGATCGATGAAGCCGCGCGCCATCACCACCTGGCGAGCTTCGTCCACGAGCACGATCTCGCGTCGCACACGATTGTTGAAGCGATAGGTCCCGGTTCGAAATCCGCCACCAATGTCCTTGAACAGCATTCCGTTCTCCCTCCTGATCGCGTCGGGAGTGAAGCAGGTGCCGCGGATCTTGCCGTCGTTCATCTGCAAGGTATCGAAGTACCCATTCGCGTGAGCGATAAGTTGGGCCCGCGTGACACGCTTCTCTGGCGGCACCACCTGGTCGATGATCGGATCGAAGGAAAACTGGCTGATGTCACCGAATGGAGTGGGCGGGCTGCTGAGGTTGCGCTTGGTCGAAATGATCTGTTCTACCTCGGTAATTTTGCCGCCAGCGACCTTCAGCCGAACGGCTAGATAACCGGGAATCTCGCGTTGCATCACGGCCATGTACATTCCGACCGTACCAAGCTTCGGGTCGGAGATCGTCAAAGCGGGCCCGACCTCTTGCGTCACGGTATCCCAGGTGCCGTCGGGAAACGGCATCTCGATGTTGTTTTCCGTGTAGCGTACCGTCTTCGCAAACGGCGCCAAGGTGGGCTTGTGGGCCAGATAAGCCGCTCGATACCGAGCTCCAATCGCTTCGAGGCAAACCTTGTCGCACGCGCCCTCGGCGGCCCGTGTCGAGTGGGCCGCCGCAAACAGCATGAACGCTGCGAGCAGCGCGGCGCACGCAGATTGTGTAACACGTTTCATGCAAGCTTCTCCTTCGCCTTCATCCGCGGAGGCGGATCAACCTTCAAGAACCAACCTTCGATCGGTCGTCTCTTCGTTCCCAGATCGCAGACTCAGAAGCGCCCGCGAACGCCCGCCCGGTAAGTTCGCCCGATCATGTCATAGAACTGTGGTTGGGTCGGGTAACCGAAGGTCGAGGGAGCAATCGGAGGATCCTTGTCGAGAACATTGTCGACATTTCCGAAGATCTCTACGTTTTTCGTGATCTTGTAGGATGCACCCAAGTCCACGTATGCTACTGATGGAACGGTGTTGTCGTTAATGTCGACACCCTCGACGTAATCGATATTGTACAACATCGAACTCAGGTAACGAACCTGCGTATTGAATTTGAATCTGTCGATTTCGTAGTTGAGGTTAGCGGTTCCCGTAAATTTCGGAACTCCCTGAATGCTCCCAGCCACGTTTCGGAACGGAGTAGCATCCCCGGCTGCGTCGGTGCCGTTTTTGAACGTGTAGTTTGCGCGCAACGAAATGCCCAAATCGCCGCTTCCGACGTGCGTTCGGTACGCGACCTCACCGTCGATCCCCTCTCGCTCGAGCACGTCGAGGTTGAAATAAGGGTTGTTCACGACGGTCGGGACGTTGCCGACGAAGGTAATGAAGTCACAATAGTACTGCTGCCCCTGAGCGCAGAAGTCGAAAATTTGATTAGCAGCGGTGGTCGCGATCGCGCCGTGCACGGCAATGTTGTAGTAATCGAGCGAAAGGTCGAGACCGGGAAGAATCGCGGGCTGTAGGACCATGCCGGCAGTCCATGTGTCGGACTTCTCCGGCTGCAAGTCCGGGTTGCCTCCGGTATGCTGCTCCACCTGATAAGGATTGCCATCGTACAGCACGTTTACGCGTGTGACGTTCCCCAACGCATTCAACTCGTAGATATTGGGCGCGCGGATGTCCCGGGAACGCGCCCCGCGCAGCAATAGCCAATTGGTCGGACGCCAGGTAAGCCCGACCTTCCAGGTCACCTGGGTGCCGGCCGACGTGCTGTAGTCGGCAACCCGGACGGCGCCGTTGAGATCCAGACTTTCGGCAAAAGGCGCGTCCTTTGCCAGCGGAACGACTGCTTCGGCGTAGGCTTCCTTGACGTTGAACTTGCCATCGAGCGGATAAGCATTGCTCGATTCCCAGTTCGCCGTGGCCGCGACCGGGTCGACTGTGGTTCTCTGGCTTTCCGAGCGATATTCCGCACCCACTGCGACAGAAACCGCTCCCGCCCAGGTCGAGAAGGGCGTGCCGTGGAGGTTCAGGTTGGCATCGAACTGATCGTAAACCGTCTCGGTGACCGTCGTGCCGGTTACGTAGTCTGCGGCGGCCTGACTGATCGAGCCCGAGCCGAACAAGTCCATCGGTACGCATCCTGGGGCGTCGTTGTTCGGGTCGGCGTCGGCATTGACGCGGCAGACGGCTTGAGTGTGCGAGGCGTTCCAGACCGGGTCCGCCGCCAGGTCGAAGTTGGTCCGGTTGCGGTTGTGGTAGACCTTCTGATTGTAGTCGTTGCGGCCATAGATCACGGCTCCGTCCCAATGCCAATCGGGGGACAAATCACCCGTGAAGCCGCCAACGATACGATAAGTGTCATTGCGGGTATCGGAGACCTGCTGCTGCAGATCGTAATTCGCGCGGCCCATCTCATAATAGGATGCACCGGAATCGATCAGACTTTGGCGCAGCGAAGCAGGCAGATAAGGATTGTCGGCATAGATCTTGATCGCCCCGTCACGCGCGGGCAGCGTCTCGTTGCTGCCGTATGTCTCGACGTAATTGCCCTCGAGATAGAAGTCGAAAGCGGGAGCGAACTCGTAACTGAGCCGGCCGAAGAAATCGGTCCGCTTGCCCTTCGGGCGGATGGTCAGTCCGGTGTTCACGTTTAGCCCGGCATTGCTCCCGCCGCCGATCATCACGCCGTTGGTGCCGGAACCTGGGTATTGCCCGTAAATGAAGGGAATCGGATTGCCGTTCGAATCGAAGGTGGTGCCCTTGTTGAGCGGGATTAGGGCGCCGTTAGGCATGCGGGCGCCGACGATCAGTCCACCCGGCGCAATGCCGGAAAACCGCACGTCGGGCGCGATAATATTCTTTGGCGCACCGTTGGCCGGTCCGGCGGGATTACCTGCGATCTGCCAGCCCTGGCGTCCCCAGTCGCGCGTGAACACGTCGCCGACGCCGCCGTTTTCCCACCGGTCAACCGCAACCTCGATATTGCCCTTGCCATCGGCGAAGTCCGTTCCCGCCAACATCGAGAGTCGATAGCTCTTATTGTCACCGTGATCGGAGATGCCGCCTTCGGCATCGAAGTCGAAGCCTTGGAAGTTCTTTTTGAGGATGATGTTGACCACACCGGCAACGGCGTCCGAACCCCATTGCGCAGACGCGCCGCCGGTAACGACTTCGGCCCGTTCGACCAGCAACGGCGGAATCTGATTGAGATCCACCTGATAGCCGCCGAGCCCGGTGTAGATCTGCGGAACGTAGCGGTTGCCGTCGACCAGAACCAGCGTGCGCGATTCGCCGAGGCCGCGAAGGTCGCCGAAGCTCGCCCCCGGCGTGATCGCCCTTACCCCGTTGCTCTGCGGATTGGTGGTAGCGCGGAACGCAGGAAGCTGCACGAGGCTGTCGGCGATGCTGTCCGCCGCACGGGTTTCCAGGTTTTGCGCGGTCATTACTTCGGTGGTCGTCGGCGCAGTGAAGTTCGGGTTTCCGACACGCGTCGCGGTCACGGTAATAGCGTTGTCCGCTGCTGCCACTTCGGGACCTGCGGCAGTGTTTCCATCGGGGTTCGTGGGCCCGTCCGGTGTTGCCCCGCTCTTGGGCGTCGCAGGATCGTCGGCCGCGAACGAGGGCACAGCCCACAAGGCCACTGAAACGAACAATGCTGCCTTCAGCGACAGGTGGCGATCACGATTCACGATTAGTCCCTCCCGTTTATTTGCACGTTTTTGTCTCGCCGCCGATCGATCGAACGAGGGGGCGGAAGGGAGAGGGAAGGCCGTCCGGGCAAGCGCCCACAACAGGCGCAGACCGACTCGTCGCGCCAGACAGTTCACCCTTGGGCCTCACGTCACCTGTGACTTCGCCCTAAGCTCCCACACCCCGCCAGCACTCTCGAGCAATGACTCGGAACAGCGATAGTTCTTACTGAGTAACGATTCGGAATAGGAGCGTCAAGTTGCGCCACGGTAACGGCTACGCGACGCCAGAAACGCGGGCAAAACTCCCGGATTCCGGGCACTATCCGCACGCCGTTCGGGGGCAGGCAGTGCCCCCCGACCGCAGGTCACGAGGTTGATGGAGGCCCGATTCGTACTCTATGAGAAAGGGTTGTTGCCTCCCGCACAGCAGCCAAAGTCGCGCCTATTTGCGCTGCTGTTCGGCGGGAGCGTCGTTCGCGACGAAGAACCGCAAAAGCGCGCGCAATTGTTCAGCTCGTTGGGCTCCGACGTGCTTATCGAACTCCGCTTCGTAAGCGCCGTGGCGGGCCGTCAGCTTCTCGAGGTATTCCTGGCCCTTTCGCGTCAGGCACAGCGACCGGACCCGGCGGTCATCTTCGGCAACGAACTTGAGAACGAGCTTCCTTTCCTCAAGCCGGCCGATTATCCGGTTCATGTTGTTCGGCGTTATCCCCATAACCGCGCAAAGACTGGCGATGGTGACGCCAGGATTTCCACCGATCAAACCTAGTACCCCGAAGCTGGCGGGAGTGATCTCGGCATCCTCGAAATGCTTGGCGAAGTGACGCGACGCGTCGCGCCACCCAGCAAGGAGAAGGAATCCGAGAGCATTTTCCAATGTGCCGAGGTGCAACTCGTCAGCGGTGCTCTCGCCCGTTTCGATTACCTTCTTCGACATCGCCTGACTCCGAGTTTCGGCGTCGGTATCGCTTTGCCCCAACATGTCAATCGCTGCCGATCGCGTCATTGACAGGTGCATCCTTTGGATTATCATTCTCGATAAGAAACACATGAGCGTCCTGGCACATTTCGGCCGGCGGGGTTAATCGACGTGGGTTGTTTGATTGAGAGCAGTGAACGGCGCTTCCGATCCGCGCCGCGTGCCGGTCGCTCGGTGTGGCTGCGTCCGGGCGGCGGCATGAACGTTGCGCTGGCGCAGGGCGAAAACGTCCGGCTGACCGGCGAGGGCGGGGGCGGCGTCCTTGTCATTCCCGAGAGCGGAAGTTTGCATCTGCGGCGCGCGACCGAAAAGATCTCGGTCTCGCCGGAAAGATGGGCGTTTGCTGCGGATCTACCGTTCGAGTGCGAGGCGGCTGAGGATGCGGTGCTGAGAATGATCTTGATGCCGCCCGGCTTTCCATTCCTCGAAGGGGCTCGCGAACCGTCGGCGCTTTGGGGCTTTGAATGCGCCGGGAGCTTAGCCCCGGTCCTCGCTGACCACCTTGAAAGCGTGGCAGCGAACGGCGCGCGCCTCGATGGGCGCGCGAAACATAGTCTTTCCCGTGTAACCCAGCGCCTGTTCGAGCTTGCCACGCAACCGCCGGCCTTGCATGTGGAAGAAGCGGAAGTTCTCCGACAAGAGGTGAGGCGCTTTGTTGCGCTGAATCTTTGCGATCCCGAGCTCTCGGTGGCCACCATTGCCCGTGAGTTCGGCTGCACCAAACGCGCGTTGCATAAGCTGTTCCAGTCCGAACCGATGACTCTCGCCAAGTTCATCTGGTGGAGCCGCTTGGAGACCTGCCGCTCGGCGCTGCTCGATCGTGCCTGGCGCGATCACACTATCACCGACGTGGCCTTTTCCTTCGGGTTCAACAACAGCTCGCATTTCAGTCGCGTCTTTCGAGCTTGCTATGGAGTCACGCCCACGAAATTTCGTCGGCGTGCTCAAGGAAACGCCAACACGCTCGCGTTTGCCCCAACAGTCGTCTCGGGCTCAATCTGCGAGTATAGGAGCAGTCGATAATGGTAGATTTTTCTAAGAACCCTTCCGCCGGGGGATTCTTCGTCCCTCAACGCTTTGAAGCAGATGTATTCGATTGCGAGGTAGTCGGGAAGGTGCCGGATGGCCTCAGCGGTGCATTCGTCCGCTGCGGAGGCGATTGGGCCTATCCGCCGAAGCACCCCGACGACGCGGCCTTTTCGCAGGATGGGTACGTCAGCAGCTTCCGCTTCAAAAACGGCGTCGTCGATTATCACGGGCGCTGGGTGAGAACGCCGCGGCTGATCAACAACTTCAAGGCGGGTCGCCAGCTCTATGGCTATTACCGCAACCCGTATGATTGCGACACTTCCGTCCAGAACATCGACAAGCCGTACCTGAACACCGTGGTGAACACCTCGGTCCAGGCGCACGCGGGCAAGTTGTTCGCGATCAAGGAAGACGCCAAGCCCTATCAGCTGGATCCGGCCACGCTCGAGACGCTCGGGCCGTGGGACTTTGGCGGCAAATATACCAGCCAGACCTTCACCGCCCACCCAAAGGTCGACCCAGTCACCGGTGAGCTACTGGCTTTCGGCTACGAAGCAACCGGATTGGCGTCGAATGACGTGTTCTTCTATGTCATCGACAAACACGGTCAAGTCACGCGCGAGACCAAGCTCAAAGTGCCGGTCGTGACCATGATCCATGATTGGGCGATCACTCAAAAGCACGTCATCTTCCCGATATTCGGATACCGCACCGATCTCGCGCGCCTGAAACAAAAGAAGATCCATTGGGCATGGGATCACACTCAGCCTACAATCTTCGCGATCATGCCGCGCGACGGCGGGCAGCGTGACATTCGCTGGTTCAAAGGGCCAGAGCGCGGCATCGTCCACACGTTCAACGCCCAGACGATCGGCAACAAAGTCGTGCTCGAGGCGCCGATTTTCGATTCCAATCCTTTCCCTTTCTTCCCCAACGCCGACGGCTCGCCTTGGGATCCGTCGAAGGCGCGGGCGATGATCCGCCGGATCACCTTCGACCTCAATTCGAAAGATGATTCGTTCAAGGAAGAAGTCCTGTTCAACGGTATGCCGCTGAGCGACCTCGGGCGGATCGACGAGCGCTACATGACCTTGGACAATCGCTACGCGTTCACCGCTTTTCGCGATGCGTCCAAGCCGTTCGATGCGCAGCGCGGTGGGAATATGGGTGCACGCGCAAACAACAGCTACGGCGTATTCGACCTGAAGGACGGTACGCTGCGATCATACTTTGCGGGCGACACGCACAGTCTGCAGGAAGTGACTTTCGTTCCCCGTTCCAAGACCGCCCCCGAGGGCGACGGGTGGCTGATCGGCGTTGCCAACAACTATGCGGAAATGCGCTCCGAACTGGTGATTGCCGACGCCCGTCACCCCGAGGACGGCGACGTCGCGCGGGTGATTCTGCCGTTTCGTTCGAACGTTCAGGTGCACGGCCGCTGGTACGGCGACGACGAGCTGGACTTCGGCAAAGCGTGACGTTGCGAGGGGCCGGAAGCGGTCCGCGCTTTGGGACACAGAGTGGGCTCGTCGTGCGCGCGACGCGTCAGGCTTCGAGAAGCGGGGCGAGCAACTGGCGCGCTTCCCGGGTGGGATCGTTTTCCAGACGGCTCTCGAGGTTAAGCACCATAGTCGGTCGCGCTGAGAGATCGTAGCGCGGCCATGTTGGCAGGCCGGGCGCCGCGCCGTCAGGATCTCCGGTCGCGGCGAACTGAACCCACGCGGCGCTCATCTGCGCGGCCAGTCTCAGGGGCTCCTCGCCTGGGCCGACCAGTGGGCGCGACGATCCGACGGTGTTCATCTCGAACGGATTTTGCAGCGTGTGGAAGGCGCCGAGTTTGCCGCCGAGAGCCGGGCTCTGGAAATCGAACCGATAGACGAAGTTGGGTGCGCCGCCGAGCGCCGTCTTGCGTTCGGCAAGAGCGAGTTCGGGAAGCATCAACGAATAATCGGAAAATGCCTGAATATACCGCCGGCTAGCCGAGACATTCGGATAGGCAGCTCGGTAAAAGTCCATTACCGACCTCGATCGGTCGCCGAGGAAGGCGCTCGCGCGATCGATCGCGCTCTCCTCGTCTACAAGCGTGAATGCTTGCGGATCGTTGCCCATGAAGAAGGTCATCTCCTGGGCGTTCCAGCCGGTCAGCATCGGAATTTCGGCAGTTTGCGGTGCCGCATCCGGCGAAAAAGGCTGCCGCGGAAGCGCCAACGAATCGATTACCGGAGCAAAGCACGGAAGATCGATAAAGCGCTTGGGGGGCATTTCCCGGGCAATGGCGTGGTACGCAGCCAAGAGACGTTGCATTGGCATCGTTCTCAATTCGCCCATCTGCGCAACGCCGAGGTTGAGCTTGCTAAGGAGCCGCTCGGTTACCTTTGAGGCAGCGTCGGGCTCCATGAAGCGCAGACCGGGTCCGCTTTCCACGGCGGAGCGATGGAACAGGCCTCTTGCGCGCGGCGACGCTAGCAAAAAACTGGTTTTCATTCCGCCGCCCGACGTGCCGAACACCATTACCCTTGCGGGATCGCCGCCGAATGCTTCGATATTGTCGCGCACCCATTCGAGCGCCGCCAGGATGTCGAACATTCCCGCATTGCCCGAAAAGGCGAAGTCGCGGCCGCCCAGATCCTCAAGATGGGTAAAGCCGAATAGATTCAGACGATGGTTGAGGCTGACGACCACGACATCGCCTCGGCCCGCGAGCATACTGCCATCGAGTCCGGACCCGGACCCAGCAGAAAAGAAGCCGCCGTGCAGCGACACCATCACCGGTCGCTTGCGACCGTCGTTAATCCCGGCGGACCACACATTGAGGAACAGGCAGTCCTCGCTTTCGGGCTGACGTTTGGGCGGCGGACCCGCGGTAGCCGACCGCGGCAACTGCGCGAGAATAATCGCCGGCGGCCCGGAGTGGTCGGGCGGGTTGGGGTCCGATTGCGGAGCGCTCGCCCCAAATTCAAGAGCATCCCGGATCCCGCTCCATTTGGCGGGCGCGCGAGGCAAACCGAAGCGTTCGGCGGACGCATAGCGGATGCCCTTGAAGCTATAGCAATTGCGTTCCCTTACGCCCCGTATTTTCCCCTGCGCAGTTTCGACAACCGGCTGGATCGCCGCGGCGGTGGCCGTGCGGTTCTCCATCAAACAAACTCCTGTCAACATGAGGGATCCGATGGCTTCGCGTCGCGACAGGTGGCCTGGCTTGGTTGTGCTCACGCCGTCATTCCCGCATTGTCGTGCGATCTTTTTCCTGATTAGAGATCGCACGAAGGTTCCGCCCAGTCCGAGCGTCTTTGAAGCCGGGTTCTCGTCATCGAATGGCTACGAGAGGACCATCGCCCCCGAGCTGAGCAGGTAGAGATTTTCGGCGACCCCGGGCTGAGAAGCGGCAAATCTGGCCGGCGGAATGTACGCTTCTGCACGTCCGCTGATGTCCAGATATGGTTGGTCATTGAAGATCGCGACGACAGGGGGGCGGGCCGAAACGCGGTTTGGTCTGAGCAACTTGCCCAGAACCGGTCCAAGAACGGCGGGGCCCACGCCCAAAACGCCTGCGGCGCCAAGGAAGGCGCGACGGTTGAGATTACAATGCATAAGGCATCCTCACTTTCAGCCCCGACCTTGTCCTCAGTCGCTGCCGTGGAGAAACCGCAAGGTTGCTCGCCGGGCCATCATCGCTTCAGACCCTTTTCTCCAATGGCGGCGCGCGGGTTGCTCGCCTCGCGTCGTGTTATACCGCGAGTTTGGCATGAGCTTGGACGCGCTGCTGTGCTGAGAACGACGGGTCGCTTTTCTTAAAGCGTCCGGACGTGCGTCAATAGGACGGGATCCGGCCTTGATACGAAGAACGCGGCCGGGAGTTCGGGTTTGCATCTTATCGCAGCGGATCGGCTGGTGCTCCCTCAGCGGAGTTGAGACATAAGCGGGCGCGAGAAATGGCCCTCGCCAGGGCACCCGAGATATCGGCGGGAAAGGAGGTCCGGGCGAGGCTGAAACTCACGCCGCCGAGGGCAGCCCCGTTTCAGTTGAACGTTGGCCGTCCGATGTCCGCTTTGAGGATTTCAAACTCCACAGCCGACGGACTGCAGTAGGCCCAATCATTGCCGAGGGGCCTCAACTCCCGAACCAGGTCGGCCAGAAGGCGCAGCGCAGTCGGAACCGGCCGACGACTGGAATAGTAGATGTGGAAACCCTCGCCCATTGGCGCCAGTCCGCGAGGACCGGAACCAAATCGCCAGCTGAGATCGGCGCGCTCAATACTGCTTCCGGCACGTAAACGAGGCCCATGCCCGCTAGGCCGATTTTGGCGTAACAAGGCGGTACGTATTTGATTTAATTGGAAGGAAAATGGTGGACGCACTTGGGCTCGAACCAAGGACCCGCTGATTAAGAGTCAGCTGCTCTACCAACTGAGCTATGCGTCCACACCGGCGTGCAAGGTTGCCTCCGGGCCCGCGAATCGCGGGGAGCGCCTCATATAGAGGCTCGCCCGCGAGAGTGAAGGGGGTTCCTGCCCAGGGGAACGACAGGAACCCCCGGCACACATGGGCGATCCCGTTACCCACGCGTGCGCGCCCGGTACAGTTCGGCGAGCCGCAGGGCCGCGGCGCCCGCCAGCGAAATGCAGAAGTCGTCGGGATTGGCGATGTTCTCGAACCGCTCGACCAATCCTGCTTCGACCAAGCGCTCGACATATTGCCGCGCCTCTTGCGCCGAGGCGGCGGAAAGTTCGCTCAGTTTCGGTTCTCGCCCGTCGATCCGCGCGACCATAAGTTGCAGCACGATGTCCCACTCGGGGCGGCTGTCTCCGTTGCTGCGGCGTTGCCGCTCGCGCGTGCGTCGCAGATCGAGCAGCGAGGCAAAGAACTCGCGGGGCGTCATGGTGCCGCTCGCGGCGCCAGTTTTGGCGCGGACGTCGGCGGCCAGCCGTGAGATATCCGCCATCGCGTTTTGCAGGGTGATCGCCGGGCGCTGCCGCCCGTTGCCTTCGGCCATGCACTGAGTGTCGTCGGTCATCGAGAATCCGGTTGCCTGCGCGCGAGGCTTCGTCGGCTTGGTGGCCTGGGCAAGAGGGGTGCTGGAGCGTGGCGATCGAAGACCGGTGTGTGCCGGCCCATCGTTGCCGCGCCCCAGCTGAGGGAGGGCTTCCAGCAGAACCAGGGGCTCCGCGTGGTGCAAACCGCGCGGCACCGGTCGTTCCGATGTGCGGGAGCCGCTAGATCACTTTGGTAGCGCTATCAATCACCGAAAACCGCGCCTTTGGCGAATCGCGAACCGGGCGCTCGGGCGAAAGTGCTTAGCGGGTAATGATCTTGCGTCCGGCGATAGAGACACGCAAAGATTGCGCTGGGGGCGGGATCGAGAGGAAACAAGCGGATATTTTGCAATTTTCGTTGCCTGTGGAAAAAAGTTTCATTTTGCGACCCAAATTGCCCCTGTCGGCCGGTCAAGCATCAGGTGGGACTACGCTCGGGTGGCGAATCGCTCAGTCAGCCGAAGCTGCGCTGGCCGCCGGCTCGGCTCCAGCGGTCGACCATCATCAGCGTGCCGATGCAGATCATGTTGGTCATCATCGAAGAGCCGCCATAGCTCATGAACGGCAACGGGATGCCGACCACCGGGGCGAGGCCCATCACCATCATCATGTTGATCGCGACGTAGAAGAAGATCGTCGCGACCATCCCGCCGGCCAGCAGGGCGGCGAAGCGGTCATTCGAGGCGCGGCGCGCGACCCCCATTCCCCAGCGCAGCACGATCCCGAATACCAGCAGCACGAACAATCCGCCGACAAGCCCCCATTCCTCGGCCATCGTCGCGAACACGAAGTCGGTGTGCGGCTCGGGCAGGTAGGCGAGGTGGCTCTGCGTGCCGTTGCCGAAGCCTTTGCCGAGCAGCCCGCCCGAGCCGATCGCGATCTTCGACTGGGTGATGTGATAGCCCGCGCCCAGCGGATCGCTCTCGGGGCTCATGAAGGTCGTGACCCGCTTGCGCTGGTAATCGTGGAGCACGAAGAAATAGGCAAGCGGCCCCGCAATGGCCGCCGCCGCCGCACCGCCCGCGAACCAGCGCATCGGGAGCCCCGAGAGGAACATCACCACCACCCCGACGAACGCGATCGACATCGCGGTGCCGAGGTCGGGCTGGAGCAGCACCAGGCCGGCCGGAATCGCGATCAGTACGCCTGGCGGGATCAGCGCCCGCCAGCCGCCGATCTCGCCGGCGGGGAGCGAGCTGTAGAACGTCGCCAGGGCGAGCACGATCGTCGGCTTCATCAGCTCCGACGGCTGGAGCACCAGCGGCCCCGCGGCCAGCCAGCGCTGGCTGCCGCCGCTGATCGCGCCGATCGCCTCGACCAGCACCAGCAACACGACGAGCCCGCCGTAGGCCGGGTAGGCGACCCATTTGACGAGATCGCGCGGGAAGTACGACATCGCCAGCGCCATCACGAGGAACGCCACGAAGCGCACCAGGTGCGCCGCCGAATACGTCGAGAACGATCCGCCGGCGGCGGAATAGAGCACCGCGGCGCCGAAGCAGACCAGCATAGCCAGCGGCACCAGCACCCGCCACGGAAGCGTCGCCAACGGCTCGGGCACCAGGCCGCGCGCCTTCACTGCGAAGACTCCGTGGCCGGGGCCGGTTCGGACTTGCCCGAAGCGGCTGCGTTCGCCTCGCCGCGCTCGGCGTCGGTGACCACGGCGTCGGTATCGGCGGGCGCTTCGCCGCTTTCGGGCCGCGTCATCGCTGCCTCGACCGCCGCGTCGCTGCCCACTTTGGGCGCGGAGGCGCCGTATTGCGCGGCATAGGCCTTGTACTTGGCCGCCATGCGCTCGGCCGGCGTGCCGCCCCAAGTCTTCTCCATCGCGAGGAGATCGGCCCACGCCTTGTTCGGATCGAACAGGCAGGTCATCACGTCCTTCGCGATCGGCGCCGCCGCGCTCGCGCCGAAACCGCCATGCTCGACGATCGTGGCCATCGCGTAACGTGGCGCTTCGGACGGCGCGAAGCAGATGAACCACGAATGGTCGCGGTCCTTCCACGCGCCGCCGCCGCCGCGGCTGATCAGCTTGCGAACCTGGGCGGTGCCGGTCTTGCCCGACATCGTGATATCGCCCACCTTCAGGCGGCTCGCCGCCGCGGTGCCCGATCCGTTCACCACCCGGAACATCCCGTCATGCGTGACCGCGAGCTGCTCGGGAGTGAAAGGCAGGGCGGGGCCGGCCGGCTTTGGCTGGTCGAACATCAGGAATGGCGTGAGATTGCGCCCGCTGGCGACGCGCGACGTCATCACCGCGAGCTGAAGCGGAGAGACCAGCACGTAACCCTGTCCGATCACCGCGTTGAGCGCGTCGGCAGCGCTCCATTCCTGTTTGTAGCGGCGCATCTTCCAGGCCGAATCCGGCACCGTGCCGTAGCGCTGGTTCACGCCCGGGAGGTCGAACTCCTGCCCCAGGCCGAGCGCCCGCGCGACCGGTGCGATCGCGTCGTAGCCGATCCGGTTGACCATCGTCCAAAAATACGTGTTGCAGCTGTGCTCGATCGCGCCGCGCATATCGAGCACACCGTGCCGCGCGTCGCAGCGGAAGAAGCGCCGGCCGAGCTGGAATCCCCCCGGGCAATTGACCTTCTCGTCGGGCGAAACTCCATGGACCTGCAACGCCAGGCTCGCCAGCGGCTTCACGGTCGAGCCCGGAGGGTACAGGCCGCGCACCGCCTTGTTCAGCAGCGGGATATGGTCGTCCTCGTTGAGCATCTTCCATTCGATCCGGCCGATGCCGTTGGCAAAAGTGTTCGGATCGAAGCACGGCATTGACGTCATCGCCAGAATGCCGCCGGTGAGGCAATCGATCACCACGCAGGCAGCTGATTGCAGGCCGATCCGGCGCGAGGCGAAATCCTGCAGCGCGCCATCGATGGTCAGCCTGATCGACTGACCCTGGACGTCTTCGCGGGTGTCGAGATCGCGCACGATCCGGCCCGAGGCGGTCACTTCGACCCGCCGGGCGCCGGGCACGCCGCGCAAGGTCTGCTCGTATCGCTTCTCGAGCCCATCCTTGCCCAGCTTGAACCCCGGGGTGACCAGCAGCGGGATCTTCTCCTTGTCGTATTCCTCCTTGGTTGCCGCGCCGACGTAGCCGAGGAGATGGCCGACCGAAGGGCCGGTCGGGTAATAGCGCGAGAAGCCGCGCTGGGGGATCACGCCGGGCAAGTCCGGCATCCGCACGCTGACCGCGGCGAAAGCATCGTAGCCGAGGCCGCTCGCGACTTCGACGGGCTGGAAGCGGGCGGCGCTGTCGACCTGGTCTTTCAGGTCCTGCACTTCGACCGGGGTCAGCTTGAGCAACTGCCCCAGCTCGTCGATCTCGCGGTCTTTGTCGGTCAGCCGCTCGGGGATCAGGTCGACGCGGAAATCGGCGCGGTTCGAAGCCAGAGGCTTGCCGGCGCGATCGAGGATCCAGCCCCGCCGCGGCGGGATCAGGGTGAGGTTCACCCGGTTGCTCTCCGAGAGCATCTTGTAACGCTCGTTCTCGGCCACCGCGAGATAGCCCATGCGTCCGGCGAGCAGCAGTCCGATGCCGCCCTGAACCGCTCCGATCACGAAACTGCGCCGGGTGAACGCGTGCCTCAAGGCAGCGGCGTTGATCTGCTGCTTCATCGCAGGACTTTGACCCTCAGCAGGCGCACGCGGTCGAACATCGCCGCGAGGCGGCCGAGGATCGGGAACAGCAGCAGCGACAACAGGAGCTGCGGCAGCACCAGCGCAACGCGCGTGATGTCCACCCCCGGCCCGGCAAGCAGCGCCGAAAGGCACAAGTAGCCAGCGATCAATGCCGAGCCCATCGCCCAATCCTGCCAGAAGCCGCGCCACGGAAACCGCGTCTCGATCGCCTCGAGCCCGAGCATCGTCGCCGACCACAGCAGAATAGCACAGCCGAATGGCTGGCCGCTGAACAAGTCGTCGAAAGCGCCGAGCGGGAGCCCGATCCAGGGCGGCAGCAGGCCGGGGCGCAGCAGCCGCCAGGCGAGGAACATCAGATAGCCGAGCGGCGGCAGAACCGGGCCTGCAGGTATCAGCGGCAGCACCGGGGCGAGCGAGCCCAACAGGATCGTCGCCAACGGCAGGCCGAACGCGAGCAGCGTCGAATGATCGCGGTTGATCTTCTTGCCGAAACGGTCGCGCCGGGCGCGCAGGTCGATCTCGCTGATCATCGGGCCTGGCCGCCCTGCGGTTCCGGCGTTGCGGTTTCGTCGGGCGCCGGCGCCCATTGCGGCTCGACCGCCACGTAGACCGTCGCCGCCGGATTGGCGAGCACCCGCCCGATGCCGCCGTCCTTGGTGAGGCTGCTCACCACGGCGACGGCGACGCCGGGGCGGAAGATGCCGCCCGCGCCGGAGGTCACGAACACGTCGCCGACCTTGAGTGGGTTGATCCCGAGATTGATCAGCCGCAGCCGCAACGTGCCGTCCGCACGGCCTTCCGCGAACGCGACCACTTCGTCTCCCGCGCGCTTCACCGGGACCATGCTTGCCCCATCGGTGAGCAGCAGCACGCGCGCGCTGTCGCTTCCCGCCTCGAGCACCCGGCCGATCAGCCCGCGCGGCGCGCGCACCGGCATGCCCGGCTCGACTCCCTGGTTCCTGCCCGCGGAGAGATAGGCGATGCGCCGGGTGCTGGCGGACGTGGAGCCGATCAGCCGCGCGAACGCGATCGGCTTGTCCGGCCCCTGCCCGAGCTTGAGCAGCGCCTTCAATTCGCGGTTTTCCTCGGCCAGCGCGCTCGCCTCGGCCAGCTTGATGCGCGCCTGCTGCGCTTCTTCGCGCAGCCGCGCGTTCTGCGAGCCGGCGCGGAAATAACCCGAGATCGCATCGACGAAACCGAGGCTGCCGCTGCGTCCTGCCGCGCCCGCTTCTCCGGCGGGGGCGACAATATCGGTCGCTTCCTCGCGCAGCGGCGCGAAGGCGCCCGGGCGCAACAGCGAGACGATCAGCAGAATCGCGCCGAGCGCTGCGCCGATTGCGGCCACGAGGTATCCGGTGAAGGCGCTGTACTGCGCCTTCTTCGAATGCCCCCTGCGGCGATCTGCCGGCCGCGCCATCCCTCTAGAGCCTCTCTAACCCCTTGCCGGCCCGCGCGGCCCGCGAGGGTCGCCGGCCCTTAACCTAGGCGGTCATCAACACGCCGCGATAGATCGGATCTTCCATCGCCCGGCCGGTGCCGAGCGCGACGCACGACAGCGGATCTTCCGCGATGCTCACCGGCAGGCCGGTTTCCTCGCGCAAGTGCTCGTCGAGCAGGCGGATCAAAGCGCCGCCGCCGGTCAGGACGATGCCTTGGTCGACAATGTCCGCGGCGAGCTCGGGCGCGGTGTTCTCCAGCGCGATCCGCACGCCTTCGACGATCGCGCCGATCGGTTCGCTGAGCGCCTCGGCGACGTTGCCCTGGTTGATCGAGATTTCCTTGGGCACGCCGTTGACCAGGTCGCGGCCCTTGATGGTGAAGCTTTCGCCCACGCCGTCGTCCGGCACCACGGCAACGCCGTAGTCCTTCTTGATCCGTTCGGCGGTCGCTTCGCCGATCAGCAGGTTGTGGTGGCGACGCACGTAGGAGACGATCGCTTCGTCCATCTTGTCGCCGCCGGTGCGCACCGAGGTGGTGTAGGCAAGGCCGCGCAAGCTCAGCACCGCGACCTCGGTGGTGCCGCCGCCGATATCGACCACCATGCTGCCGACCGGTTCGGTCACCGGCATGTCCGCGCCGATCGCCGCGGCCATCGGCTCGAGGATCAGGAACACCTCGCTCGCGCCCGCATTGCTCGCCGCGTCGCGGATCGCGCGCCGTTCGACCGAGGTCGAGCCCGACGGCACACAGACCACGATCTCGGGATAGCGGAACAGGCTCTTCTTCCCGTGCACCTTGCGGATGAAATGCTTGATCATTTCCTCGGCGATCTCGATGTCCGCGATCACGCCGTCGCGCAGCGGGCGGATCGCCTCGATGCTGTCGGGCGTCTTGCCCATCATCATCTTCGCATCGTCGCCAACGGCCTTCACCCGCTTGATCCCGTTGATCGTCTCGATCGCGACGACCGACGGCTCGTTCAGCACGATCCCGCGATCCTGGACGTAGACCAGGGTATTGGCCGTCCCCAGATCGATCGCCATGTTCTGCGAGCCGAACTTGAAGAAACTGGAAAGCAATGAAGCCATTCAGGGAAATCCGTATGGTTTGCGGCGCGTTACGTCGCGAAGTTACGATGAGGTTTGCCGCAATGTGACACTGGGTGGCGGGTGCTTAACCCAAGGTTTCCCTAAAGGCCAAAAATTTGTGCGGACACGGCGGAAATTTCCCGCAGTTCGCCTCGAAATTCCGCCCGTTCGCCGTTAGGCTTTAGGCATGCCGCAAATCCGTCGTCTTCCCGAGAGCCTCGTCAATCGCATCGCCGCCGGCGAGGTGGTCGAGCGACCGGCGGCGGCGCTCAAGGAACTGGTCGAAAATGCGATCGACGCGGGCGCCTCGCGCATCGCGGTGGCGATCGCCGACGGCGGCCTGTCGCGGATCGAAGTGACCGACGACGGCTGCGGAATGAGCGCGGACGAGATCGCGCTGGCGCTGGAACGCCATGCGACTTCCAAGCTCCCCGATGAGGCGATCGAGCAAGTAACCACGCTCGGCTTTCGCGGCGAGGCGCTGCCTTCGATCGCCAGCGTCGCGCGGCTTACATTGGAAAGCCGGGCGCGGGGCGCGGAGCAGGGCTGGCGGCGGGTAGTCGATCATGGCACGGTGGTCGAGGACGGACCGGCCGCATCGCCGCCCGGAACCCGCGTCAGGGTCGAGCAGCTGTTCGCCAAAGTGCCCGCGCGGCGCAAGTTCCTGCGCGGCGAGCGCAGCGAATATGCCGCGTGCCTCGACGTGGTCCGCCGCCTCGCGATGGCGCGGCCGGACGTCGCGTTCAGCTTCGAGCACGGCGGAAGGCGGATTTTCGCGGTCCAGGGCGGTGAAGGCGGTGAAGCGCGCATCGCGCAGATCGTCGCGCGCGAGCTTGCCGGCAACGGCGTGTCGCTCAATTTCGAGCGCGCGCTCGAGCACGGGATGATGCGGATCACCGGCGTGGCCGGCCTCCCGACCTTCAACCGCGGCGTGGCGGACCATCAGTACCTGTTCGTCAACGGCCGCCCGGTGAAGGATCGCCTGCTGATCGGCGCGGTGCGCGGCGCCTATGCCGATATGCTTGCGCGCGATCGGCACGCGGTGCTCGCGCTGTTCCTCGAGCTTCCGCCCGAGGACGTCGACGTGAACGTCCATCCGGCCAAGACCGAAGTGCGCTTTCGCGATGCCGCGGGAGTGCGCGGGTTCATCGTCTCGGGCCTGCGCCAGGCGCTCGCGACCGGCGACCGGCGCAGCGCGCAAGGCCCCGATCGCCACGCGATGACACGCTGGCAGCAGGAGCCGGCGCGCGAGGAACTCGCGCCGGCGCTGCGCTCGATCTTTACCGGCCGCGACTGGAGCGCGCCGCCAGCGCGGGTGAGCGAGCCGGGCAGGGCATGGCGCGGATCCGAAGCCGAGGTCATGGCCGCGCCGCTCGGGCGCGCCGAGGAAGCCGCGCCGCTGCCGGAGGAAGCTGGGCAATTCCCGCTCGGGGTTGCCCGCGGGCAGGTCGCGAACACCTATATCGTCGCCGAGGCGGCCGATGGGCTGGTGTTGGTCGACCAGCATGCCGCGCACGAGCGCCTGGTGCTCGAACGGCTGCGCGCGGCAGGCGCGGGAGAGAAAGCCGCCGCCAGCCAGGCCTTGCTGATCCCCGAAGTGGTCGAGCTCGACGAGCCGGCGTGCGACCGGCTCGAGGAGCAGGCGGAGAAGTTCGCCACGCTCGGCCTTGCCGTCGAACGCTTCGGCCCGGCCGCGATGCTGGTCCGCGCGCTGCCTGGGGCTCTGGCCCAGGCCGACCCGCACGCCCTGCTGCAGGACCTCGCCGACGATCTCGCACAGCACGGCGATTCATTGTTGCTGGGCGAGAAGATCGAGCATGTGCTGGCGACGATGGCCTGCCACGGATCGGTCAGAGCAGGGCGCGCGTTGAGCGTCGCCGAGATGAACGCGCTGCTGCGCGAGATGGAGCGCACCCCGCGCTCAGGCCAGTGCAACCACGGCCGTCCGACCTGGGTCAAGCTGTCGATGACCGATGTGGAGAAGCTCTTCGGGAGGCATTGATGCGGTGCTTGGCGATCGTTGGAGTCCTGGCGCTGGCCGCGTGCGGGCGACAGCACTCGCCGCAGGACCAGGCGGTGCGCGACGCGCGCGACGTCGCTGCGGTCGAGGAGGTCAACCGCAACGCGATCAAGCCGCTCGAGCCGCAGCCGATCCTCTATCCCGACATCGAGAAGAGCCAGCTCCACGGCACCGGCTGCGCGTTCGCGGCGGGCGACGGCTTGGGCTCGGTGCTGCTCACGCGCGCGGATCGGGCCTACATGAAGCTCGCCGACAAGCTGGTGCGGTTCTCGGCCGACATGGGCAGTCCCGAGCTCCCGGCCGGTGCGCACACCGGCTATCGCGGCAACAACCTCACGCTGACCTTCGCGGTCGAGACCGGAACGGCCAGGAAGACCGGTGCGCAGGTCACTTACCCCGGCAGCCTCGTCGCCCACGATGCCGACGGCAACCTGGTATACCAGCAGCAAGGCTCGGTGCAGTGCGACGCGTGAGCCGCAGGCTCAGGCAATCCCGCGCGATCGAAGGTAAGCCGAGCAGCATTGCGCCCGCAAAACTCCGGCGGCGAGCGGATATGACGACCGACTAGCCGCCAATTGCGAGGGTTCGATTGCGGCGCGCTGGTCTAGTCGGCATCCCCGCGCGTGCGGACCAGCGTGATCGCGGTCATCGCCAGAACCTGCTCGCCGTGCTGGTCGAAGGTCGCGGTGCGGCTCTTGAGGATGCCTGTGCCGGGCTTCGACTTGCTGCGGCGCTTTTCGAGCAGCTCGGTCTCGCAGCTCAGCACGTCGCCCGGATAGACCGGCTTCAGCCAGCGCAGTTCGTCGATCCCGATCGCGCCGAGCGAGGCCAGCGGCTCATCCTTGCGGGCTGCGACCATCATCGCCATCGTCATCGAGCAGGTGTGCCAGCCGCTCGCGGCGAGGCGACCGAAGTGGGTTTGGCCCGCGGCGGCATCGTCGAGGTGAAACGGCTGCGGATCGTACTTGCCTGCGAAATCGAGCACTTCGGCGCGGGTCACTTCGTAATGGCCGAAACGCTGCGGCTTTCCGACCTCGAGATCTTCGTAGTAGAGCATGCCGTGCCTAATGCCCCAGGCTGAGCTTCGCGAACAGCGTATATCCGAGGGGATGATCGCCATAGTACGGATCGAGCGCAGCGGGCTTGGCGTAGGCGTCGCCGCTGGCGCCGAGCGTCAGAGAGAGCGGCCCGGCGAGGGCGAAGTGCCGAGCATAGCCAGCCTCGAACTTGGTCACCCGGAACGGCACGTCGTGCAGCGGGTCGGTTTCGGCGGGGAACAGCTCGTCGTTGGCGACATTCTCGATCCGGCCGAACAGCGAGTTGGCGCGGTCGAGATCCCAGTTGGCCTCACCGAGCCAGGCCGTCAGCGTCCGGCCGGGCACGCGATCTTTCGCGCTGAACGCCACCATCGCCGAGAGTCCGTGGCCGCTGGCGTATTGCGCCGAAGCGGTGAAGCGGTGCTCGTCCTCGCCGGGGTGCGCGGCCTCGGGCTGGTTGAGCTCGCCGTAGCTCGCCTGCAGCGCCCAGTGCGGCGAGGGCGTCAGCGTCGCGCGCACCGACCAGCTGTCGAGCTTCGGCGTCTCGATGTTCCAGCGATGCTCGTCGGGCTCGGTGCCGCGGAAGGCGGAGGCCTCGAGCTGCCACAGCCGGCTCGAAACGCCCGCAGTCACCACGCCGTAGGTGATGTGGGTCGAATCGAACCAGTGATGCGTGATCGGCGGCTCCGGATTCCACTCTGCGGACGGCCGGTGCATGAACGCGCTCGTTCCGAGCGCCGGCTCGCCCACCGGGCCGCCGTAGAGGAACACGCTGGTGCCCGGCGCGACGTTCGCGTCGATTCGCGCGGCGAGTTCCATGAACAGATCGTGCGGGTGCTGGCGGTCGACCAGCGGGCTTCCATGCGCGGTTTCGCCGGTGGTGAACAGGCTGGGATATCCGTTCTCGTCCATTGTCGGCTCGAGGCTGAACATCGAGCGTAGCTGGATCCGGCCCCAGCCGGTCTGGTGCTCGCCGGTCAGCATGAACATCGAGGTCGAATAGAGCTTGTCGTCGCCGCGCGGGCCGGAGACGTCGGTATACTGCGCGGTGAGGTAGCCGTGCAGCATCACCATCCAGTCGCCGGTCGCCAGGTGCAGCCCGTGCATCCCGCCGTCGAGTGCGGGCAGGCGCGAAGTGCCGGAGCCTTCGCCCGGCGTTTGCCCGTCGCCGGCCATCGGCATCGCCATCGGGCCGCGGTCCGCCGAGTCCATTTTCATGCCGGGCATGGAGCTATCGCTCTTCGGCATGTTCATCGCCGGCATCGCGTTGTCGTCCTGCGCGCAAGCGGGAGCGGCGAGCGCGAGCGCGGCGCATCCGGCGAGCAGCCATTTCATTTCGGTTCTCATTTCCAGATCATCCACACCGCCATCGCGACCATCATCACGTTCTCGAGCAGCGAGACCGGGCCGAGCGGCACTTTGCCCGAGCCGCCGACGCAGGCGCAGGCAAGCTCGCGTTTCTGCACGTAGACTGCGTAGAACACCGAGACCGCGCCGATCGTACCGATGAATGTCGCGAGCGGGATCGACACCCATTTCAGCAGGTGCCCGGCCATCAGCACGCCGGCGAGCGCCTCGGCGAACGGATAGAGAAACGCGTACGGCACCCAGCGGCGTGCAAGCAGGTCGTAGCCGAGGAACATCGTCGCGAACTTGTCGACGTCCTGCAGCTTGAGCATCGCCAGCAGCGACATCGAGAAGGCGACGAACCACTCGGCCGCCCGGACCGTCAGCCAGTGGTGAAACGCGGAGTGGCTCGTCACCAGCGCCAGCACGGCGGCAACCGCGAACACCGCGATCACCGGACGGTAGCTCGTCGCGTTCGGATCGGGGATCTTAATTCCGAAATGGCGTCGCAAATCGTCGAACCCGCCGATCCGCTCGCCGTCGATAAAAGTCTGCGGGGTGGTCTTGACCCCATGCTTGGCCTTGAACGCCTCGGTTTCCTCGCGCGTTGTCAGGTGACGATCCTCGACCGCGAAGCCTTCGCTCTTCAGCAGGTGCTTCGACCGCAGGCCCCAGGGGCACAGGTGCTTGTCCATCACCATCCGGTAAAGGACCGCGACAGGTTTCGGTGCTTGTCGGTTCATGGCGAATCCCCATATAGCTCCCGTACCAAGGTACGGAGTCAAGCGATGTCGATGACGATCTCGGAACTGGCGCGCAGCGCGGGGGTGGGCGTCGAGACTGTGCGGTTCTACCAGCGCAAGGGCCTGCTGTTCGATCCCCGGCCCGCGCGAATGGGCGGAGCCAAGGGGCGGCGCCACTACGGCCCGGACGAGGCGCGCCGGCTGCACTTCATCCGCGCGGCGCAGGAAGCAGGCTTCACGCTCAAGGAAATCACCGAACTGCTCGAGCTGGAGCGCAAGGACAACCGCGCGCGGGCGCGCGAGATGGCGGCGGTGCGGATTGCCGATCTCAACGCGAAGATCGAGACGATGACGAAAGCGCGCGACCGCCTGCGGAAACTCGCCCATGAATGTGCGGGAACGAAGTCCGGGCCATGCCCGATTTTCGCAGCGTTCGAATAGGGTAGTCAAACCTGAGAATGCTCGTCATCCCAGCGAAAGCTGGGATCGCTGGCCTCCCGCGCGACATTCGAGCGACCCCAGCTTGCGCTGGGGTGACGAGGGAAGTCACACGTTGAACTTGAACAGCATCACATCGCCGTCGTGGACGACGTATTCCTTGCCTTCCTGGCGCAATTTGCCAGCTTCGCGCGCGCCTGCTTCGCCACCCAGCGCGACGTAATCGGCATAGGCGATCGTCTCGGCGCGGATGAAGCCTTTTTCGAAGTCCGTATGGATCGCGCCCGCGGCCTGGGGGGCTTTTGCGCCTGCAGGAATCGTCCACGCGCGGGCTTCCTTGGGGCCCGCGGTGAAGAAGGTTTTGAGGCCCAGGAGCTCATAGCCCGCGCGGATCACCCGGGCGAGGCCGGTTTCGCTGAGGCCCAGCGCTTCGAGGTATTCCTGCCGCTCCGCCGGGTCCATCGCGACCAGCTCGGCCTCGATCGCGGCCGAGACGATCACCGCCTGCGCGCCTTCCGCCTTGGCTTTGGCGAACACCGCTTCGGTCAGGGCATTGCCAGTCGCGGCATCGTCTTCCGCGACGTTGCACACGTAGAGCACCGGCTTGGCCGTAAGCAGCTGCGCCTGGGCGAACACGCGCGCTTCTTCCTCGTCCTTGGGCTCGGTCAGCCGCGCGGGCTTGCCGGCCTGCAGCAACTCGAGCGCCTGCCCGAGCACGCTGACGATCAGCTTGGCTTCCTTGTCGCCGCCGGTCGCGCGGCGCCTGGCGTTCTCGACCCGCTTCTCGAGGCTTTCGAGGTCGGCCAGCAGCAGCTCGGTCTCGACCACTTCGGCGTCGGCCAGCGGATCGACTTTGTTGGCGACGTGCTGGATGTCGTCATCCTCAAAGCAGCGCAGCACGTGGATGATCGCGTCGACCTCGCGAATGTTGCCGAGAAACTGGTTGCCCAGGCCTTCGCCCTTGCTGGCGCCCTTTACCAGGCCGGCAATGTCGACGAACGCGAGCTGCGTTTCGATGACTTTGGCGGAATGGGCGATCCGGGCGATTTCCTGCAGCCGCGGATCCGGCACCGCGACCTGGCCGACGTTCGGCTCGATCGTGCAGAACGGATAGTTCGCCGCCTGCGCGGCCTGGGTTTCGGTCAGCGCGTTGAACAGCGTGGACTTGCCCACGTTCGGCAGCCCGACGATCCCGCAGCGAAAACCCATTCAACCCTCGAAGATGTGAAAACGAGCGGCGCCATTAGCGGCCGGGCGGCCGAAACGCCAGCGCCGCGCGCGCAGAAAGGGCGCCCCGGTTTAGCGGAGCGCCCTCTGCTAGCGATGAGGTTGGGCCAAAGGCCCGATAGATCAGGCGCGGCGGCGGCGCAGGCGGATCGCGCCGAGGCCGATCAGGCCGAGGCCGGCGAGGCCGAGCATGCCGGGCTCGGGCACCTGGGTGCCGCTGGTGCTGCTGCCGTGGCCGCCCGAGCTCGAGGACGACGACGAGCTCGACGAAGACGAAGAGCTGGACGACGAGCTCGAGGAAGAGCTGCTGCTGCTCGAGTTGTTCCAGCCCGAGGTCGAGCCGCTCCAGCCGGAAGTCGAGCTCGAATGGTGGCCGCCGGCAAAGGCCGGGGCGGAAATGGCGAGGCTGCCGAGCGCGGCGATGACGATGGCGGTCTTGCGAAGCATGTGATGATCCCCTTTCCGTGAAATGGTTACCGGCCCTTCACGCAAAGGGTGTGCCAAGCGGCAGAGAGCGCGGCGCGCGCTGGTTAACGCGATTGTGCGGGCAGCGCATTTGTAAGCTAACCCGACAGCTTTCATCGCGGGTCCGGCGTCGCGATCTCGTGCGGCCGCAACATCGCCAGCGCGACAACGGCAGCCAAGGCAGCGCCTGCGGCGGAAAAGAGCATCGCATGGTCGAACGCCGTCTCGAGCACCGCCCCGTGCGCGGCCAGGACCGAACCGAGCAAGGCGGTCGCAATCAGGCCGCCGGTGCGCGCAATCGCGCTGTTGAACCCGTTGGCCGTGCCAACGTGGCGGGTGTCGACGCTGGCCATCACAGCCGTCGTCAGCGGCGCGACCGCGCCCGCCATCCCGCATGCGACCACCACCAGCGCGGGAAACAGCGTGGTCCAGTACGAGGTACCGGGCGCAGTACGCGCGGCCAGCGCGAAGCCCACCGCAACCACTGCCGGCCCGATCGTCAGCGGCCAGCGCGGGCCGATCTTCGCCGCAAGCCCGCCCATAGTGCGCGAGCCGCCGCCCAGGATCGCCGGAATAGGCAGCAGCGCCGCGCCGGCCAGCAGGGGGCTGTAGCCACGGTTCTCGATCAGCAAATAAGGGATCAGCACCAAGGCCGCGCCAAGCGCGCCGTAAAGCAGGAACGTCAGCAGCGTCAGCCCGCCGAAACTCCGCGTGCCGAACAAGCCCAGGGGCATGCCCGCGTGCTTGCCTTGCCGCGCCTCGATCCACACGAACAGCGCTAGGCCCAGCGCGCCTGCGCCGACACCCGCAATGCCGGGCCCGACCGCAGGCCGGGCGCCGCTGAGGACGGTCAGCCCCCAGGTCAGCGCGCCCAGCGCAAGCGTGGCCACGCCCACGCCCCACCAGTCGAGCCGTTCCCTGCCGATGTGCGTCTCGGCCACTTTCGTGGACGCCAGCAACAGCGCCCCGCCGGCGATCGGCAGGTTGAGATAGAAGATCGCGCGCCAGCCGACCGCGCCGACCAGCCACCCGCCAACCAGCGGGCCGATCGCGGCGAACGCGGTGGTAAAGGCTGCCCAGGTTCCGATCGCCCGCCCGCGCGCGGATCCCTCGTAAACCGTGCCCAGCAGCGCGAGACTGCTCGGCAGCAGCATCGCCGCGACCGCGCCTTGAACAAAGCGGCCACCGAGCAGCGCCGCCAGGCTGGGGGCGAGCGCGCAAGCCAGCGAGGCGGCGGCAAAGCCCGCGACGCCCAGCATAAACGTCCGGCGGCGCCCGAAACGGTCGCCGGCCGCACCCCCCAGCAGCAGCAGCGCGGACAGCGGCAGCAGGTAGGCGTTGACCACCCATTGCAGTTGCGCCGCGCTGGTGGAGAGATCGTGGCGAATAGCGGGCAAGGCGACGTTGGTGACCGAACCATCGACGAACGACAGGCTCGAGGCGAGGATCGATGCCGCAAGCGTCCAGCCGGGCTTCGCGCTGCGCCTGTCGGCCGCGCGCGTCACGGCTGCTCCTGCAGCCGCAGCGCAACCTCGCTCATGAAGCGCGGATCGTCACCTTTGGCGAGCCATTCGGCCTCTGCGCCGATCGCGCCGAGCGTGGCGGCGAGCTGGTCCTGTTCGGTTTTGGCGTAGTTGCCCAGCACATAGCCGAGCACCCGGTCCTTATGCCCGGGATGACCGATGCCGATCCTTACCCGGCGGAACTCCGGCCCCAGGTGGCTGTCGATCGAACGCAAACCGTTGTGCCCCGCGGTGCCGCCGCCGGTCTTCACCTTGACCTTGAACGGGGCGAGATCGAGCTCGTCGTGAAGCACGGTGAGCGCGGAGACGTCGAGCTTGTAGAACCGCAGCGCCTCGGCCACCGAGCGGCCGCTCTCGTTCATGAACGTCGCGGGCTTCAACAGCACGATCTTCTCGCCCGCCAGGCGGCCTTCCTGGACCCACCCCTGGAACTTCTTCTGCACCGCCCCGAAACCGTGCATGTCGGCGATCACGTCGGCCGCCATGAAGCCGACGTTGTGCCGCTGCAGCGCGTGCTGCGGCCCGGGATTTCCAAGACCAACCCAGAGTTGCATCGGTATGTCCTATGGAAGGGCAGGGGCGAAAAGCAAAGCGCCGGCCGCGCGTGGAGCGTGGCCGGCGCCAAATTGCCGGATCGAGGCGGAGATTATTCCCCGGAAGCGTCCGCTTCGCCGCCCTCGGCAGCGGCTTCGCCGCCTTCCGCTTCGGCCGCGGCCTCGTCGCGCTTGAGCGCCGACGGGGCGACGATCGTCGCGATGGTGAAGTCGCGGTCGGTGATCGCGCTGGCCGAGCCGGCGGGCAGCGTGACGTTGTGGATGTGGATCGAATCGCCCACTTCCAGGCCGGTCACGTCGATCTGGATTTCCGACGGGATCTTGTCGTTTTCGCAGATCAGGTCGAGCTCGTGGCGCACGATGTTGAGCACGCCGCCCTTCTTGAGGCCCGGCGAGGCGGCTTCGTTCACGAACACCACCGGCACCAGCACTTCGACCTTGGCGTCTTTCGCGAGGCGCAGGAAGTCGACGTGGATCGGCCGGTCGTTGACCGGGTGGAACGCGACGTCCTTGGGCAGGGTGCGCACGGTCTGGCCGTCCACCTCGACCATCACGATCGAGTTCATGAAGTGGCCGGTGCCGAGCTGGCGGCGCAGCTCCTTCTCCTCGACGTGGATCGTCAGCGGGGCTTCCTTGCCACCATAGATAACTGCAGGAACACGGCCTGTGCGGCGCAATACGCGGGAGGCTCCCTTGCCAGCCCGATCGCGCGCTTCGGCCGGCAGGGTCAGAGCGTCGCTCATCGTCGTTGCCTTTCGAATTGCATTGGAACGACCGCCACGCCTCCAGGGATGACCATGACGGGAGGCGCGCCGTTAGAGCGAAACCCGCGGATTTGCAAGCCTACTCGGCGCGCGTGACGGTATAGCCGCGCGCGGCGAGCAGCGCCGCGAGGCCTTCGGGGCCGATCAGGTGCGCTGCGCCGACCGCGACGAACACCGTGCCGCGCTGCTTGAGCAGCCCGTCGAGCCGCTGCGCCCAGGCGGCGTTGCGCCCGGTCAGCAGCACGCGGCGCAAGTCCGGATCGGCGAGCAGGTCCTTGTCGCTTTCGCTCGCCAGCGCGGCGACGTTGCCGGTCAGCCAGTCGTCGCGCAGCTTGCCCTGCTCGCCTGCGCCGCGTTCGGCTTCCTGCGCCACCGATACCAGCAGCGCGGCCTGGGCGCGCTCGGGCAGCGTGTCGAACAGGCGCAGCTGCGGCTCGACGCCTTCGAATTCGACCACCCGCTTGCCGTTCGCGGCCTTGAGCAACGCCCTGTCCACGCCGTTGGCGCTATCACCTGCATCCAGCGCGCTCGACAGGGTCAGCGCCGCGGCCCAGGTCTCCACGTCTGCGAAGTCCTTGTCGCTCAGATGCTGGGCGGCGAGTGCCCGCTCGACCAGCGCGCGCTTGTCCGGCGGTACACGGCTGCCGAGCGGCGGCAGGCCAGGGGTCTTCGCCAGGCGCTCGAAGATCGCGTTCATCTCGCTCTGCCGGTCGAGGCCGGCCGCCTCGACCGCCAAAGTGTCGGAAGCCGCGAATGCCGCGTCGAGCTTCTCGGTATGCCAGCGGATCCCATCGGGCAGCGCGTGGATCGTGCCGAACAGATAGCCGTGCTCGCCGTGCGGGCCGGTGACTTCCCACAGTGCGGGCGAGGGCGGCGGCTGTTCCGGCGCGCGCGCGCAGGCGGCAAGGGCGAGAAACGCAACCAGCGCCGGCAGCAGGCGGCGCGGACGCCTCACCGCACCCGTACGCTCTTGATCCCGTGCTTGCGCAATTGGGCTTGCACGCTGTCGTCCCCCGCCAGGTGCCCGGCGCCGACCGCGACGAACACCGTGCCCGGCCGCTTCAGGCGCTGCCTGATCCAGGCCGCCCAGGCCTTGTTGCGCTCGGTGATCACCGACTGGTGGAGCAGCGGATCGGTATCGTCGGCCAGGTAGACCTTGGACAATTCGTCCACGTCGCCTGCCGACCATGCCGCGGCGATCTCTTCGATCTGCGGAGCGATCTCCGGGATCGAGCGGACCACGTCGCGCAAATAGGCGATCTGCTTGTCCTGCGGCATGTCGTTGAACAGGCCGATCTGGAACGCCGCGGTCTCGAGCGCGGTGTGCTTGACGTTCGCGCCGGCCATCTGGGTCAGCTTGACGTCCACCCCCTGGTCGGATTCGAAGCCTGCCTGCTGCACCGGCAGCAGCGAGAGAAAGAAAGCCGCGGCCCAGGGCTTGTAGCGGTCGAACGTCTCGACCGGGATGCCCAGCGAAACCAGCGCCATCCCGAACGCTTCGCGGTCGGGCGCGGGCAGCAGGTCGCGCAGGTTCTGGCCCTTCGGCAGATAGATCACCTCCGACATCAGGCCGCCGACCGAATCCAGATCCTGCTTCGAAACCTCGGTCACCAGCTCGTCGGAGGATTCGAACGCGGCCTTTACGTGCGGCTTGTACCATTCGGTGCCCTTGGGCAGTGCGTGGACGGTGCCGAACAGGTAGATGGTGGTGTCCTTGTCGGCGACCTTCCACAGCGCGGGCCCGGGTGCGGCAAGCTTGTGATGCGCCGGCCGGTCCTTCGCCTCCGCGACGCGCGCGCCGGTGAGCTGGAACGCCGCCAGGGCGACGAACAGTGTCACGAGTCGGACGAAACGTGCAGCCATGGCGCGCATCTGGCGATTGCGGGGCGCGAGAGCAAGCGCCGCAGCGCACCATTGACCGCTTTCTTGCCATCCGCCATTGGGCCGCGCGATGAAGAGCGCCGCGCCCCTCAGCTTTCAGGCGATGATCCTCACCCTCCATGACTACTGGAGCGGGCAGGGCTGCGCGATCCTGCAGCCTTACGACATGCGCATGGGCGCGGGCACGTTCCACCCCGCGACCACGCTGCGCGCGCTCGGGCCGGAGCCGTGGAATGCGGCCTATGTCCAGCCCAGCCGCCGCCCGACCGACGGGCGCTATGGCGAGAACCCGAACCGGCTGCAGCACTATTACCAGTACCAGGTGATCCTGAAGCCGAGCCCGCCCGATTTGCAGGCGCTCTACCTCAAGAGCCTCGAGCTGATCGGGATCGACCCGCTGGCGCACGACATCCGCTTCGTCGAGGACGACTGGGAAAGCCCGACGCTGGGCGCCTGGGGCCTCGGCTGGGAAGTGTGGTGCGACGGGATGGAAGTCACCCAGTTCACTTATTTCCAGCAAGTCGGCGGGTTCGATTGCAAGCCGGTGGCGGGTGAACTGACCTATGGCCTGGAGCGTCTCGCGATGTACCTGCAGGGCGTCGACAACGTGTACGATCTCGCGTTCAACGACCAGGGCGTCTCCTACGGCCAGGTGTTCCTTGAGAACGAGCGCGAGTTCTCGAAGTACAATTTCGAAGTGGCGGACACCGCATCGCTGTTCGACGGCTTCGCGAAAGCCGAGGCCGAGTGCCGGCGCTGCATCGAAGCCGACATCCCGCTCGCCGCTTATGACCAGGCGATCGAGGCGAGCCACCTGTTCAACCTGCTTCAGGCGCGCGGCGTGATCAGCGTGCAGGAACGCGCGAGCTACATCGGCCGCGTGCGCGACCTCGCGAAAGGCAGCTGCGAAGCATGGATCGGCAAGAACGAGGCGGTGTGGGGCGAGAAGTTCCCGGGGTGGTCGGCGTGAGCGGCGCCGCCTCGATCCTCCACGTTCGGCGCAGCCGAATGGGGAGGGGGACCGCCGAGCCGCAGGCTCGGTGGTGGAGGGGTATCGCGCAGCCTCGCCCCTCCGTCAGCCGCCTTCGGCGTCTGCCACCTCCCCATCGCTTCGCGACAGGGAGGATCGGGCTGTGACCGACTTTCTCCTCGAACTACGCTCCGAGGAAATCCCCGCGCGGATGCAGGCCGGGGCGCGGGCCGATCTCGAGAAGCTGTTCCGCAAGGAGCTGGATGCGGCGGGCGTTGCGGTGAGCGAGCTAACCGTGTGGTCAACCCCGCGCCGGCTCGCGCTGATCGCGCGCGGATTGCCGCAACAGACCGAAGCGGTCAGCGAGGAGCTCAAAGGCCCCAAAATCGGCGCGCCGCCGCAGGCGCTCGAAGGGTTCCTGCGCAAGACCGGGCTGACCCAGGACCAGCTTACCGAGCGCGACGGCGTGTACTTCGCGGTCAGCGAGAAGCCGGGCCGGGCGGTGCGCGAAGTGCTCGCCGAGGCGATCCCGGCGATCGTGCGCGCTTTCCCGTGGCCCAAATCGATGCGCTGGGGCGCCGCGTCGATCTCCAGCGAAAGCCCGCGCTGGGTGCGGCCATTGTCGGGCATCGTCGCGATTTTCGGCGAAGAGCTGGTGGCATGCGAAGCCGCCGGCATCGCCAGCGGTTATGCCACGGTCGGCCACCGTTTCCACCATCCGGGCGAGATCACGATCGGCGGGGCGGACGATTACGCCGAGAAATTGCGCGCGTGCCATGTGATCGTCGATCACAACGAGCGGCAGGACCTGATCCGCGCCGGCGCCGCCCAAGCCGCCGCCGACGCGGGGCTCACGCTGGTCGAGGACGAAGGGCTGGTGATCGAGAACGCCGGGCTGACCGAATGGCCGGTGCCGCTGCTCGGCCGGTTCGACGAGGCATTTCTTGAGGTTCCGCCTGAGGTTATCCAGCTAACCGCGCGGACCAACCAGAAATATTTCGTGCTTCAAAATCCTCCCCCATCGGGGGAGGGGGACCACCCGAAGGGTGGTGGAGGGGGCGCCCCCCCCC
>DASVLP010000041.1:0-16288 GCA_036384795.1 Sphingomonadaceae bacterium | reverse complement strand
GGATAGCGGGAGGAACGCGCTGCTCGGCACGCCGGACGAGCCTGGCGCGTGGCCACGGCCGGGGCGCGACCTCGGCGATTCCTATTTCTCGCCGCTCGACGGCATCGATGCCTCCAATGTCGGCAAGCTCGGCCTCGCGTTCGAATTCACCGGCTTCCTGGTTCGCGGCGGCATCAACTACGCGCTCGAATCGACGCCGGTGATGCAGGATGGCACGCTCTATTTTTCCGGCCCGTGGGGCGAAGCCTATGCGATCGACGCGCGAACCGGCAAGCTACGTTGGGCCTACGATACCCAGGCTGACGGTCAATATGCCCGCAACGGTTGCTGCGGCGTGGTCAATCGAGGCATCGCGCTGGCCGACGGCAAAGTGTTCGTCGGCTCGTTCGACGGCCATTTGTTCGCGATCGATGCGAAGACCGGCGCCAAAGTCTGGAGCGTCGACACGCTGGTCGACCGGAACTGGAACTACGCCTCCAACGGCGCGCCACAGATCGCCGGCAACGTGGTGATCATCGGCAACGCCGGGGCGGACATGGATTCGCGCGGCTATGTGTCGGCCTACGACATCAAAACCGGCAAGCTCGCGTGGCGCTTCTGGGTCGTTCCGGGCGATCCGGCCAAGGGCCCGGACGAAAACCCGGACGTCACTCGCGCCCGCAAGACCTGGCCCGAAGATTCACGCTGGGATCTCGGGCTGGGCGGCAATGCCTGGGGCGGGATCGCGTACGATCCGGAAACCGATACCGCGTTCATCGGCACCGGCAACGGCGGACCGCACCCGTACTGGCTGCGGTCGAAGAGCGGCAAGCGGATGGACAACCTCTACCTGTCCTCGATTGTCGCGCTCGACGCGAAGACCGGACGGGTGAAGTGGTATTATCAGGAAACGCCGGGCGACAGCTGGGACTTCGCCGCGACCTCGCCGATGGTGCTGGCCGATATCACGCTCGACGGCACAAAGCGCAAGGTACTGATGCAGGCGCCGAAGAACGGCGTGTTCTATGTGCTCGACCGCGACACCGGCAAGCTATTGCGCGCCAACGCGTTCACCCGGGTCAACTGGACCACAGGCGTCGATCTGAAGACCGGGCGCCCGGCAATCAATCCCGATGCCGATTACCGCAGTGGTCCCAAGCTCGTCTGGCCGAGCGGCGCCGGCGGACACGGCTGGGCCCCGATGGCGTTCAGCCCGCGCACTGGGCTGGTCTACATTCCGACATACGACGCGGGGATGCGTCTTTCCGCCAATCCGCGGGCGAAGTTCGTCCCCGGCAACATCAACCAGTCCGCCTCCGGCACTTTCCCGCCGTTCTCCAAGGAGGATCTCGCCGGGCGCGAGCAGTCCAAGATGGAAGGGCGGCTGACCGCGTGGGATCCGGCAACGGGCAAGATCCGCTGGAAAGCAGGGCCGCTGACGTTCCTCAATGGCGGGACGATGGTTGCCGGCGATCTGGTGTTCCAGGGCAGCGCGTCCGGCTATCTCGATGCCTACGACGCGGCAAACGGCAAGCGCGTCGCGCATATCTTCGTCGGCACGGTGATCACCGCCGCGCCGATGACCTACGAGCTCGACGGGACGCAATACCTCGCGGTCCTGGCCGGGGCAGGGGGCCCGCAGGGCGGGTTCTTCGGCCCCGATGTGGTCGCCTCGCAATACGAGAACCGCCAGCGGCTGGTGGTGTTGAAGATCGGCGGCGGCAAGATCCCGCTGCCGCCGAAGCGCAAGCCGCTGGTGCTCCCGCCGATGCCCGACCCGATCCCAGCGAGCCCCGCGCAGATGAAGCTCGGCGAGCAACTGTTCCTCGATCGCTGCAGCCGCTGCCATGCGGTCGGCGGCGCGCTGGCGGTGTATCCGAATCTGTGGATGATGCCGCAGGGAACGATCGATGCGTTCGACCAGATCGTCGGCCAGGGGGCGCTATCCTATGCCGGGATGGCGAACTTCTCCGATCAGTTGAGCCCGTCTGACATCGCGGCAATCAAGGCCTACATCGTCAACGACACGATCGCCCGGCGCAAAGGCGAGGCGACGCGGCCCACGGTCCGCCAACAGCAGACGCATTGACGCGGTTGAAAGGTGTCGAATCAGACCCGCGCCCAGCCGCCGTCGCACACGATCGTCTGGCCGGTGACCATCGCGGCGCCCTCGCTCGCGAGGAACGAGACGAGGCCGGTCACGTCATCCGGCGTCGCCGGGCGCTTGACCGACTGCGCGCTGGCCATCGCAACCATGAAATCGTCGAATCCCGAGGGATCGCCGCCGCCGATGTCGCGGGCATACGCAACCTGGAGCTGATCGGTTTTTACCGGACCCGGCGCGATCGCGTTGACCGTCACGCCGTCCGGACCGAATTCGCTCGCGAGAGCCCGGGTGAGCCCGATCGCGCCGGATTTCGAGGCGATGTATTGCGCCATGTTGGGCGGTGCGAGGAATGTGGAATTGGACGCGAGGTTGACGATCCGTCCCCAGCCGCGCTTGCGCATGCCGGGGGCGAACGCCTTGCAGGTGAGGAACATGCCATCGAGGTTCAGCGCCATGATCTCGCGCCAGAATTCGTAGGTCAGTTCATCGAAGCTGCGGTTGTCATAGCGGCCGGCGTTGTTGACCAGCACGTCGACGCCGCCGAGCGACGCCTCGACCGCGGTTCCTAGCTGGGAGACAGCTTGCGGATCGGTCAGGTCGCAGGCGAAGAATTCCGCCTCTCCGCCCGTCGAGCGGATTGCCTCCACCGTGTCATGCCCGTCCTTGATGTCGATCACCGCGACCGCCATCCGATCCGCCGCGAGCCGCTGGGCGATCGCCGCGCCGATCCCACCGGCCGATCCGGTAACGGCCGCGACGCGCTTCTTGTCCGCCATTTCGTTCTCCTCAGACCACAATCGACTTGGTTTCGAGGAATTCCTCAAAGCCCCATACGCCGTATTGCTTGCCGTTGCCGGAGCGCTTGTAGCCGCCGAACGGCGCGGCGGCGGTCCACGCCGGATAGTTGATGTTGACCCAGCCCGCGCGGATCTTGCCCGCGACCCGCCGGGCAAGGACAGGATCGGCGGATTCGACGTAGGCCGACAGCCCGAACTCTGTGGCATTGGCGATGCGGATCGCATCGTCGATGTCGCGATAGGTTTGCAGACACAGCACCGGACCGAAGATTTCTTCCCGGGCGATGCGGGCGTCCGGATCGACCGGGCCGAACACCGTCGGCCGCGCATAATAGCCGGTGTCGAGGTGCTCGGGTCGGCCCGGGCCGCCAGTCAGCAGCGGCTGGCCTTCGGCGATCGCCTGTTCGAGGATCGCGTTTACCCGCTCGAACTGCGCTTGGTTAGACAGCGGACCGAACGTCACCCCCTGCTGATCGGGTGGACCGACGACGAGGTTCTCGGCGGCTTCGACCGCTATCGCCGCCGCTTCCTCGAAGCGGTCTTCGGGCACGATCATCCGGGTGGGCGCGGCGCAAGTCTGGCCGGCATTCATCATGCACACGAACACGCCCTTGGGAATCGCTTCGGCGAAATCGGCATCGGGCAGGATCACGTTGGGCGATTTGCCGCCCAGTTCCTGGTGCACGCGCTTGATCGTCGGTGCGGCGGCGGCCGCCATCGCGCCGCCGCCCGGAACCGAACCGGTAAACGAGACCATGTCGATGTCGGGATGCTCGGCCAGCCGCCGGCCGCAATCCGCGCCGCGTCCGTTCAGCAGATTGAACACGCCCGGCGGGATGTCCGCCTGGGCCATCGCTTCGGCGAGCAGAATGCCGCACAGCGGCGCCTGCTCGCTGGGCTTGACCACCACGGTGCAGCCCGCCGCGATCGCCGGCACCGCCTTGCACAACATCTGGCTGACCGGCGCATTCCAACTGGTGATCGCGATGACGACGCCGACCGGTTCTTTGACCAGTTCGACCCGTTCGGCGGGTCGCCCGGTGAAGGAATATCCCGGGAGGATGTCGAAGATCGCATCGAAGTGCGACAGCGCCATCATGCTCTGGCCCTGCGCGACCATCGTGGTGAGGCCCGTTTCGCGCACTAGGTGCGCGGCGATCTCCGGCGCGACTTTCTCGAACGCATCGCGCATCCGGCGCAGCACCGCCAGCCGCTCGGCGACTGGGCTGGACTGCCAGCTTTCGAAGGCTTTCTTCGCGGCCGCCACCGCGCGATCGGCGTCCGCGGCGTTGCCCATCACGGCGGTGCCAACTGCGGAGAAGTCCGAGGGGCTGCGCACGTCGACGCTTTCCTGCCCGAGCGGTTGGACCCATTCGCCGCCGATGAAAAAGCGGTTCGCATTCACAATGGCTTCTCCCATCAGGGCTGCATGCCGGAATTGAAATCGTATGACAATCGAGTATTACATCTGCCTCTAGGAGAGAGCGATGGCTGCCGCAAAGGCTGATTACATTATTGTCGGCGCGGGTTCTGCGGGTTGCGTGCTGGCCAATCGGCTGTCGGAAGATCCGGATGCGAACGTCCTCCTGATTGAAGCCGGCGGACCCGACCGCCATCCTTTGATGAGCCTGCCGTTCGCTTTCATGAAGCTCCAGTTCGTGAAGCGCCTCGGCTGGGGCTACTGGAGCGAGCCCGAGCCGGGGCTCGACGGGCGCAAGCTGTGGCTTCCGCGGGGCAAAGTCCTTGGCGGAACCTCGTCGATCAACGGCATGGTCTATTCCCGCGGCCATCCGCTCGATTACGACGAGTGGGAAGATCTCGGGGCGAAAGGCTGGGCCTGGAAGGACGTTCTCCCTTATTTCAAGCGGTCCGAGGCGAACTGGCGTGGGGCGAACGCGTTTCACGGGGCCGACGGGCCGCTCACTGTTTCGCCGGTCAACGTCGCTGGTCCGATTTTCGACGCCACGATGGCAACCGCGAGGAACGCCGGATACAAAGTCGTCGATGACCAGCACGGGCCTGAGATGGGCGAAGGCTTCGCGCCGCCCGAGGTGACCGTAGAGCGTGGCCGCCGGGCCAGCTCGGCGACGCAGTATCTTCGGCCCGCAATGGATCGGCCCAACTTGAGGGTCATGACAGGTGGACTCGTCACCCGGATCGTGATCGAGCGCGGACGCGCGGTCGGGGTGGAACTAGCCGATGCGGCCGGCAAGCGGATCGTGCGCGCCGAGCGCGAAGTGATCCTCGCGGCAGGTGCATACAATTCGCCGCAACTGCTGCTCCTGTCCGGGATCGGGCCGGCTGCGGAGCTACGCGAACTCGGGATCGATGTCGTTGCGGAGTCCCCTGAGGTCGGCCGCAACCTGCAGGAGCATCCGCTCACCGGGGTGGGTTACGAGCTGAACCAGCCGATCGGCTTCGAGAACAATCTGCGGTTCGATCGCCTCGCGTGGAACGTCGGCCGCTTTATGCTCGGAATGAACCCCGGCGCGGCGCAACTGCCGGTTACCAGCTTCGCGTTTATCCGCACCCGCGAAGGGCTCGACCGGCCCGACGTAAAGGCGAATATCTATCCCACGCGCCTCGACGGGCGGGTGTGGTTCCCCGGGATTCGCAAAGGGGCCGGGCATGCCATGACCGTGTTCAACGTGTTGCTGCGCCCCAAAAGCCGAGGCACGGTGAAGTTGCGTTCGAACGACCCCGCGGCCGCTCCGGAAATCCGCATCAACGTATTCCAGGATCGCGGCGA
Organism: Sphingomonadaceae bacterium; assembly: GCA_036384795.1. Lineage (GTDB taxonomy): Bacteria > Pseudomonadota > Alphaproteobacteria > Sphingomonadales > Sphingomonadaceae > Andeanibacterium. The sequence goes on along the minus strand of DASVLP010000041.1, from coordinate 10,656 downwards.
TCTCGAAACCATGCGCCGCTCGGTGCGCCAGATGCGCGACTTCTTCGCTACCGACCCGCTCGCGTCGCTGATCGGCAAGGAACTGATGCCGGGGGCGGACGTGCGAAGCGATGAGGAAATCGACGCGTTCCATCGCAAGACCTCGATCCTCGCTCATCACGCGTCGGGCACCTGCGCAATCGGTGCGGTGGTCGATCCCGAATTGCGAGTGATCGGAGTCGAAGGCCTGCGCGTCGCCGACGCCTCGGTGATGCCGCGCGTGATCGGCGGAAACACCAACGCGCCGGTAATCATGATCGGCGAAAAGGCTGCCGACATGATCCGCGGGATAGCGCCGCTCGCCGCGCAGCCAAATTGACGATTGACCTTCCCGGAAAAATCGTATTACCAAACTGACTAACAATCGTTTCGGAGATTACCATGAAGCGCAGCGACGACCGCATCCTCGTTTCCCATGTCGGCCGGCTGTCTCCCGAAGATCCCGAATTCCGCGCGCTCGAAGTGCGCAAGTCGCGCGGCGAGGACATTGCGGACGAGGTTTACCTGCCCCAACTCGAGGCGGCGATCCGCGAAATGGTCCAGCGCCAGATCGATCTCGGCGTCGACGTGATCTCGGACGGCGAGGCCGGCCGCTTCAACACCTTCGCGAAGTACGGCAAGCGCATCGACGGCATCGTCTACCGCGAGTGTGCGCCCGGAGAGGTCGGAGGGCGGGTGTTCGACAGCCGCGAGCGCAAGGCCTTCCCGCAATTCTACAAGGCGGCCGACGCCGAGCGCTACCGCGACGGGGCGCCGACCAATGTGCAGATGAAGATGGTCGCGGTCGATGCGCTCAAGGTGAAGGACATCGACATCATCCAGGCCGAGCTCGCGCGCTTTCGCCGTGCGCTCGACGCGGTCGGCGCCGGCGATCGCGACGCGTTCTTCCCGATGATGTCGCCCGGCTGGCTCCACCATTTCATCTTCGACGAGCACTATGGCAATGAGGAGGAATTCCTCTTCGCGCTCGCCGAAGTGCTCCGTCCCGAATACGAGGCGATCGTCGATGCCGGGTTCATCCTTCAGCTCGACGGGCCCGATCTCCCGGACAAGTGGGCGACATTGGTGCCGAACATCACGCTCGAGGAATACCGCAAGCAGTCGCGGGTGCGGGTTGAGGCGACCAACCATGCACTGCGCAACATTCCGGAAGACCGGGTGCGCTATCACTTGTGCTGGGGCAGTTGGAACGGCCCGCACATCGACGACATCCCGTTCAAGGAAGTCGTCGACCTGATGCTCGAGATCAAGGCTCAGGCCTACAGCTTCGAGGCCGGCAACGTCCGCCACGAGCACGAATGGAAGATCTGGCAGGACACCAGGCTGCCCGAGGGCAAGATCATCATTCCGGGCGTGGTCAGCCACCGCACGATGACGATCGAGCACCCCGAGGTCGTCGCCGACCGGATCGAGCGGTTCGCCGGTTGCGTCGGGCGCGAGAACGTGATTGCGGGCACCGACTGCGGGATGGGCGGCGGGCGCATGCCGCACGAGATCGGCTGGGCGAAGATCGAGGCGCTCGTCGCCGGCTGTAAATTGGCGAGCAAGCACTTGTGGGGTGCGAAAGTCGCTGCCTGAACGGCGCACCGCGAAGCCGGCTACAGTCCGCGCGCTTCCAGTGTCTCCAGCAGCAGACGTTCGAATCCTTCGCGGCGGCTCCGGCGAACCGCGATCAGCTTCTTGCGGTCCTTTGCCCGCAATGCCTGGAGCAGCTCGTGCTTGTTCACCACGTTACGCTCTTCGCCCGGGCGGCGAGGCAACGGCAGCAGCGCGCGGAAACGGTCGGTCAGCGCCCACAAGCGCATCGCTTCGCGCATGATCGTTTTTTTGGGTGAGAGCTCGAAGATCAGCGTGTGGAATTGCCGATGCTCGGTCCACCACGCCGAACGGTCTCCCGCGTCAAGCAGCTCCTCGAGCCGCTTTGCACGGCGGTCGAGCTCCGCCAGCTGTTGCTCGCTCGGCCACTCGATCGTGGAGAGCAACTCGTCTTCGACCAGGTGGCGCAGCGTGAACAGCTGTTCGGCTTCGTCGCGCGACAGGCGGGTGACGAAAAAGCCCCGGTTCGGATCGTGCTCGATGATGCCTTCGGAACTGAGCAGCTTGAGCGCTTCGCGTACCGGTACGCGGCTCGCGTTGAACTGCTCGGCCAATTCGGTCTGGCCAAGGCGCATGCCTGGGGCAAGTGTGCCGCGCGCGATCAGCGAACGCAATTCGTTCGCGATCTTCGCCGGCACGCCCCCATCCGGTTTCGACTGCTCTTCCATCCCTACGCCCCCTTTGGCGCGGATTGCCTAACTTGGCAATCGCCCAATCTCTCTCGCCCGCAAAGGCTTCGCGGCCCGTCAGGATATTTATCTCTTGGCATTTTGACTAACAAAAAAGTAGACCATTCTGACGCTTGAATGAGGATCTCGCCCACAATGACGCAAATCGGGTTTATCGGATTGGGGATCATGGGCCGCCCGATGGCGGAGCACCTGCTGGCCGCCGGGTACGGCTTGCACGTCGCCAAATCGAGCGCCGCGGCGAGCGAGATGATCGCGGCGGGCGCGACCGGGCATGACGGGTTCGCCGCGGTCGCTTCGGCCGCCGAAGTCGTGATCCTGATGGTCCCCAACACGCCCGAGGTCGAGCAGACCCTGTTCGGTACGGGCGGTGTCGCCGAAGGGCTGGGCGCGGGCAAGCTCGTGATCGACATGAGCTCGATCTCGCCGCTCGCCACCAAGGGCTTCGCGGCGCGCATCGCCGATCTCGGTTCGGACTATCTCGACGCTCCGGTGTCGGGAGGCGAAGTCGGCGCCAAGGCGGCGAGCCTGACGATCATGGTCGGCGGCAGCGAGACGGCGTTCGCGCGGGCCAGGCCGCTGTTCGAAACGATGGGCAAGAACATCACCCATGTCGGGCCCAGCGGGGCCGGGCAGACCGCCAAGGTCGCCAACCAGATCATCGTCGCGCTCAGCATCGCGGCGGTGGGCGAGGCGCTGTTGTTCGCTTCGAAAGCGGGAGCGGACCCGGCGAAAGTACGCCAGGCGCTGATGGGCGGTTTCGCGGGCTCGAAAGTGCTCGAAGTGCACGGCGAGCGCATGCTCAATCGGACGTTCGCGCCGGGCTTCCGGATCGATCTGCATCACAAGGATCTCGCGCTCGCCCTGTCCGGGGCGGATGAACTCGGCGTTCCGCTCCCGCAGACGGCGTTCTGCGAACAATTGCTCAACGCCGCGCGCGGCAACGGCGAGGGCGGGCTCGATCACTCCGCGATCGTCAAGCAGCTCGAACGGCTCGCCGGGCATTCACTGGGAGATCAACGATGAAGAGGATTGCCGGAATGGTTCTGGCCGCGAGCGCGCTTGCGGCTGCGGCTCACGCGCATGCGCAGGAACCGGCCGCGGCCGCGAGCACCGACCGCGCCGCGCAGACCGAAGCGACCCGCAAGGTCGCGACGGCTTTCCTCGAGACTTATTTCATCAAGCATGATCTCGGCGCCTATGCGCAGTTCGCCAAGCCCGATTTCATCCAGCACGATCCAAGCATGGCCGATGGGGTCGACGCCCAGCGAGCCTACATGAACAAGCTGTTCGCGATGCCGAAGCCGAACCCTGCGCCGCCGCCGCAGGCGCACGTGATCGACATGGTGCTGGTCGACGGGGATCTGTTCGCGGCGATGCACCACGCCGTGAACGCGGACGACAGCGGCCGATTGTTCGTCGATATCTGGCGGGTCGAAGACGGCAAGATTGCCGAGCACTGGGACGTGATCCAGCCGTTCCCCAAGACGATGCCGCACGGCAATGGAATGGGCTGCGGCTTCCAGACTTACGCGGCGGCCAGCAAGCGCCCGGATTCCGCAGAACACCCGGCTTGCGGCAATCCCGATCCGCACGTCACCCGCGAACAGTCCCTGGCGAGTTACCGCGCCTATACGACCGAGGTCGGCAAGGGCGATGTGGTCGCCGCGATCGATAAGTGGTTCAGTCCCGACTATAAGCAGCACAGCCCCGTGATCGCCGACGGCAAGAAAGGGGCGATCGACTACCTGATGCAGGAATGGGGCAAGAAAGACGCCCCCAAGCCGATCCTCGGGCCGCAGCGGGTCATCGCCGAGGGCGACTTTGTACTGGTGCATTATATGTACGGCGTCGAAGGCAAACCGGGGCAGGAGGCCCACGTCGACGTGTTCCGGTTCAGGAACGGCAAGATCTCCGAGCACTGGGACGTCAAGCAGCCGGTGCCTGCCACCACCGCCAGCGGGCGGCCGATGTGGTGAACGCCGGCGATCTCGACGCCGTCGTCAACTATGTCGACCGGGCGCAAATCGGCCCCGAAGGCTTGGCTTTCGCCTTCGACCATACGTGGAGCGGGATCCCGCTCGACCGGCGCGTGGTTCGGGTGACCGACGCGACAAGCCTCGAACACCCGCCGACACTCGAAAAAAATGGCTTCGAGACCCTGCGCATCGAGTGTCCTGAGATCGGCTCGCTCGCGTTGGCGGAGATTGAAAACCACTGGGTGCCCGCCGTCAGGCAACGCCTGCTTGAACAAACCGGCGCCGATGAAGTGGCTTGCTGGGCTTTCAGTATGCGCTTCTCGGAGGCGAAAGTGGACGCGCCGCGTAATGACGTTTCGAATCCCGCGCGGCGCGTCCACTCCGATTTCAGCCCCGCCGAGTTCGGCGACGCCATCCGGCACAGCCTGACGATTGCCGAAATCGGGCGGCTCGCACGGGGTCGGCGGCTAAAGCGCTGGATCGGGCTCAATGCCTGGCAGGCGTTTTCCCCTCCGCCGTACGATACCCCCCTGATCGTTTGCGACAAGACCAGCGTCACGCTCGACGATTTGGTGACCGGCACCGGCAGCGCCCCGAGCATGCCCGAATTCAAGCTGGAGCTGCCGCTGTATTCGTACAGCGCAGCACACCGCTGGTACTATTATCCGCAGATGGCGCCCGATGAAGCACTGGTGTTTCTCGGCATCGACAGCGCCGAACGCGGCCGCTGGCGCCTCGTGCCGCACACTGCGGTCGACAATCCGCTGTCACCGCCCGGCGCGCCGCCACGTTGCAGCGTCGAGATGCGGACGATGGCTTTGTTCTTCGATTAGCCTATTCCGCGCTGGTCGCTTGACCGCCTCTTCCGGATAGTTATACGAAATTATATTCTGTTGCCGAGCGAGCCGGCTTTCCGGGAGAGTTTCGTCCATGATCATCGACTGCCACGGCCATGTGAGCGCGCCGGCCGAGCTCTGGGTCTACAAGTCCCTGCTGCTCTCGCACCGCGGGGAGCACGGCAAGCGTTTTCCCGAGCTGACGGACGAGGAAATCCTCTCCTATACCAACCGCAAGGAAATGGCACCGTGCGGCCATCTCGACATGCTCGCCAAGGCGGGGACCGACTATCAGTTGCTCAGCCCGCGGCCGTTCCAGATGATGCATTCGGAAAAGCCGGGCTTCCTGGTCCACTGGTTTACGGAGGCGACCAACAATATCATCGCCCGCCAGTGCCAGTTGATGCCAGAAACGTTCGCGCCGATCTGCGGGTTGCCGCAAGTCGCGGGCGAGCCGGTCGAGGGTGTGCTGGCCGAACTCGAACGCTGCGTGAAGACGCTCGGCTTCAAGGGCTGCCTGCTCAATCCCGATCCGTACGAGAACTCCGGCACCGAGCCGCCGCCGATGGGCGATCGCTACTGGTATCCGCTGTATGAGAAGCTGTGCGAGCTCGACGTTCCGGCGCATATCCACTCGGCCGGCTCGCGCTCGGCCCGCGCACCCTACACGCTGAATTTCCTGCTCGACGAGACAATGGCGGTCTACGGCCTGATCCATTCCGACGTGTACAAGGATTTCCCCACGCTCAAGATCGTCTGCAGTCACGGAGGCGGGGCGATCCCCTATCAGGCCGGGCGGTTCCACGCCTCGGCGCTGCGGCGCAAAGGCGATTTCTACGAGGAAATGCGCCATCTCTATTACGATACGGTGCTATATTCCGAGGAGGCGCTGCGGCTGCTGATCAAGACAGTCGGGGCCGACCGCTGCCTGTTCGGCGCGGAGTGTCCCGGCGTCGGCTCGGCGGTCGATCCGCACACCGGGAAGACGCTGGACGACATCGCGCCGTTTATCCTCGGCTTCGATTGGCTGAACCAGGATGAAAAAGACGCGATCATGTTCGGTAATGCGATGAAATTGTTCAAGCTCGATCCGCCCAAGGCGCGGGCGCAATGAGCACGCTGACCGAGACGCTCGCGCGCCTCTCGGCAATTGACACGTGTGCGCTCAGCGACGCGCTCGACAAGCTCGGCCTCTCCGGCCAGGTTACCGGGCTGCGTCGTGAATCCGGCGAAGGCAGAGTGGCGGGCGTCGCGGTCACCGTGAAGCTTGGCACCGGCGACCCGCCGCCCGGGCCGCCGAGCCATCTCGGCACCAAGGCGATCGAGGCGTCGGACGAACACTCGATCATCGTCGTCGAGCAGCGCAGCGGGGTCGAGGCCGGTTGTTGGGGAGGTCTGCTGACGCGCGGGGCGCGCCTTGCCGGGGTCCGCGCGGTCGTGGCCGATGGCCCGGTGCGCGACATCGACGAGGCGCGCGAGCTTGAATTTCCGATCTTCACCAATCGCCTCACCTGCCTCACGGCCCGCGCCCGCGTGGTCGAGAAGGCGACCAATGTCCCGGTCGAGATCGGCAGCGTCACCGTGCACCCCGGGGACTACATCGTGGCCGACGGCAGCGCGGTGATTGCAATCCGGCCGGAGAACGCGATCGCGGCCCTCGCTGCCGCCGAAGACATCTGCGCGCGCGAAGCGGCGATGATAGCCGAAATGGCCAAGGGCACGAAGATGAGCGAAGTGCTCGGCGGCAATTACGAACACATGCTGCGGAACGACTGAAATGACCGACGATACCAACGTCGCGCGCGCCCGCGCGTTCGACACCGCAACGCTTTCCGATGCGCTCGATCGGCTCGGCATCGTCGGCCAGTGCTATCGGATTTCCGGGCGCGATCCGTCGTTCGAAATGGCCGGACGCGCGTTCACGATGCTGTGCGGTCCTGCCTCCAATCCGCCGGGAACAGTCGGCGATTACATCGACGACGTGCCGGAGGGCCACGTGGTGGTGATCGACAACGGCGGGCGCGAGGACGCAACGATCTGGGGCGATATCCTTACCGAGATCGCCCATCGCCGCGGGCTGGCGGGCACGGTGATCGACGGCATCAGCCGCGACGTGAAACTGTGCCGCGCGCTTGGCTATCCGGTATTTTCGAAAGGCCACTGGATGCGCACCGGGAAGGACCGGGTGCAGGTCGAACGGATGGACTGCACCGTCAACATCGGCGGGGCCCGGGTTCAGCCGGGAGACATCTTACGCGGCGATCCGGACGGCGTGGTCGTAGTGCCGCAGGAGCACGAGGACGCGGTGCTGGCCGCCGCGGAGGAGATCGGCGCCGCAGAAGAGAGCATCCGCGAAGCCTGTCGCGGCGGAACGCGGCTTGACGAGGCCCGGCGGCAGTTCAAGTACCACACGCTCCAGACCCGCAAATCGGAGTAGGCGTGCCATGCAAGTCGCGGTGATCGGTGCCGGCGCGATGGGATCCGCGGTCGGCGCGACGCTTGCGGCGCACGGCGCTGAGGTGCTCACGCCGCTGGAGGGGCGCAGTGCGGCCACGAAGGCGCGTGCGCTCGCGGCCAACATGCGCGACGCTTCGTGGGCCGAGTGCGCCCGCTGCGACGTCGCCTTGTCGATCGTCGCCAGTTCGCAGGCCGTGCCGGTGGCCCAGGCGTTCGTAGCGGCGCTGGGCGATGCCCAGCCGGTGTTCGTCGAATGCAACGCGATCCAGCCGGCGAAAGCGCGCGACATCGCGGCTTTGTTCGACGGAACGGGGGCTGGATTTGCGGATGCCGGGATCGTGGGCGGACCGCCGTCGTCCGACGGAACGCGCGGGCCACTGTTCTATGTCTCGGGCCCGGACGCGCGGCGGGTCATGGTGCTGGCCGGATACGGGCTTTCGTTCGAGCAGCTTGGCGCCCCTGTGGGCGCGGCCTCGGCGCTCAAGCTGTGCTTCGCGGGAACTTCGAAAGGACAGACCGCACTGCTGGCGATGTTGACCCTGCTCGCCGTGCGCGAAGGCGTGGACGAGGCCTTCCTTGCTCAACTGGCGCGAACCAACCCCGGATTTCTCGAATGGGGCGCGCGCCAGGCGCGGCGACTCAGCGCGGTTTCGGCGCGCTGGGCTGAGGAAATGGACGAAATCGCGCTGTTCGCGGCCGATCTCGCGGGCGCTGCAGACCAGTTCGCGGCGCTGGAAACGTTCTTCGGCGGGCTCGCTCAGAACCGTGAGCAGACCGCGCTGCTCGGGGAAATCTTTTCCGATTAGTGTTGATCGGCGATCGCGTGCTCGAGCGCGGCTTCCACTTCGGCGCGCGCTGCGCTGAAATCGCTGAGCAGTGCCTTCCGATCCTTTTTTTCAAGGGCGTCGATCAGTCGGCGTTCGGGGCTTTCGCCTTCGGTCCGGGCCATCAGCGCGCGATAGCGGTCGGTCAGCGTCCACAGGCGGATAGCCTCGCGCAGCAAAACTTTCTGCGGCGAGAGGTCGAACAGCGCATAGCGCAGGCCGGCAAGTTCCTCGGTCCAGAGATGGTAGTCCTTGCTCTGGTCTATCCGTTCGAGCCGGTCGAACCGGGTGCGCAATTCGGCGATCTTTTCCCTGCTTGGCCACTCGGCGGTTTCGAGCAACTCCGTCTCGATCCAACGCCGCAACTTGTAAAGCTGCCGCGCCTCGTCGATCTCGAGCGGCGAAACGAAATAGCCGCGGTTGCGATCATGCCGCAGGAAGCCTTCGGTGGCGAGCAGCTTGAGCGCCTCGCGCACCGGCACCTTGCTGCGGCCGAACCGCTCGGCGAGCTGGGTCTGTCCCAGATGTTCGCCGGGAAGCAGCGTCCCGCGGACAATCAAGGTCCGCAATTCGTCCGCTACGATATTGGGGAGCGAACCGTTTGCCGCCGCGCCTCTGCTCACTGTCTGATCCGCCTTTCCCCTGGTCTCCACCCCGAAACTCTCCTTCACTATAGCTTGCTCCAGATGGAAGGCGAGGTCGCCGCTGCGCCCCAAACCAGAATTCCCCAACTTTACCCATTGCGATAGGATGATATTTCGTATAACACAATCGTTATACAAAACGGGTCGTCGCGACGCCCTTCGGTAATGGATTCGGGAGAGAGCAATGGCTTCCGCAGCCGACTCGCTAACCAGGGCAGAAACTCGAGAAGATCGTTCGGTGGAGGACGCCATGGCAGGCGAGGGCCAGAACTTCCGCTTCTATGACAACCGGCAGAACTACCTGCTGTTCGTCAACACCTGCTCGGAAAAATGGGTCGTGGCCGAGCGGGTCGCGCGCGAACTCGAGGCAATACGGCCGCAGCAGCCGGCGTTGCGTTTCTTTGATGCCGGGATCGGCGACGGAACCATTCTCGCGCGCGTGGTTCGCCAGATGCACCGGCGCTACGAACGCCTGCCGTTCTTCATCGCGGGCAAGGAAATCAGCCTCGAGGACGTCCGCCTGTTCCTCGAAAAGGTGCCGGACAGGCTGTTCGAGCACCCGGAGATGGTGATCGCGATCACCAACATCTCCTATGCCGACGCACCGTGGCTGTGCCCGGCCAATCCCGAAGCGCGCGAGCGGATGGTGTGGAAGGAAGTCGCGTTGAAGGGCGCGACCTCGGCCGATTTCGAGCGTCAGATTCAGGAGCTTCAGCCGTTCCTCGCTGAGCATTGGACGACCGCCGTCAATCCCAAGACCGGCAGCATGGTGCCCGAGACCCCCACGGTGCTGCTGCTCTATCGCGACGATTGCCGCTTCCTGCTCGACCGGGTGATTCCGCGACGCGACGAACCATGCGCGGATTACGATCTGGTGCTCGCCAGCCAGCCGTTCAGGCTGCGTGCGTCGGTCGAGTTCAAGGCCAGGCGGGTGCTCGCCCCGCTCGCGCGCGCGCTGCGCGCCGGGGGACGGCTGCTTGGCATTCATTCTGCCGGGAGCGATCCGGGCATGGAAATCGTCCAGCGGGTCTGGCCGGGCGAGGACCCGTTCGTCACCTCCCGCCACGAGCTGGTCGAGGCGACCCGGACGCAACTCGGCGACGAGGCGCAGCATTTCCTGTTCGAACCGCTTCCTGCCGCGCGGGCCCTGTTCCGGTACGAAATGCATACTCTGCCGGACGAGATCGACCGTGACGCCGCGTCCATCGGCACCTCGACTCTGCTCGCCGCCTGGAACGCGGCGGTGTACGTGGCGCAGATCGACGACGAACGCGTGACCGCGGCAATGTCGAGCCCGCAATATCTCGAAGCCACCCGCGCCGTGCTCAAGAAGTATGGCGAGCTGTGGTTCAACGATGAGAGCTACATCATCGCTCGCAAGCCCTGAGGCTGCGAGCCCCCAATTCCGGTCAATTTGAAGCAAAGGCTAGAGCATGGAACGCGCCGAATACCTGTTCACCTCCGAAAGCGTTTCCGAAGGCCATCCGGACAAAGTGTCGGACCAGATTTCCGACGCGATCGTCGATTTGTTCCTGTCGAAAGACCCCGAATCGCGGGTTGCGTGCGAGACGCTGACCACCACCCAGCGGGTG
>DASVLP010000040.1:0-5437 GCA_036384795.1 Sphingomonadaceae bacterium | reverse complement strand
CGGTTCGAACGCGGGCGTGAGCGCCGCTTCGAAGGGGGGCTCGAGCGGAGATTCGGGCGCGAAATCGTGCGCAACGGATGCCGCATGGGTTGCGAACGGTTCCGGCTGCGGCTCCGGCACGGTCGGCAGCGGCATCGCCATCTCGGTGAGCGCTTGCGCCGACGGCATCAGCGGATGCTCGTCCGCCCACGGGAAAGGCTCGGCTTGCGGCACCGACGGCGCAAGCTCTTCGTCCAGCGCCAGCCGGCGCCTGCGCCCGGGCAGCGGTGCGGGCTCTTCGGCCTCCGCCTCGGCTTGCGGTTCCGGCGGTGCCGGCGGCGCGATCGGCGCCTCGCCCAGTTCCTCCATCGTCAGGATCGGGCGGCGCGATTCCAGCTTGGGTTGCCGGGCGCGCGGCGGACGTTCGGCCTTGGCCGGGCGCGGGCCGTTCTGAGCGGCGGCGACCCGCCGCGCGATCGCGAAGCCGAGCAGGGCCCCGAACACGCCGGCGGCGCAGGACAGCAGGATATGCGCGGTAAGCCCGAGCGGCGGAGCGGCGGCGGGGACCAGCGCTGCGATTCGGCTCGCGTCGGCGGCGCGTTCGAGCAGCACCGGGGGCAGCACCAGGCAGCCCAGGCCGAACAGCGTGGCGAACCACACCGCCACGATCGCCGGAAACAATCCATGCGAGGTAATCGACGGTTTCGCTTGGATCTGAGCCACTATCCCGACACCTTCGTCACTGCTTGCGCCACTTTTGGAAGACCCCCGTCCCGAGCCGCCGCGCCCGCTGTTCAGGCTGCGGCGGGAATGCGACCCTTCGGCGAAACCCCTAGCCGGTTTTGGTAAATATCGAGATAACGTTCAACATTGCGCGCCCAATCGTGGTGCGCGCGAACGTGGGCGCGGCCCGCCTCGCGCAGGCGCTCCCAGTCGCCTTGAGCGCCGAGCAGCCGGGCGAGCGCCGCACCGCAGGCCGCCGGATCGTCGGGCGCGAACAGCATCCCGGTCCTGCCGTCGGCGACCAGCTCGCGGTGGCCGCCGACGTCCGACGCGGCGACCAGCGTGCCTTGCGCCATCGCCTCGAGCGGCTTCAGCGGGGTGACGAGGTCGGTCAGCCGGCTGCGCTTGCGCGGATACGCCATGACGTCGCACAAAGAATAATAGCGCTCGACCTCGCCGTGCGGCACGCGGCCGGCGAAATGGATCGCCCCAGCCGCGGGCGACGCCTGCGCTTGCTGCCGCAGCGCGTCGGCCATCGGCCCGCCGCCGACCAGTAGCAGCCGGGCGTCGGGGTGCGCGGCGACGACCGCCGGCATCGCCGCGATCAGGTCGTCGATTCCCTCGTAGTCGTAGAAGCTGCCGATGAAGCCGATCACCGGGCCGGCGCCGATAGCCAGCTTCGCTGCGAGCGCTGCGTCGCGCGGCGGCGGATCCCCGAACAGCGCAAGATCGACCCCGTTGGGCACGATCGATATCCTTCGGGCGTCGAATCCGCGCGCGACGAGATCGCCTTTGAGGCCCTCGCAGATCGTCACCACCGCGTCGGCGCCGGCGACGACGCGGTTTTCGAGCGCGCGGGTCAGGCGATACTTCAGCGAGCCTTCGCTGCCGGTGCCGTTGCCGACCGCCGCGTCTTCCCAGAACGCGCGAATCTCGTAGACCAGCGGCAGGCCGTGGCGCCGCGCCGCGCGCAGCGCCGCCATTCCGCACAGCGCCGGCGAGTGCGCATGAACCGCATCGGGCCGCCAGTCGCGGATCAAGCGGCCGACCGCCTGCGACAGCGCGCCGATCTCGCGCCATTCGCGATAGATCGCCGGGCCGCCCGTATCGCCGCGCGTGCGGTCGAACGTCAGCCCGTCCACCCGTTCGGGGCTCGGCCCCTCGTGTCCGTGGCGCAAGCCCGTGACCGCGCGCACCTCGATCCCCGCCGCCTGCTGCGCCTTCAGGATCGCGCGGGTGCGAAAGGTGTAGCCGCTGTGCATCGGCAAGGAGTGGTCGAGGACGTGGAGCACGCGCATGGCCCGCATCTCCTGCCATCACAAGCTTAACGGCGCGTCAACCGCCCCGGGTTAGGAAGGCGCGCCACGATAGCCCGAGGAAGCCGCCCCTTGATCGACTATTTCGCGATCGGCCTGACGCACGCCTTGCTGGCGCTCGCGGTCTGGCGGCTGCTCCAGCGCGCCGATCTCGACGGCGACGGCAGCGAATCGAAAGCCGCGAAGCCGTGGCTCAAGGGGCGCTCGCCCGCGCGCGAGCAGGCATTCCCGCCGGCAGACGGCGATGCTTGACGCGTTCCTGTTCCTGTTCACTTTCGGGCTGCTCGCGGCGGGACTGCGGCGGCCGTTCGTGTGGGTGCTCGCCTACATCTACATCGACATCCTCGCGCCGCAGAAGATCGGCTGGACGCTCACCCCGATGGTGCCGTTCTCGCTGATCGCGTTCATCGCGGCGTTCGCCGGCTGGCTGCTCGCCGACAACAAGCAGGGCGCCCGCTTCACCTTTCGCCAGGGGCTGATGGTGGCGCTGCTCGCCTATGTCACGCTCACCGCCACCTGGGCGGCGTTCCCGCAGTTCGGATGGGAGAAGTGGAGCTGGGTGTGGAAGGCGCTGGTGTTCGCGATCTTCCTGCCGCTGACTTTGCGCACGCGCCTCAGGATCGAGGCGACGGTGCTGGTGATGGTGCTGTCGATCGCCGCGATCATCATCTCGGGCGGATTGAAGACGGTCGCCGGCGGCGGCGGCTACGGCACGCTCTATTTCTTCGTCAGCGACAATTCCGGGCTCTACGAAAGCTCGACCATCGCCTGCGTCGCGATCGCGGTGATCCCGCTGATCCTGTGGCTGACGAAATACGGCACGATCTTCCCGCCCGATTGGCGAGTGAAGCTGTTCGCCGCCGCCCTGATCTTCGCCTGCCTGCTGATCCCGGTCGGCACCGAGGCACGCACCGGTCTGTTGTGCGCGGCGCTGATGGCCGCGCTGCTGCTGCGCAGCGCCAGGCACAGGTTCGTCTACGCGATGCTCGCCCCGTTGGCCGCGGCGATCGCGGTGCCGTTCCTGCCGCAGAGCTATCTCGACCGGATGAGCACGATCGAGAACCACCAGGAAGACGAATCCGCCGAGACCCGAGTCGCGGTGTGGCAATGGACCTGGAACTACGCGAAGGATCATCCGCTGGGCGGCGGGTTCGAGGCTTACCGGGCGAACAGCTTCAGCTACAAGAAGCTGGTCGAGACGGGCGATGCCAATGCAAGCTCGACCGAAACCATTCTGGTGACCGACAAGGGCCGGGCGTACCATTCGGCCTATTTCGAGATGCTCGGCGAGCAGGGCTGGCCGGGAATCATTCTGTGGCTCTGGCTCCAGGCGCTCGGGCTGTGGCACATGGAGTGGATCCGCCGGCGGCTGAAGAAGCGCGACGATCCCGCCGACCGGCCGCTGCGCGACCTCGCGACCGCGCTGCAGAACGGGCAGATCGTCTATCTCGTCGGCGCGCTGTTCGTCGGGATCGCGTTCCAGCCGTTCGTGTTCATGCTGATCGCCTTGCAGATCGCGCTCTGGACGATGGTCCGTCGCGCCGAGCAGGAACGCGCGGCGAGCGAGGGCAAGAAGCGCGCGGCCGCGAAGGGCGGGGCCCGCCGCGCGGCCAAGCCCGTCGCGCAAGGCTCGCCCGCGTGAGCGGAGGTGCGACCAGCCGCGTGCCGCAGCTCGACGCGCTGACCGGCATTCGCGGAATCGCGGCATGGTTCGTCGTGCTGTTCCACATGCGGCTGTCGCTGAAGGCGCTGCTGCCGCACGCCGCGATCGCGGTGCTCGGCAAGGGATACCTCGCGGTCGACGTGTTCTTCATGCTCTCGGGCTTCGTGATGTGGCTCAACTACGGCGAGCGGATCGCCGAGCGCGGGCTCACCGAAGCGCCGCGGTTCTGGTGGAAACGCTTCGCCCGGGTCTGGCCGCTGCATGCCGCGGTGCTTGGCGGGCTCGCGCTGTTCGCGGCGGTATTGCTGGCGACCGGGCGCGATGCGTCGCACTATCCGTTCGCCGAGCTGCCGCTGCAATTGCTGCTGGTGCAGAACTGGGGCTTCACCCGTGCGCTCGCCTGGAACGATCCGGCGTGGTCGATCAGCACCGAGCTCGCCGCCTATATCGTGTTCCCGTTCGCGGTCATCGGCCTTCCCTGGCAACGGCTGCGGCCCCCGGCGCTGCTGGCCTGCGCGGCGCTGCTGTGCGCGGCGCTGTTCGTGCTGTTCGCGGCGTTCGGGAAGACCAGCCTCGGCGCCGACGTGCCGCGCTTCGGCCTGTGGCGCTGCCTTGCCGAGTTCGCGCTCGGGATGGTGCTGTGCCGCCTGTGGCAGGAGCTTTGCGGCACGCGCGGCGCGGCATTCCTCGCCGGCATCGGGGGCGCGGCCTGGTTTGCGGTGGGCTTGCTCGCCGGGCTGCCCGCGATCGCCTTCGTCCCGGCAGGGTTCGCGGCGCTGCTGCTCGCCCTCGCGCTCGATCGCGGGCCGCTCGCCCGTGTGCTGGGCAGCAAGCCGCTGCGCGCCTTGGGCGATGCCAGCTACGCGACCTACCTGATCCACTACCCGCTGCTCACGCTCTACAAGCTCGGGTTCATCGACCAAAGCGTGCAATTCGGCTGGGTCGACGTGGCCGCGTTCCTCGCGGCGGTGTTCGCAGCCTCGCTGCTGATCTACCGCTGGTTCGAAAAGCCGGTCCAGCGCTGGCTCCACGTCCATCCGCCGGGGCGGCCGCTGCAGGTATCGCCCGCGCCCTGAGCAGGGTTTGCGCCCAAGTTGCGCGCCGCGCGCTCTTGCGCCATGAACCCGGCTCCCCACATTGGAGCCGCGAATGACCCCCGAGGATCTCAAGGCCAGGATCGGCCAGCCGATCGGCACCTCCGACTGGCTGCTGGTAGACCAGGCGATGATCGACAAGTTCGCTGACGCGACCGGTGACCACCAGTTCATCCATGTGAACCCCGAGATGGCCAAGCTGACGCCGTTCGGCAGCACGATCGCGCACGGCTTCCTGACCCTGTCGCTGATCCCGGTGCTGACCGAGAAGAGCGATATCGAACGGCCCGACGGCCTCAAGATGGCGATGAACTACGGCGGCAACCGCGTGCGCTTCCTCCAGCCGGTGCATTCGGGCAAGCGGGTGCGCGCACACTTCAAGCTCGCCGGGTTCGAGGAAAAGCGACCCGGCCAGTGGCTCCAGACCGCCGAAGTCACGCTCGAGATCGAGGGCGAGGAGAAACCCGCCTACGTCGCCGAATGGCTCAGCCTGCTGTATTTCTAGGAAAGAACATCCCCATGCGTGATGCCGTCATCGTTTCCACCGCCCGCACCGCGATCGGCAAGGCCTACCGCGGCGCATTCAACGCGACGCCCGGCGCGACGCTCGGTTCGTTTTCGGTCAAGCCCGCGCTCGAGCGCGCGGGGCTCGATCCGGCCGA
>DASVLP010000039.1:0-19910 GCA_036384795.1 Sphingomonadaceae bacterium | reverse complement strand
GGCGGCCGCCGCGGCGGTGGCGGACCCTTCGGCGGCGGCGGCAACGGCGGGCGCTGGAACCTGGGGCTGAGCGACACGATCGAGCTGACCAACACCGTGCTGATCGCGCCGGGCGGCCCGCTGCTCGACCAGCTCAATGGCGACGCGGTCAGCGGCAACGGCGTCTCGCGCAACGTCCTCAGCCTCGAGGGCGGGGTGTTCTACAACGGCCTCGGCGTACGCTTCAGCGGCAACTACAAGAGCGGCACCGAAGTGGTCGGCAGCGGCTTGCCGGGCAGCAGCGACCTGCACTTCGGCTCGCTGGCGACGCTCGACCTGCGGGTGTTTGCCGATCTCGGCCGTCAGGAGAGCCTGATAAAGGCGGTGCCGTTCCTCAAGAACGCAAGGCTTTCGTTCAGCGTCACCAACCTGTTCGACACGCGCCAGAAGGTCACCGACCAGAACGGCGACGTGCCGCTGCGCTACCAGCCGTACCTGATCGACCCGAACGGCCGCACCTTCCAGGTCGAATTCCGCAAGATGTTCTAGGGCTCCCCTGGGCCCCGGCGAGCTTCCCCCTTCGTATTCGCCGGGGTCTCTTTTTCGGAACACCCGCTCCGCTTGGCCATTTAGCGGGCATGGCCGCGCCCCCCGACCCGTTTCGGCTGGTGCTCAAGAGCATAATCGCGACCGCCCTGATCGCGCTGCTGGTGCTCGCGCTGCTGCGGCTGCTCGACTTGCTGATCCTGGTGTTCGGCGCGGCGATCCTCGGCACCCTGATCCGCGGCTTCGCCGACTGGATCGAGCGCCATACGCCGCTTGCCGGGCGCTGGAGCCTGGTCGCCGCGCTGCTGCTGCTCGGCGCGGTGGCGACGGGCACCGGCTGGCTGTTCGCCACCCAGTTCGGCGGCGATTTCCCGCGCGTAGGGCAAACCCTCTCGGCCAGCTGGAATGCGCTGGCCGGGCTCGTCGCGCGGCTTCCGGGCGGCGATGGCGTCGCGGCGGCGATGCGCCAGCCCTCGCTCCCCAGCGACAACCTGATCCCGCACCTCACCGGGGCGGTGAGCTGGATCACCAATGCGGCGCTGGACCTGGTAATCTTCCTGTTCGGCACCGTGTTCATCGCCGCCGAGCCCGGGCTCTATCGCCGCGGGATCGTGCTGCTGGTGCCGAGGCCCTATCGCGCGCTGGCGGACGAAGCGTTGGTCGAGGCCGGCGCGGCGCTGCGCCAGTGGGTGATCGGGCTGTTCATGGTGATGCTGTTCATCGGGGTGTTCACCGCGGCCGGCCTGTGGCTGATCGGGGTTCCTTCCGCCGCCGCACTCGGCCTGATCGCCGGGATGTTCGAGCTGATCCCTTATCTCGGGCCGGTCCTCTCCGCGGTGCCGGTGCTGGTGATGGCCGCCACCCGGAACATGCACACGATGCTGCTGGCGCTGGTGCTGATGGTGGTGGTGCACCAGGTCGAGGCGAGCATCGTTTCGCCACTTGCGGCGAAGAAGGTGGTTTCGCTGCCGCCGGCGCTGTCGGTGTTCGGGGTGATCGCCGGAGGCATGCTGTTCGGCCCGGTGGGATTTGTCTTCGCCTCGCCGGTGCTGGTCGTCGCCTACGTGCTGGTCAAGCGGCTCTACGTTGAGGAAGCGCTGCATACGCCGACCCACGTGCCCGGGCGCGATCCGGAATAAACGCCCCGGCATCGGGGTGACGGAGCAGCGGCGAAGCCCTATCTGCGGTGGATGGACCGCACCCCCGCCGGAACCCCGACTCATCCCAAGGGCGCCGAACGCTTCAATGAGGAGCGCGCGGCCTACACCGTGCGCTCGGGCCAGCCCGACATCGCCGCGGGCGTGGCGGCGATCCGCGAGACGGTGAAGACGCTGAAGCCCAAGCCGGGCGTGTACCGCATGCTCGATGCGCGCGGCGACGTGCTCTATGTCGGCAAGGCGCGGGCGCTGAAGAACCGGGTGGCGAACTATTGCCAGGTCGAGCGGCTGTCGAGCCGGCTGCAGCGGATGGTCGCGCAGACCCGCGCAATGGAGATCGTCACCACCAATTCCGAAGCCGAGGCGCTGTTGCTCGAAGCGCAGTTGATCAAGCGATTTCGCCCTGCTTACAACGTGTTGTTGCGCGATGATAAGAGCTTTCCTTTCATCCTGCTGCGCGCCGACCATGACTTTCCCCGGATCACCAAGCACCGCGGGGCGAGGAAGGCCAAGGGCAACTACTACGGCCCCTTCGCAAGCGCCGGATCGGTCAATACGACGATTAATGCGTTGCAGAAGATATTCCTGCTAAGGTCATGTTCTGACGGTTATTTTTCCCGTCGTGATCGGCCTTGCCTGCTCTATCAGATCAAGCGTTGCTCGGCGCCGTGCGTCGGGCGGATCGACAAGGCCGGCTATGCCGAGCTGGTGCAGGAAGCGAAGGACTTCCTCGGCGGCCGCTCGAGCGCGGTCCAGGCGCGGATGGAAGCGCAGATGAAGGAAGCCTCGCAGGCGCTCGACTTCGAGCGCGCGGCGATGCTGCGCGACCGGCTGCGCGCCGCGACCTTCATCCAGGGCAGCCAGGCGATCAATGCCGGCGGCCTGGCCGACGCCGACATCTTCGCGCTGGCGGAGAAGGGCGGGCAGATCGCGATCCAGGCGTTCTTCATCCGCGGCGGCCAGAACTGGGGGCACCGCGCGTTCTTCCCGACGCACACCGCCGAGGTCAGCGAAGAGGACGTGCTCGCCGGGGTGCTCGCGCAATTCTACGAGGAAGTGCCGCCGCCGCGGCTGGTGCTGGTCGATCGCGCCTTGTCGGAGGTGGCACTGCTCGAGGAAGCGCTGTGCGAGGCCGCGGGGCACCGGGTCGAGATTTCGGTGCCCCAGCGCGGCGACCGTCGCCGGCTGGTCGAGCAGGCGCGGCGCAACGCGGTCGAGGCGCTCGACCGGCGGCTGGCCGAAAGCGGCACCAAGGCCAAGATCCTGCGCGAGCTCGCCGAGTTCCTCGAGCTGCCGGAGCCGCCGCAGCGGATCGAGGTTTACGACAACAGCCATATCCAGGGCGCCAAGGCGGTCGGCGCGATGATCGTTGCCGGGCCGGAGGGGTTCCAGAAGAACCAGTATCGCAAGTTCAACATCCGCTCGGCGCAGACCAACGACGATTTCGGGATGATGCGCGAGGTGATGGCGCGGCGCTTCGCGCGGGTGCTCGAGGAAGACCCCGATCGCGAAGGCGGCACTTGGCCCGATCTGGTGCTGATCGACGGCGGCAAGGGGCAGATGAGCGCGGTGAAGGAAGTGATCGAGGAACTCGGCCTCGAGGATATCGCGCTGATCGCGATCGCCAAGGGCCCGCACCACGGCCGCGAGGGGCGCGAGGTGTTCCACTTCCCCGACGGGCGGGAGAAGACCCTGCCGGTCAACTCGCCGGTGCTGTTCCACCTCCAGCGCCTGCGCGACGAAGTCCACCGCTTCGCGATCGGCGCCCACCGGGCGAAACGCAGCCGGGCAATCAGCGCGTCGCCGCTCGACGAAATCCCCGGCATCGGCCCCGCGAGAAAGCGCGCGCTATTGCTGCACTTCGGCACCGCCAGCAAAGTCCGCGCGGCGGCTTTGGACGACTTGAAGCGCGCGCCGGGGGTGAGCGAGGCAGTGGCGCAAGCGGTGTACGATTTCTACCATCCGGGGGGATAGGAGAACGGCTTATGGGCGATGATAGTGAAGATGAAGAAATCGAATTCGCCTCGCCGCCGTGCTCTCTGTCCGAGCTGAGCCCGGAATTTGCCGGCCTCGCGCCGCAAAAGCCCGAGAACAAACCAAAGAGGAAGAAGGCCAAGCGCATCGTGAAAAGCTCTTCCCGTTAGGGAGAGGTTGCGAGACGGCGCCGGTCGTCGCTTCGCGCAAGCCTCACAAGCCTCAGCTGCTATCCGAGCTACGCTAAAAGGAAGAGGCCTTTGGGCCCATCGGACGCTCGTCGCAGCCGCGAGGCGCTCGCCCGGCGGCCGTTCGACAATGCGGTTGTGCCGTCGATGGCAGTTACTATACCGGCGACACGCATTCCCACCCTTGCGCGACAAACATTAGGCGCCCTTTGCCCGAAGAATCTCCCCTCGACCGTTTCAAGCAGGCGCTGACCGGCGCGAGCCGCGCGATCGCGCATGAGCGCGAGCTCGACGTGAGCTGGACCGCCGACGCGCCATCGCTGCAGGGCAATTCCTTGCGCGTGCCGATGCCGCCGCGCTCGCTGCCGCGCGAGCAGGCGATGGAAGCGCGCGGGTTCGCCGACAGCTTCTCGCTGCGTCTGCGCCACCACGACGCGAAGCTCCACGCGCGCCACTTGCCCGACGAGGCGGCCGCGCGCGCGTGCTACGACGCGGTCGAGCAGGTCCGTTACGAGGCATTGGGCGAGAACAACTACGCCGGCATCCGCGACAACCTCGCCTCCGCGCTCGACCTCAGGATGGCGGCCGATCCGATCGCGCGGGCCAAAGCCGCCGACGAAGTGTCGATGCCGGTCGCGCTGTCGCTGCTGCTGCGCGAGAAGCTGACCGGGCAGGCGGTTCCGGCCGCGGCGCAGGCCGGCGTGGAGCTGGTGCGCGAGTTCGTCGAGAGCCGCGCGGGTGACGATTTCGAGCGGCTCGCGCTGTCGCTCGACGACCAGGCGGCGTTCCAGTCGCTCGCGCTCGACCTGCTGAGGCACCTCGACATCACCCGCGGCGAAGAGATCGATCAGCCGGCCGAGGACGAGGGCGAGGACGAATCGGGCGACGACGACAGCCGCGACGACAGCGAAGACCAGGACCAGCCCGAGGAGCAGCAGCAGGCCGAAGTCGCTTCCGAGCGCGGCGAAGGCGAGGACGAAGGCGAGAGCGAGCAGGAAATCCGCCAGGAGGAAGACCTCGTCGAAGGCGACATCGGCGACGAGGGCGAGGAAGGCATGATGCCGGTCCGCCCGAACCGCCCATGGACCGACGATCCGGCGAACTTCGACTACAAAGTGTTCACCGAGGAATTCGACGAAGTCGTCGCCGCGACCGACTTGTGCGACGACGACGAGCTCACCCGCCTGCGCGCCTATCTCGACAGCCAGTTGACCGGGCTCCAGAGCATCGTCACCCGGCTCGCGAACCGGTTGCAGCGCCGGCTGATGGCGCAGCAGAACCGCAGTTGGGATTTCGACCAGGAAGAAGGCCTGCTCGACGCCGCGCGGCTCGCGCGGGTGATCGTCAGCCCCGGCCACTCGCTAAGCTACAAAGTCGAACAGGACATCGAGTTCAAGGACACGGTGGTCACGCTGCTGATCGACAACTCAGGCTCGATGCGCGGGCGGCCGATCAGCATCGCCGCGATCAGCGCCGATATCCTGGCGCGCACGCTCGAGCGCTGCGGAGTGAAGGTCGAGATCCTCGGGTTCACCACCCGCGCGTGGAAGGGTGGGCAGAGCCGCGAGAAGTGGCTCGGCTCGGGCAAGCCGGCGAGCCCGGGCCGTCTCAACGATTTGCGCCACATCATCTACAAGAAGGCCGACGAGCCGATGCGCCGCGCGCGCAAGAACCTCGGCCTGATGATGCGCGAGGGGCTGCTCAAGGAGAACATCGACGGCGAGGCGCTGCTGTGGGCGCACACCCGCCTGCTCGCCCGCAGCGAGGACCGCCGCATCCTGATGGTGATCTCCGACGGCGCGCCGGTCGACGACAGCACGCTCTCGGTGAACAACGCCGGCTATCTCGAGCAGCACTTGCGCAAGGTGATCGACTGGATCGAGCGCCAGTCGCCGGTGCAGCTGGTAGCGATCGGCATCGGGCACGACGTGACGCGCTACTACAAGCGCGCGGTGACGATCATGGATGTCGAGCAGCTCGGCGGAACGATCATCGAGCAGCTCGCGGACTTGTTCGAGGTCGACTGACCGCCACCAAAACTTGACCGCGCTCAAGCACCCGTTGTTGGACGCGTGTCAGCCGCGCCGATAGCTCGACGCGATGCTCTGGATCCCCGCTTCGCTCGGCGCCGCGACGGCGCAGCTGGTGCGCAACGCGCTGCAATCGGCGCTGACGCCGCGCATCGGCACGCTCGGCGCGACGATGGTGCGGTTCCTGTTCGCGCTGCCGTTCGCGCTGCTGGCCTATGGGGCGGCAGTATGGATCGTGCACGAACCCGTGCCCGGCATGCCCGCGCGGCTGGTCGAGTGGGCGCTGGCCGGGGCGGTCACGCAGATCGCGGCGACCGCGCTGATGCTTAAGGCGATGGACATGCGCGGGTTCGCGGTTGCCTATGCCTACATCAAGACCGAGCCGGTGCTGCTGGCGCTCGGGGGCTGGCTGCTGCTCGGCGACGTGCTGCCGCTCGGCGCATGGATCGGCATCCTGATCGCGACCGCCGGCGTTGTCTGGGCGGCCTTGCCGAACGGGCAGGGATTTGCCGCATTGCGCGGCGAGGCGGGCCCGGTTGCGCTCGGCGTGTTCGGCGGGGCCCTGTTCGGCTTGTCCTCGCTCGCGTTTCGCGCGGCGATCTTGACACTCCACGGCACGCCGCCGTGGATGGCCTCGCTGCATGTGATGGTGTTCGGCCTCACCGTGCAGACCGCGCTGATGCTCGCGTGGCTCGGGATGGCGGACCGCGGCGCGATCAAGGCGGTGTTCGTCGCTTGGCGCCCGAGCCTTGCCGCCGGGTTCGCCGGCATGCTCGCGACATTGATGTGGTTCATCGGGTTCGCGCTGACCCCGGCGGCCAACGTGCGCACCCTCGCGCTGATCGAGATGCCTGTCGCCGCGCTGCTCAACCGGCGCGTGTCGGGCAAGCATCTAGGGCTGCGGCAGTGGTCGGGCATGGTGCTCATTGCGCTCGGTATCGCGGTGCTGATGCGCGCCGTGGTGTGATCTAGCGCGTTGCGCGTGTGCTTACATTGTGCTAACAGTCCCATATGCAGACTTCGCTTCGTAAGATGGGCAATTCGACCGGGCTGATCGTGCCCAAGGCGATCCTCGACGAGCTCGGCCTCGCGTCGGGCGCGAAAGTGGACTTGCGCGTCGAGGACGGCGAGGTGATCGCCCGCCCGGTGAAGCGCAGGGTGCGTGAGGGGTGGGAGGAAGACGCGAAGCGCATCGGAGCGCTCGGCCTGACCGATGAAGAGCGCGAATGGCTCGAATTCGACGACCCGATCGAAGATGAAGGGCCGATCCCAGAGGAATGGCTGTTGGCGGACCCTGACAAACGGTGAACAGCCAGCGTCCTGGGCGTGGGGAAATCTGGCTCACCCGCCTCGATCCTACCGAAGGTAACGAAATTCGGAAGACGCGGCCTTGCGCGATCCTCAGTCCGACAGGCATGAACGGCTATCTGGGAACGGTCATCGTGATGCCGCTGACCAGTGGCAGCCATCGCACGCGGTTTCGCGTCCCTACCAATTTTCGAAACATACCCGGTCTGCTGTTGGGGGACCAGATTCGGTGCGTTTCGAAGCTGCGCCTCATCAAACACCTCGGAGCGTTGGACGAGCCTACATTGACAGCCGCACTCACCGTGCTTCGCGAAATGTTCGAGGCGAATTAGGCCCCGCTTGACCCGCCGCACCGGTTCGGGCCAATGCCCGCGCCCATGATCGACGGCGTTCCCCTGAAGCTGTTCAACAGCCTCACCCGCGAGGCGGAGGCGTTTCATCCGGTCCATCCGGGCGAGGCGCGGGTCTATTCGTGCGGGCCGACGGTCTACAACTACCAGCACGTCGGCAACATGCGGGCGTACATCTTCGCCGACACTCTCGGCCGCGTACTGAGCTGGAAGGGCTACACGCTCACCCACGTGGTCAACATCACCGACGTCGGCCACCTGACCAGCGACGCCGACGCGGGCGAGGACAAGCTGGAAAAGAGCGCGGCGGCACAAGGCAAGTCGGCGTGGGACATCGCCGCCCATTACCAGCAGGTGTTCGAGGGCGATCTCGCCCGCCTCAACGTGCGCAAGCCGGCGCACCCACGCGCGACCGAATACGTCGAAGCGATGATCGAATGGGGGAAGGCGATCGAGGCCGAGCACTGCTATCGCCTGTCCGGCGGGCTCTATTTCGACGTGACCACGGTGCCCGATTACGGGCGGCTGGCGCGTTCCACTACGGATGAGGGCGAAAGCCGGATCGAGACGGTCGAAGGCAAGCGCCACCCGGCCGATTTCGCGATCTGGCGCGCCACCCCGCCGGGCGAGACCCGCCAGATGGAATGGGAGTCGCCGTGGGGCCGCGGCGCGCCGGGCTGGCACATCGAATGCTCGGTGATGAGCGCGGCCTTGCTCGGCCACCCGTTCGACATCCATACGGGGGGGATCGATCACCGCGAGATCCACCACCCGAACGAGATCGCCCAGAACCAGGCGCACATGCATTCGGCCGATACCGGCGCGCAGGTGTGGATGCACAACAACTTCCTGGTCGACCGGCGCGGGAAGATGTCGAAGTCCAGTGGGGAGTTCCTGACCCTGCAGGCGCTGGTCGACCGCGGCTATCATCCGCTCGCCTACCGGTTGATGTGTCTCCAGGCGCATTACAGGAGCGAGCTCGAGTTCACCTGGGAGGGCCTCGGCGCGGCGCTCACCCGGCTCAAGCGGATGGTGATCGCGGCGCAGGCGGTGAAGGCGAAGCACGCCTCCGATGGTCACGCGCACATCGCGCCGCCTGAGGGCGGCTGGACGTTGGCCGGGTTGCTCGACGACATCGGCGGGACTTTGCGACCGTTCGCCGCGCAGTTCGACGAGGCGGTCTCGGACGACCTCAACACGGCGGTCGCGCTGACGGTGCTCGACGAAGTGCTGGCACACAAGCGGCTCGCCTCGGGCGAGATGTTGACGCTGATTGCGGCGTTCGACGCGGTGCTGGGCCTGGGCCTGCTCGACCTGACCCGGGCGGACCTGCGGATCGCACCGAAGGACGCCGGCATCGCCGAGGCGGGGATCGAAGCGGCGCTCGCCCGCCGCAAGGACGCGCGTGCGGCCAAGGATTTCGCCACTTCGGACGCGATCCGCAACGAGCTGGCCGCAAAGGGGATCGAAGTGATGGACGGCGATCCCCTCGGCTGGGAATGGAAGCTCGGATGAAGGTCCGCGCCGCGCTCTTGGCCGCGGCGCTCGCGCTGGCCGCCTGCTCGGGCGCGGACAAGCCGGCGCCGCAGGGTCCGCGGATCGACGGCATGGTGGCGGCGCTCTATCGGCCGTATTCGCGCGATCCGGCGGCTTCGTCGGCCATCGCCGACTGGGACCTGCCGGTGTTCTCGGCCGCCACCACCCGGCTGATCGCGCAATGGAAGCAAGGGTTCTCCGACGACCAGGTGCTCGATCTGCAAGACTTCGGCTGGTTCTGCGAATGCCAGGACTGGGACCCCAAAGCCTACAAGTTGACCATCGAGCCGCACGGCGAGCCCGCCGGCGACCGCGCGCAAATCGGCGTGCGGCTGGTTACCGATGCCGATGGCGAACGCCGTTCACGCTTACAACTGGTGCGGGAAAACGGCGACTGGCGGATTGACGATGTGTCGTCGAAGTCCTTCCCCCACGGCCTCAAGGCCGCCCTGCGCGACGACGTGCGCGGCAATCTGTCGGATCCGGTGTGACGATCGCCGTGCTTCCCGGCTTCGCCCGCCCGCTGCTCGAGGCGCGACTGCCGGAATGGATCGATGCGCACTGGTGGCATTCGGCGGACGAGCTGGTCGCGCTGGCGGCGGCAGCGGAGATCGGCTGGTTCGACCTGCACGACAAGCCGCCGATGCTGGAGGCGGTTGCGCGGGCGCGGGGGCTCAGGTGGCTCAATTCGGTCTATGCCGGGCTCGATTTCCTGCCGCTCGCCGAATTGAAGGCGCGCGGTGTGGCGCTGACCAACGGCACCGGGCTGACCGCGGTGCAGGTCGCCGAGTTCGCGGTGCTGGCGATGCTCGCGGTCGCGAAGGATTATCGCGCGGTGGTGCGGGCGCAGGATCATCATGAGTGGCTCGCCGCCGCCCCGGGCATTCGCGAGCTCGCCGGCAGCAAGGCGCTGATCCTCGGCTATGGCGCGATCGGGCGACGCATCGGCGAGCGGCTGGCGGGGTTCGGCGTGGAGGTGGCGGCGGTGCGGCGGCGACCCGGCGCCGGCGCGCTTGGGCCCGACGAATGGCGCGGCAGGCTCGGCACGTTCGACTGGCTGGTGCTCACCGTGCCCGGCACGGCAGAGACCGTCGGCATGATCGGCGCGGCGGAGATCGCGGCGCTGAAGCGCGAGGCGGTGGTGGTGAACTTCGCCCGCGCCAACGTGGTCGACCAGACCGCGCTGACCGATGCCTTGCGCGAGAGACGTATTGCCGGCGCGGTGCTCGACGTGACCGATCCCGAGCCGCTGCCGGCCGATCACCCACTGTGGACGCTGGATAACGCTCACATAACGATGCACTTGTCGGGCATTCCGACCCCGGCGAGCATGCTGCGCGCGGCGGACCGGTTCATCGAAAATTGCGAACGTTACTCACGCAGAGAGCGGCTGGAGCCGCAATTCGATCCCGATCTCGGGTACTAGCAGTCTTCCAGCAGCAGCAGTTCGACCGCGACCGCCAGCCGCGGCGGATCGAGGCGGTGATCGACCTCGGTTACCGTCGCGTCCGCCACCAGCTGGCGCGGGATCGCGAACTCGTGCTCGGGCAGCGCGGCGATGAAGTCCTCGCCGGCGGCCACCGCCTGCGCTCCCTCGAACAGCAGCTCGAGCCGATGGCGGGTGCCAGCAAAAGTGATGCTGGCCCACGCGGTCTCGCGGTGACTGGCGATGCGGGCCTGGCCCGCGGCAAGCGTGGTGAGCGCATCGCGCAGCCGGTCGGAAGTGGTCCGGCGGCAACGCGGCGCGCGGGGCAGGGCGGCGGGATCAGCTTGCATGGTTGGCCTCGACAAAAGTGTTCATGAAATGTTCCACTCGCCGTTCCGTGCGCGGACGGGGCTCGCGGCCGTTCCTCAGATCGAGCACGAAACGCGGATCGTGCGCTGCGAGGCGCCCGAACTTGGTCGCCGGCATGCCCGTGCGGCGCAGAAATTTCTCGATCTCGCGGATCAGCATCGGCCCTTCCCAACGGCGATTCGGTGACAGGGCGAGTCGTCGCGTGCGAAATCCTACTTGTCTAGGAAAAATCCTACATGTAGGAAGAAGCTATGGCGCTGAACGTAGGAAAGGGGCGGCTGGATCCTCGCGAGCGGCTCGCCCGCCTGGCCGAGGAGCGCGGCGCAAGCCTTGCCGCATTGTCGCGCCTGATCGGGCGTAACGCCACGTATTTACAGCAATTTATCACCAAGGGCAGTCCCCGGCGGTTGGCGGAGGAAGACCGCCGCACGCTCGCGCGGTTTTTCGGCGTCACCGAAGCCGAGCTCGGCGGCGGCGATTCGGGTTCCTATGCTTCGCCGACGAATGCGCGCGAATGGGTGGATGTTCCGCGCCTTGCGCTCGATGCTTCGGCCGGCCCCGGTGCGCTCGCCGCGGACGAATTGCCGTTCGACGCCTTTCGCTTCTCGGCGCGGTGGCTGCGCGAGCAGGGGCTCGATCCCGGGCACGTGTCGGCGATCGCGGTCGCCGGCGACAGCATGGAACCGGAACTGCGGGACGGCGACGAGATCCTGGTCGACCTGACGCCACGGCCGATGCGCGACGGGATCCACGTCGTGCGGCTGGGCGAGGCGCTCCACGTCAAGCGGGTCCAGCAAAGCGCGCCGGGGCGGCTGACGCTGATCAGCGCCAATCCTGCCTATCCGCCGATCGAGGTCGCCGCGAGCGAGGTCGCGGTGGTCGGCCGGGTGGTGTGGAAGGGCGGGCGGCTCTAGCGCCGCCGCCGGTCACATGATCGGCCGCATCACCGGCTGAGGCTGGTCGCGCCGCTCGGCGGCAGCCGGCGCCGGCACCCGCCGGATCTGCCGCAGCCCGGCGTAAGGCTGCTCGAGCGGGGCGCAGTTGCGGCGCCAGGTTTCGAACTCGTGCGCGCTCATGCGGTAAAGCGCCAGCGCGCGCTCGAGGCTGATTACGCCGCTCTGCACCGCGTGGACCACGGCGGCCTTGCGGGCATTGGTCCAGCGCGTTTCATAGGATGCAGGCAGCAGCGCCGCCTGTTCGAGTTCCTCGGTCAGATAGGAAATGTTGGACATCTCGGGGCTCCATGCGACCCCCCCTGGTTTAGCGTGTTGCTGGCGGCAGGCGGTTAACGAGGGCCTGCCGGAAATAGTTAACCTCGACCGGGCGGTCCGGGCGGTCGCCGGAACGTGCGGTTGTCCACAGCCCGTTTCGAGCCGGGGAGGAGGGCGGAGGGACGGAGGCCCCCACGTGGCCTCCGCGCTCCCGCATCATGCGCCGCTGAATTCCCGGTGCATCCGCAATTCCCGCGCCTTGAGGCCGCGCACGCCTTCGGCGGCGAGGTGCTCCTCCCAGGTGCGGAACTCGTTTCCGCTCAGCCGATAGCGCTGCAGCGCGGTGCCGAGGCTGATCTCGCCGCTGTGCACGGCGCGGACCACGGCCGCCTTGCGCGACGCGCTCCAGCGCGTGGCGTAGGAGGCGGGCAGATTGGAAACGGTTTCGGCACTGCTGTCCTTGTAAGTGTTGACGTTCGAAGCATACGACATTTTGGGGCTCTCCAGTTCCCCTCCCGTGCGAACAGGGCTCGGCCCGGCCGGTTAAGCGGACCCTGCCGGAGATAGTTAATACGACGAAACGAGCCCGGTCGTCGGCCGCGCGAGCCCTTGCATTCGGGTAAACCCAGGGGCACTTCTGGGCGATGGTAGAACCCTCCGCCGCCCAACCGAAAACCCTTGCGGAACCGCCGATGCGCGCGGCGATCGTGCCGGTCACCCCGCTGCAGCAGAACTGTTCGCTGATCTGGTGCACCCGGACGATGCGCGGCGCGCTGGTCGATCCGGGCGGCGATCTCGACCGGCTGAAGGACGCGGTGCGCCGCGCGGGCGTGACGCTCGAGAAGATTCTCGTCACCCACGGCCACATCGATCACTGCGGCCAGGCCGGAGTGCTGGCGAAAGAGCTCGGCCTGCCGATCGAAGGGCCGCACGAAGCGGACCGTTTCTGGATTTCGCGGCTCGACGAGGATGGGCGCCGCTGGGGGCTTCGCGGCGAGATCTTCGAGCCGGACCGCTGGCTGCAGGACGGCGACACCGTCACCGTGGGCGAAGTCGAGCTCGAGGTGATCCATTGCCCCGGCCACACGCCGGGGCACGTGGTGTTTTTCAATCGCCCGACGAAATTCGCGATTGTCGGCGACGTCCTGTTCCGCGGCTCGATCGGGCGCACCGATTTCCCGATGGGCAACACGCAGGACTTGCTCGATTCGATCACCGGCAAGCTCTGGCCGCTGGGCGATGCGACCTTCATCCCCGGCCACGGGCCGGTCAGCACCTTCGCGCAGGAGCGGCGCGACAATCCGTTCGTCGGCGACGCGGCGATCGCGAACGGTTGAATCGATCCTCCCCGTTTTCGCGTGAGCGGAAATGGGGAGGTGGCAGACGCCGTCAGGCGGCTGACGGAGGGGCGAGGGCGCACCGTTCCCCTCCACCATCAGCCTTTCAGGCTGGCGGTCCCCCTCCCCATCGCTTCGCGACGGGGAGGATCAAGCTTTACGCCACCCCGGCCGCGATCAGCACGGCGTCGATCCCGAGGCCGAGCAACGTCAGCAGCGTCACCGCGATCCCGGCGCCCCGCAGGCCGTTGCGCGCGACGTCGTGGTCCATTCCCAGCGCATGGAGGACCCGCGCCAGGAAATAGACCGCGGCGACGATCGCCAGCCACAGCCCGCCACGCCCGCTCGCTTCGATCAGCCCGATCAGGATCAGCACGAACGGCGTGTATTCGACGTAGTTCGCTTGCGCGCGCATCCGCTTCAGCAGCAGCGGATTGCCGGCGTCGCCGTGCGGAATCCGGGTCGCCGCGCGGACCAGGCCGACCCGCGTCGCCAGCCAGATCGCGATAAGCGCCGCGGCCGCGGCGGCGCTGAGGGTGGTTTGCAGAACCATTGGCCGTCTCCTCCGGCTTGAGAGCTACACTGCCGTCGCCCCGGCTTGCAACGGCGCAGGAAATCGCTATAGGCCGCGCCTTCGCCGTCCCGGGAGGGCCGCCGTGCCCCGTGCACTTGTGCCGGGGCGGGCCTTCCACTAGGGCGGTCCCGAAAACGCTAGATTTGCAGGAACAGGTGACGCAATGGCTGTCCCCAAGAGAAAAGTTTCGCCGCACCGCCGGGGCAACCGTCGCGCGCACGATGCCTTGCGCGTCGAGGCGTTTCACGAGTGCTCGAACTGCGGCGAGCTCAAGCGCCCGCACAACCTGTGCGGGCATTGCGGCCACTACAACGGCCGCGAAGTGCTCGCGCCGAAGGGCCTCTAAGCCCTCTAAAGAGGAGCCGGCCGGATGACCTTGCCGCGTATCGCCGTCGACGCGATGGGCGGGGATGTCGGCGTGCGCGTGATGATCGAAGGCGCCGCGCTGGCCCGCCGCCGGCACGACCAGTTCAAGTTCCTGCTGGTCGGTGACGAGCCGCGCATCCGCCGCGCGCTCGAGAACCATCCCAACATGTACGCCGCCTCCGAGATCCTCCATGCCGAGGATGTGGTGAGCGGAGACGAGAAGCCGACCCAGGCGCTGCGCCGGGCGAAGACCACCTCGATGGGCCTGGCGATCGATGCGGTGAAGCAGGGCGACGCCGGCGCCGCAGTCAGCGCGGGCAACACCGGCGCACTGATGGCGATGGCCAAGCTCGCACTGCGCACGATGCCGGGGATCGACCGCCCGGCGCTCGCCGCGCTGATGCCGACGCTGGGCGACAACGACGTGGTGATGCTGGACCTGGGCGCCAACACCGAATGCGACGCGCGCAACCTGGTGCAGTTCGCGATCATGGGCGCGGCCTATTCGCGGATCGTCACCGGCAAGAATGCGCCGCGGGTGCGGCTGCTCAACATCGGCACCGAAGAGAACAAGGGCACCGAGCAATTGCAGGAAGCCGCGGCACGGCTGCGCGAGGCGACCGGCCTGGCGATGCAGTTCGACGGGTTCATCGAGGCCAACAGCATGTCGCGCGGCGATGTCGACGTGGTGGTGACCGACGGCTTTTCGGGCAACGTCGCGCTGAAGGCGGTGGAGGGCACCGCGCGGTTCGTGGCCGACCTGCTCAGGCGTAGCTTCCAGAGCTCGCTGCGCTCGAAGATCGGCTTCCTGATCAGCCGTCCGGCGACCGAGCTGCTGCGCGGGCACCTCGATACCAACAACCACAACGGCGCAGTGTTTCTGGGCCTCAACGGCGTGGTCGTGAAAAGCCACGGCGGCGCGACCGCGCTCGGCGTCGCCAATGCCGTGGCGGTGACCGCGCGGCTGCTCGAGGAAAACCTCACCGAGCGGATCACCGCGGACCTCGCCGAACTCGGCGAAGCGCGGCTGCGCGAAGGGGAGCACGCCAGGGGCGAGACCGGCAAGGCCGAAGCGGGCCTTGTCGAGGACGCTCCGGACGCCGGGAAAGTCGCGTGATCCGGTCGGTCGTGAAAGGCACCGGCTCGGCATTGCCGAAGCGACGGGTGAGCAACGCGGAACTCGCCGAAACCGTCGACACGTCCGACGAATGGATCGTCGAGCGCACCGGCATCCATTTCCGGCATATCGCCGGCGAGGGGGAGACCACCGGAACGCTGGCCACCGAGGCAGCGCGCAAGGCGCTGGCGGCGGCCGGCATCGGGGCCGAGGCGGTCGACCTGATCGTGCTCGCGACCGCGACGCCAGACCAGACGTTCCCCGCGACCGCGACCCAGGTCCAGGCCGCGCTCGGCTGCAACGGCATCGCGGCGTTCGACGTCGCCGCGGTGTGTTCGGGCTTCCTTTATGCGCTGGGCGTCGCCGATTCGATGCTGCGCGGCGGGATGGCGCGCTGCGCGCTGGTGATCGGGGCCGAGACGTTCAGCCGCATCCTCGACTGGGAGGACCGCGCCACCTGCGTGCTGTTCGGAGACGGCGCGGGCGCGGTGGTGCTGAGGGCGGAGGACGTCGCGGACGACGGCCCCGGCGTGCTCGTCACCAAGCTCCATGCCGACGGCGCGCACAATTGCCTGCTCAACACCGACGGCGGCCCGTCGACCACCGGCACGGTCGGGAAGGTCCGGATGAAAGGCCGCGAGGTGTTTCGCCACGCGGTGGTCAACCTCGCCGACGTGCTCGCCGAAGTGCTCGCCCAGGCGGGCAAGGCCGCCGCGGACCTCGACTGGGTCGTGCCGCACCAGGCGAACGCGCGCATCCTCGACGCGACCGCGCGCAAGCTCGGTCTTCCGCGGGAAAAGGTGGTCGTGACGGTCGGGGAGCACGCGAACACCTCGGCCGCCTCGGTGCCGCTCGCGCTCGACGCCGCGGTGCGCGACGGCCGGATCAGGCCCGGCGACCTGGTGATGCTCGAGGCGATGGGCGGCGGTTTTACCTGGGGCGCGAGCCTCCTGCGGATGTGAGCCGAATCGGGGCATCGGCAAGCCCGCTGGGGGAAACCCGGCGCTCACACATTGCCAAGTTCTCACAAAGTGTTAGTCTGCATGGCTCAGGGGGAGTCTGTCCGGTTTTGAACGGAGGGGCGTGCAGATGATGCGATCGGTTGGGACTCTGACCCGTGCGGACCTCGCGGAAGTCGTCAATCGCAAGATGGGCTTCTCGCGCGCGGAATCGCTGGCGATGGTCGAGGCGATCCTCGGCCACATGTGCGAGGCGCTGGTCCGTGGCGAGAACGTCAAGATTTCCGGTTTCGGCACGTTCCTGCTGCGCGACAAGAAGCAGCGCATCGGCCGCAATCCCAAAACCGGGGTCGAAGTGCCGATCACGCCGCGCCGGGTGCTGACCTTCCGCGCAAGCCAGATCCTCAAAGACCGAATAGCCAAAGGGTAGCGGGGGATGGGAGGGGATCCACGCTTCACCGACGGGAAGGACGCCGCCGCATTGCGCACGATCGGCGAGGTCGCCGCCGCGCTCGGCATCAAGCAGCACGTGCTGCGCTATTGGGAGCAGCAGTTTCCCACGCTGAAGCCGCTGAAGCGCAGCGGCGGGCGGCGCTACTACCGGTCGGAGGACATCCGCACCGTCCAGACGATCGACCGGCTGGTGAACCGCGAAGGCTATACCCTGAAGGGCGCGCGCCAGGCGATCGAGGGCGGCGGCGCGGGGGCCGCGATCGGTCACGCGGTGGCGCAGCCCGCTGCGGGTGTGCAGCCCGGCCTGATCGCGCATCTGCGCGCAATCCGTCAGAACCTCGCGGCGGCGCTGGAATAATCAGAACTCGCATACCGTCACTCGAGCCGCCGGCTCGGTATCTCCAGGACGCTCTAGCCGATGATCTCCGGCCCCAGTTCCGGGTCGAGGTCGCGCGGGCGGGTGAGGTGGACGAGCTTGCCGCATCCGGGCGCGAGCTGCGCCCAGTCCTCGATCCCAAGCTCGAGCACGGCGAACGCGGCGGTCGGGTATTTCTCGGCCGTCTCGTCGAACAGGTCGTTCTCGGCCTCGGGCGGGACGAGGTCGAAGATCAGTTCCTGCAAGCCGGGATTGTGGCCGGCGAGCAGCACCGATGCGGGGTTGTCGCGCACCGCCCGCAGCAGCTCGGCCAGGGTTCCGGCGCTCGCGAGATAGGCGCGGTCCTGCCAGTCGACCTGGCCGTCGAGCCGGGCGGCCTCGAGCGTCTTGCGCACCCGTTCGGCGGGGCTCGCCATCACGTGCTCCCAGCGGATTCCGTGATCGCGGATGTGCCTGCCCATCAGCATCGCGCCCTTGCGCCCGCGGTCGTTCAGGCCGCGGTCGAAATCCTTGCGTCCCAAGTCGTCCCAATCGGACTTGGCGTGCCGCAACAGGCCGAGCAGTTTCACGCGCGCAGTCATCCTTGTGTCGAAGTTTCCGCGTTGGCGGACGCCGCCCCGGTGCCAGAAACACCGCCCGCGAGGCGTTGTAAAGCCTCATCGAGGGTCAGGCGTATGACCGGCGTGCCGGCCGGAAACGCGCCCAGCAGGCGGCTCGGAAATGCGGCCGAGAGGACCACGAAATGGCCCTTGTCGTCGGCGGTGCGGATCAGCCGGCCGAACGCCTGGGCAAGCCGGGCGCGGATGATCCGGTCGTCGTAAGCCGAGCCGCCGTTGGCTGCCCGGCGGGCGCGGTGGAGGATCGAGGGCTTGGGCCAGGGCACTTGCTCCATCACCACGCAGCGCAAGCTGTGGCCGGGCACGTCCACCCCGTCGCGCAGCGCGTCGGTGCCGAGCAGGCTCGCGTGCGGATCGTCGCGGAAGATGTCGACCAGGGTGCCGGTGTCGATCGGATCGACGTGCTGCGCGTAGAGCGGCAGCCCGGCGCGCGCGAGGCGGTCGGCGATCCGGCCGTAGACCGCGCGCAGCCGCCGGATCGCGGTGAACAGGCCGAGCACGCCTCCGCCCGACGCCTCGATTATCCGCCCATAGGCCCCGGCGAGCGCGGGAATGTCGCCCTTCTTAACGTCCGTTACGATCAGCACCTCGGCGTTGCCGGCGTAGTCGAACGGGCTTTCCTGTTCGCTGAGATGCGGCGCGGTATCCAGCCAGTTGGCCCCCGAGCGCGCGAGCGCGGCCTGCCAGTCGCCGCCATCCTTCAACGTCGCGCTGGTCAGCATCGCGCCGTGCGCCGGCTCCAGCACCACTTGCGCAAACGGCTTCATCGGATCGAGGAAACGGCGGTGGATGCCGACGTCGAACTCGCGCGCGTCGGAGCGGTCGACCGCCAGCCAATCGACGAAATCGGGGTCGGCCGGGCCGCCAAGCCGCCCCAGCAGCGCTTCCCATGCGGCGAGCATGTCGACCCGCCAGGAAAGCGAGAAGCGCGCCCCTTCGATCCGCGCGCGGGTGGGCCCGTCGAGCCAGTCGGGCGGGTCTTCCAGCATCGCCTCCAGCCGCACGCCGAGGCGGATCAGCGGACCGCGGATCTCGGCGAGTGCGCCTTGCGCCTGCATCGCCAGCTCGACGAAGTTGCCTTCGAGCTGCGCGGCCTCGGTCTCGATCCCATAACCCGCTTCCTGCCCGCCGCTTTCGTCGCGCGCGTACGTCAGCGCGCGGACCCCGGCGAGGAGGCCTTCGATCGGCCCCGAAGGCATGTTCTCCGCAAGACGCGCGAGCCAGCCGTCGCCGGGCAGCGCCTCGGCCGCGTGGACCGCCGCGGCGATCGCCTTGCCGCCCGCCTCGTCATAGCTCGCGACGTCGGCCAGCCGCGCCGCGAGCCCGCGCCGGCGGCCCTTCGAGCCGCGCTCGGGGCCCATGATCCAGCGCTTGAGCTCGACGCATTCCTGTCCGGTCAGCTCGGCCGCGAAGGTCGAGTCCGCCGCGTCGAACACGTGGTGGCCCTCGTCGAACACGATCCGGGTCGGGCGCTGCGCATGGTCGCGCCCGCGCGCGGCGTTGACCATCACCAGCGCGTGGTTGGCGATCACCAGGTCGGCCTGCGCGCTCGCCCGGCCGGCGTGCTCGATGAAGCATTTCCGGTAATGCGGGCAGCCCGCGTAGACGCATTCGCCGCGCTGGTCGGTCAGGCTGCGGATCGCACGGTTGCGAAACAAGGTGCCCAGCCACCCCGGCAAATCGCCGCCGATCATGTCGCCGTCCTGGCTGTAGGCCGCCCAGCGCGCGACGAGCTGTGCGAGCACCGCGGCGCGGCCGCCGAAGCCGCCTTGCAGCGCATCCTCGAGGTTCAGCAGGCAGAGATAGTTCTCGCGTCCCTTGCGCACCACCACCGGTGGCGAACCGTCGGCGCGCTCGGCCGGCCAGGCGCGGCGGCTCTCGCGCCGCAGCTGGCGCTGGAGGTTCTTGGTGAAGGTCGAGACCCACACGGTGCCGCCGGATTTCTCAGCCCACAGCGACGCCGGAGCAAGATAGCCAAGGGTCTTGCCGATGCCCGTTCCGGCCTGCGCGAGCAGCAGGTGCGGTGCGCCCTTGCGC
>DASVLP010000038.1:0-11708 GCA_036384795.1 Sphingomonadaceae bacterium | reverse complement strand
CCAGAACCATTCGCCGCCGCGCCTCTCGCGCTTCCAGAACCACGCGTCGCTCTTGAGGTGATCCATCGCGAAATCGACCGCCTCGATCGCCGGACGGCGATGGCGGGCGCAGGCCGAGACCAGCACGATCGGCTCGCCGGGGCGCATCACGCCGACGCGGTGCACGATCAGGATGCCCATCAGCTCGAACCGCGCGAGCGCGGCGTCGGCCAGCTCGTTCATGCCCGGCAGCGTCAGTTTTTCATAGTGGCTGAGCTCGAGCGCTTCGACCCCCTCGCCGCCGCGCACTTCGCCGACGAACGTGCAGACGCCGCCAAGCCCCGGATGCGCGTCGGTAAAGGGCCCGACGAGCGCACCAGGCACGAACGGTTCGGCCAACAGGCGGACGTCCTTGGCCATCTCAGCCGCCGCTGACCGGAGGGAGCAGCGCGATCTCGTCACCGTCCTCGGCGGCGAGCGCGGTCTTGTCGGCGAGCACCGTGCCGTTGAGCGCAAGCTTGACCTTCTCGCCTTGCACCGCTTCGCCGAGCGCGCCGGGAAGCGCGGTAAGCAAAGCGGCCCAATCGAGCGGGCCGGCGATATCCTTCTCGGGCGCGGCCGCAAGATCGGCAAGCTTGCCGAGGAAGACGAGCTTCACCGCCACGGGTTACCCCCCGGTCATCGACATGTGCCGCGGCTGGGCCGGCGCCGCGCCGCGCTCGATACGAAAGTGGTGCCGCTCGGGCTTGATCCGCATCGCGAGATCGAGCGCTTCGGCAAGCCGCGCCTGGGGTTCGTCCGAACGCAGCGCGGCGCGCAAGTCCACCCGTTCCGCGCCGCCGAGGCAGGCGTAGAGCTGGCCGGTCGCCGTCACCCGGATGCGGTTGCAGCCGTCGCAGAAGTTGTTGGTCAGCGGCGTGATGAAACCGAGCCGCCCGCCCGTCTCCGCCACCTCGACGTAGCGCGCCGGCCCGCCGGTGCGGGCATCCGACGGGGTCAGCGTCCAGCGCTTCTCCAGCGCCTCGCGCACCACGGTGAGCGGCAGGTAATGGTCGGTGCGGTCCTCGTCGATTTCGCCGAGCGGCATTACCTCGATCAGCGTCACCTCGTGGCCGCGCGCGTGCGCCCATTCGACGATCTGCGGGATTTCGCCCTCGTTGATGCCCTGCAAGGCGACGGTGTTGAGCTTGACCTTGATCCCTGCCTCGCGCGCGGCGGCGAGGCCGGTCAGCACCTTGCTCAGCCGATCACGGCGCGAGATGCGCTCGAACAATGCAGGGTCGAGCGTATCGAGCGAGACGTTGACGCGCTTCACCCCGGCACGCGCGAGATCGTCGGCGAATTCGGCGAGCCGCGTGCCGTTGGTGGTGAGCGTGAGCTCTTCCAGGCCGTCTCCCAGCTTGCGCCCGAGCGCCCGAACCAGCTCGATCATGTCGCGCCGCACCAGCGGCTCGCCGCCGGTCAGGCGGATCTTGGTAATCCCGCGCGCGATGAAGCCGAGCGCGAGCTCGTGCAATTCCTCCAGGCTCAGCACTTCGTTGCGCGGGAGAAACTGCATCCGCTCTGGCATGCAGTAGGTGCAGCGCAAGTCGCAGCGGTCGGTCACCGACAGGCGCAAGTAGGTGATCCGCCGGTTGAAGGCATCGATCAGCGGGGCAGGAGTGGCGCTCATCGCGGTCATATAGGTGCTATAATGCCGGATTACCCGCTCCGGTGCCATCCACCGGCAACAATTGCCCGGTGATGCCCGGCGCACGCTCCAGCCATTCGAGCGCGGCATCGACCGCGCGGGGGTCGTTTCCGGCCACCGCATTGACCCTTTTGGGGGCCGCGGCGCGGGCGAGGTCGGCCACCACCGCCTTGCGCCACGGGGCATGGTCGTAAGGCGCCTCCGGGAACACCAGCGCGAGCGCGTCGACTTTGCCGGCGAGCGCCGCCCGGGCGCGCTGCAGGTGCTCGGCGTGGAACACGCCCGCCGCATCGAGCGCCGCGTGCGGCAGCCCCTCGATCCGGATCACGGCCTGCACGCTCAGCGCCTTTCGCGGGTGAGCGTGATCCCGATCCGCTCGCCCTTCTCCGCGATCGCCAGCTTGACGATCTTCACCGTCACCGATTCGACGCGCCTGTCGCGCAAGAACAGCGTGTCGCAGACATGCTCGGCCACCGCCTCGATCAGCTTGAAGTGCCGGCCCGGCGGAAACGCCTCGGACGCGGCGAACTTCAGGTCCATGTAGTTGAGGCTCTGGTCGAGATGGCTTTCGGCATCGTAGCGCTCGGCGGGCTTGAGCCGCGCGGAGATCGAGAAGCGCAGCGGCTGCGCCTTGCCGGTTTCCTCGGAATAGATCCCGGTGAGCACGTCGTGCTCGAAATCGGCCACTTCGAGGGTAAGGCTGTCGGGCATTTAGTATGTCCTGCTTACAATTGCTGCGCCAGTGGCACTTCACTGCCCCCGAGTCCAGCGCGCGAAGATCGCGGTGGGGAGCAGGCGGCCGCCGTTCCCTTCCTCCGCAACGGCCAAATCGCCGTGTTCGATCCGGCCGGGCAGCTCGGCGAACTGCTCGGCAAGCAGCCCGGCGAGCGCGAGGCTCGACATGCGGACCGCATAGACGGTGAGGAACAGGAAGCGGCTCTCGGCATCGAGTAGCTTGCGGCAGTCGGCGACAAGGCCGGGCAGGCCCTCCTCCAGCCGCCAGACCTCGCCCTCGGGCCCGCGCCCGAACTTCGGCGGGTCGAGGATGATCCCGTCGTAGCGCCTGCCGCGCCGCACCTCGCGCGCGGCGAACTTGGCCGCGTCGTCCACCAGCCAGCGGATCGGGCGGTCTTCCAGGCCTGACAGCGCGGCATTCTCGCGCGCCTGGGCGACCGACTTCTTTGAGGCGTCGACATGGGTGACCGGACCGCATTCGCTGAGCGCCAGCGTGCCGACGCCGGTGTAGCCGAACAAGTTGAGGCAACCGCGTCGTCCCGGGCTCGACCCGGGACCGCTGTCCACCAGGCCCGACCCAGACGGCCAGCGATCCCGGCTTGCGCCGGGATGACGCAGTGCCTCACGCATCCATTCCCATACCGGCGCCATGTCGGGAAAGAAGCCGAGGTGCCGGAACGGGGTGCATTGCGCGGTGAAGCACACGTCGTTCCATGCGAGCGGCCAGCCATCCCGCGGCACGTCGCCGGAGAACTGCCAGCGGCCCCCGCCGTCCTCGTCGGCGCCGGGAACGAATTCCGCGTGGGCGTCCCATCCGGCGAGGCGCGGGTGCCACAGCGCCTGCGGTTCGGGGCGGATGAAGCGGTAGTCGCCGTAGCGTTCGAACTTTCGCCCGTGGCCGCTGTCGAGAAGGCTGTAATCGGCCCAGCCGTGGCCGGCGAGGATGAGCGGCTCGAGCGCCAGCTCAGCCATTGGCGGTCGCGTGCTCCGCCACGTAGGCGGCGATCGCGGCATAGTCCCCCGGCAGTTCGACGTAGCGCTCCTCGCGCTCGAACAAGTCGCCGACCCGCGCCGGCAGGGCGGGCCGGGTGCCGGCGGCGCGCTCGACCGCGTCGGGGAACTTCGCCGGATGCGCGGTGGCGAGGGTGACCACCGGGATCGCCGGACCGATTCCCGCCGCCCGCGCGGCGTGCAGCCCGATCGCGGTGTGCGGATCGATCACTTCGCCATCGCAGCTCTCGTAGGCCCAGCGCATCGCCTGGGCCATGTCGCCGGCGTCGGCGCGCGCGCTGGAGAACAGCGCCGAAGCGCCCTCGCGCTGGGCGTTGGTGAGCTGCATCGCCCTGCTGCCCTCGAACCCGCGCATCTGCTCGGCGAGCGCCTTGCCGTCGCGCCCGCCGCAATCGAACAGCAGCCGCTCGAAGTTGGAGCTGACCTGGATGTCCATCGAGGGCGCGGCCGTGGCCGTCACGCTTCCGGTGGAATAGTCGCCGTTGGCCAAGGCGCGGTGGAGGATGTCGTTGACGTTGGTCGCGACGATCAGCCGCTCGACCGGCAGGCCCATCCGCGCGGCGACGTAGCCGGCGAACACATCGCCGAAGTTGCCGGTCGGCACCGCGAACGCAACCTTCCGACGCGGGCTGCCGAGCTGCAACCCGGCGGCGAAGTAATAGACCACTTGCGCCATCAGCCGCGCCCAATTGATCGAGTTGACCGCGCTGATTCGGAAGCGGCTGGTCATCGCCTGGTCGCCGAACATCCGCTTCACCATCGCCTGCGCATCGTCGAAGCTGCCGTCGATCGCGATGTTGTAGACGTTGGGCGCGCGCACCGTGGTCATCTGGCGGCGCTGGACCTCGCTGACCCGGCCCTTGGGGTGAAGCATGAAGATGTCGACGTTGTCCCGCCCCGCAACCGCGTCGATCGCCGCCGAGCCGGTGTCGCCCGAAGTCGCGCCGACGATCGTCAGCCGCTCGCTGCGGCGCGAGAGGAATTCCTCGAACAGCAGGCCGAGCAGTTGCAGCGCAACGTCCTTGAACGCCAGCGTCGGCCCATGGAACAGCTCGAGCAGCCAGTGCTGCTCGGTAAGCTGGACGAGTGGAGTCACCGCCGGGTGCGCGAAACGGGCGTACGCCTGGCGGGATAGCTCCAGGAGCCTCGCTTCGGTGAGGCTCTCGCCGACGAACGGCAGCATCACTTTCGCCGCCAGCTCGGGGTAAGGCAGGCCGGCGAGCGCTTCGATCTGGTCCGTGGTGAACTGCGGCCACTCGGCGGGCAGGTACAGCCCGCCGTCCGACGCCAGCCCGGCCAGCGTCGCGCCTTCGAAGTCGAGCGCCGGGGCGCTGCCGCGGGTGGAGACATATTGCATGGCGCGCGCCTTAGAGCCTGTCCCGCCGATTGGGAAGCGTCGCCGGCGCTGCGGCCAAATTGACCGCCGAACGCGAAGCCGTTTCTGTGACTTTCCGCAAGTTCTTGAACCGAAACAATGGGTTCGCCCCGACAGCTCGACGCCGGGTGTGAACTTTCGAACGCCTCCCTATGCCTGACGCGCAAGGGACCTGGCTGCGGTGAGAATCGGGGCGATTACGAAAAGGCATCGGACGGGCCATGCCACGGCAAGGAGGGTGTAGGAAAATCGTTCAGGCGGTTTCGCGCGCAGCCGCGCCTTCCAGCGCCCGCTTGAGCGCCGACAGCCCCGCTGCCGCGCCCGCCGCGTGCGGTCCGATCCAGCGTTCGTGGATCCGCTGGATCGGCATCGAGTTCAGATGATTGAACCGCTCGCGTCCCTTGCGCACCGCGACCACCAGCCCGGTCTGCTCGAGCACTTTGAGGTGCTGCATCACGGTGCAGCGGTCGAGCCCGGCGAACGCTTCGCACAGCTGCTTGGTGGTCAACGGGCGCAGCTTGAGCGCGTCGCAGATTTGCCGCCGCAGCGGATTGGCGAGCGCCCGGAAAACCCCGTCGAGATCGGCTTCGGTTGACATGTTATAGATTTATAACATAATCGGCAGCGACTCAAGGAGGCTTTGCGATGGATCTCAAGTTCCGCGTGTTCGCGTATATCTCCAAGCCGGTCCACGAGGTGTTCGAGGCGGTGGCCGATCCCGCCCAGCTGTCGCACTATTTCACCACCGGCGGCGCGCAAGGGCGGCTGGAGGAAGGCGCGACGGTCACTTGGGACTTCCACGATTTTCCCGGCGCGTTCCCGGTCTACGTGACCGAAGTCGTGCCCGACCAGCGGATCGTGCTCGAGTGGAAGGCCAACGAGCCGGGCGAGGACGATGCGCCCGACTATCGCACCACCGTGACGATGAACTTCGCGTCCACCGACGACGGCCGCACCCTGGTCGAGATCGCCGAGGAGGGCTGGCGCGAAACGGCCGGTGGGCTGAAAGCCAGCTACGGCAACTGCATGGGCTGGAGCCAGATGCTCGCCGCGCTGAAGGTGTGGGCCGAGCACGGCATCAACTTGCGCGAGGGGATGTACAAGTAAAGCCTCCCGGCACGGGGAGGGGGACCGCGCGTAGCGTGGTGGGGGGGCCCCCCCCCACGCCGTGCGGGCGGCGGGCCCCTCCGTCAGCCCTGCGGGCTGCCACCTCCCCGTTCCGAGGATTTTTCCGCGCGCCACCGCTTCCTCAGCGCCAGCGCGTAGATCACCAGCGCGGTGGCCGCGAAGAAGAACCACTGGATCGCGTAGGACAGGTGGTTGTTGGGGATCGTCCGCGGATCGGGCGTCTCGTTCGCCGCCAGCCCCGCGAGCGGCGGTGCGGCGACCAGCCGCGCCTCCCCGCTCCGCCCCGGCCCGATCACGCCCTGCGCGGCCCCGCCGGCCCATTTCACGGCGTTGGGTTGCTCCGACCAGCCGAGCACCACGTCCGCCTCGCCTCCGCCGCCGAGCGCACAACGCGCGACGTGCGCCCAGCCCGGTTGCGCTTGCGCGTTGCGCCCCGCCATCGCGCCGATCGTAAGCACCCGCGTGCACGTCACGCTTGCATGGCGGTAAAGCGCCGCCTCGACCTCGCCTGGATGGGTCGGAAACGGCACGTCGGCGGACATCGCCTGCGCCGCGTGATAGCGCGCGAGCAGCCCTTCCTTCCACTTGAGGCGGTGCAACTGCCACACGCCGAGCGAGATCATCGTCGCCACGGCGACGAGCACGATCAGCGTCGAGACGATCAGCAGCTTGCGGGTCACGGCTCGTGCCCCCCGATATCGGCGCTGCCCGCCTCGCGCGCTTTGCGCCAGTATTCGGCCTGGAGCAGCCAGGCCTTCGAGATGCGCAATCCGTAAGCCACCGCCGCGGCGGT
Source organism: Sphingomonadaceae bacterium (assembly GCA_036384795.1). Classification (GTDB taxonomy): domain Bacteria; phylum Pseudomonadota; class Alphaproteobacteria; order Sphingomonadales; family Sphingomonadaceae; genus Andeanibacterium. The sequence goes on along the minus strand of DASVLP010000038.1, from coordinate 4,997 downwards.
GAGCGGGATCCACAGCACTGCGTGGACCCAGAACGGCGGGTGCGCCGAAAGCTCGAGCACCAGCGCCAGCACCAGCACGATTGCGCCGATGATCAGGGTGAGGAATGCGGCCGGTCCGTCACCCACGTTGAACCGGCCGAAATCGAGCCCGCACACGCTGCACCTGGCGGCGAACGTCGCGATGCCGTCGAACAGGCTCTTCGAGCCGCATCGCGGGCAGCAGCCGAACAGCGCCGCCTGCACGTGGGAGATCGCCGGTTCCGGCTCCCGGTTCGTCTCCGGATCGACGGCGGCCATCGGCTCCGGCTTATTCGATCGGTGCGCCCCAGCCGCCCCAGACGTAGACCACGGCGAACAGGAACAGCCAGACGACGTCGACGAAGTGCCAGTACCACGCCGCGGCCTCGAACCCGAAGTGCTGCTTGGGCGTGAAGTCGCCGCGATAGGCGCGGATCAGGTTCACGATCAGGAACGTGGTGCCCACGATCACATGGAACCCGTGGAACCCGGTCGCCATGAAGAACGCCGAGCCGTAGGTGTTCTGGCCGAACGGGAACGGCGCGTGCGCGTATTCGTAGGCCTGGATGCAGGTGAAGCTGACGCCCAGGATGATCGTCATCCACAGGCCCTTGATCAGCCCCCGGCGGTCGCCGTGGATCAGGCAGTGGTGCGCCCAGGTGACGGTGGTGCCCGAGCACAGCAGGATCAGCGTGTTGACCAGCGGCAGGTCGAACGGGTTGATGACTTCCTTGATCGCCTTGGGCGGGAATTGCCCGCCGATCACGTCGGTCAGCGTGTTGGGGAACAGCGAGAAATCGAACCAGCTCCAGAACCAGCCGACGAAGAACATCACTTCCGAAGCGATGAACAGGATCATCCCGTATCGCAGGTGAAGCTGCACCACCGGGGTGTGATAGCCTTCGTGCGATTCCTTCACGATGTTCGAGAACCAGCTGAAGAACGTTGCGATCAGGCCGGCGACGCCGAGCCCCAGCACCAGGTGCCAATAGGCGATCGAGTGCATGAACAGCACCATGCCCGAAGTGAAGGTCACCGCCGACACCGCGCCGATCAGCGGCCAGATGTCGGGCGGGAGGATATGGTAATCGTGGGTCTTGGTGCCGGCCATGAAATCGCTTCCTGGTGGTTGCTCGACAGCGCCCATAATGCGCCCGCCGTGCTCGGTCTAGGGGTTAGCTCTTGGGTTTTCCGATGTTGTAGAAGGTGTAGCTCAAGGTGATCTGCTGGACGTCCTTGGCATCCTTGTCGGTGAGGATTCCGGGGTCGACGTAGTACGTCACCGGCATGCGCACTTCCTGGTGCGGCTGGAGCGTCTGCTCGGTGAAGCAGAAGCACTGCACTTTGTTGAAATAGCTCGCCGCCTGATCCGGCTCGATGTTGTAGCTCGCCTGCCCGGTGATCGGCTGGTCCGAATCGTTCTTGGCGATGAAGTAGGCGATCGTGCGCTCGCCGATCTGGACCTGCTGGGTCACCTGCGCCGGGTGGAACTCCCACGGCATGCCCGGAGCGACATTGCTGTCGAAGCGGATCGAGATCTGCTTGCCGGTCTTCGCGATCGTCGAGGCCTGCGCCTCGTCGATGATCTTCGGGGTCCCGCCATAACCGGTCTTCGCGCAGAAGATGCGATAGAGCGGCACCGCGGCGAACCCGAGCCCGAGCATCGCCAGCGCGATGCCCACCGCGATCAGTCCGACCCGCTTGTTCTTGCGCCCGGCGTCCATCAGCGCCTGCCGATCTGCACGATGGTGATGAGATAGAACAGCACCACGAACCCCAGCAGCACCAGCGCCACCGCGACGTTGCGGCCTTTCCGCCGGCGCTTGAACTCGATTTCTTCTTCGGGCGTCATACGAAACGGTCCATGACCAGCGCGGCGAACAGCGCGAACAGGTAGAGCACCGAGAAGGCGAACAGCCGCTTTTCGGGCTTCATCCGGTCCTGCTCTCCGGCGCGCTGCCGAAAGGCGACCGGCACGGCGAGCGCGAGGAACGCCGCCGACAGGGCCAGCGCGGCGATCCCATAGACCGGACCGGTGCCGTCGATGAACCATGGCGCCGCCGAAAGCGGCAGCAGCACCACGCAATAGGCAAGGATCTGCCGGCGGGTCGACTTCTCGCCCGCGACCACCGGCATCATCGGAATGCCGGCCTTGGCGTAATCGCTCTTCACGAACAGCGCGAGCGCCCAGAAGTGCGGCGGGGTCCAGAAGAAGATGATTGCGAACAGCAGCGCCGGCACCCAGGTGACGTCGCCGGTGACCGCGGCCCAGCCGATCAGCGGCGGAAACGCGCCCGCGCCGCCGCCGATCACGATGTTCTGCGGGGTGCGCGGCTTGAGCCAGATCGTGTAGACCACCGCGTAATAGACGATCGACAGCGCGAGGATCGCCCCGGCGAGCGGGTTCACCGCAAGCCCCATCAGCAGCACCGAGGCGACCGACAGGCCGATTCCGAAATCGCGGGCGGTGGTCGGGTCCATCCTGCCCTGCGGCAACGGACGACCGGCGGTGCGCTTCATCTGCGCGTCGAGATCGGCTTCCCACCACTGGTTGAGCGCGCCGGCCCCGCCCGCGCCCATCGCGATGCACAGCACCGCGGTGAAGCCGAGCACCGGGTTGATGTGGCCGGGCGCCGCGAGCAGCCCGCAGAGCCCGGTGAACACCACCAGGCTCATCACGCGCGGCTTCGTCAGCGCGAAGAAGTCGCGCCATTCGGCCGGGAGTTGGGTGACCGTTGCGGTCGTCACTTCAAAGCTCGTTTCTCGTCATTGCGAGGGGCCGAAGGCCCCGCGGCAATCCAGAGCCGCACGGAACCGCCCCGGGATTGCTTCGCTACGCTCGCAATGACGAACTTTCAGTAGTTCGCATCGCGATCAATGGTGACCCGTATCCTCGATCACCGGCAGGGTCTCGAACTGGTGGTAGGGCGGCGGGCTCGACAGGGTCCATTCGAGCGTCGTCGCGCCTTCGCCCCAGTAGTTCGCCGGGGCCTTCTTGCCCGCCGTGAACGCGTAGGCGATGTTGATCAGCCAGATGCCGATCGAGGTCGCGGTGACCATGTAGCCGATCGTCTCGAAGTGGTTCCAGTACTCGAACGCCGGGGTGTAGTCCGGGATGCGCCGCGGCATGCCGTCCATGCCGAGGAAGTGCATCGGGAAGAATACCATGTTCACGCCGATGAAGAACACCGCGAAGTGCAGGTTGGCGAGGAATTCGGAATGCATCCGTCCGCTCATCTTCGGGAACCAGTAGTAGAACCCGGCGAACAGCGAGGTGATCGCGCCCATCGACAGCACGTAGTGGAAGTGGGCGACGACGTAGTAGGTGTCCTGCAGCTCGTCGTCGATGCCGCCGTTGGCCAGCACCACGCCGGTCACGCCGCCGACGGTGAACAGGAAGATGAACCCGATCGCCCAGACCATCGGGCTCTTGAACTCCAGGCTGCCGCCCCACATCGTGGCGATCCAGCTGAAGATCTTGATGCCGGTCGGCACCGCGATCACCATCGTCGCCGCGGTGAAGTAGATCTTCGTGTCCATGCTGAGGCCCACGGTGTACATGTGGTGCGCCCAGACGATGAAGCCGATCACCCCGATCGCGACCATCGCGTAGGCCATCCCGAGATAGCCGAACACCGGCTTCTTCGAGAACGTCGCGACGATCTGGCTGATCATGCCGAAGCCCGGCAGGATCATGATGTAGACTTCCGGGTGACCGAAGAACCAGAACAAGTGCTGGTAGAGCAGCGGGTCGCCGCCGCCCGAGGCGTCGAAGAAGGTCGTGCCGAAGTTGCGGTCGGTGATCAGCATCGTGATCGCCGCGGCGAGCACCGGCAGCGCCAGCAGCAGCAGGAACGCGGTGACCAGCACCGACCACACGAACAGCGGCATCTTGTGCAGGGTCATCCCCGGCGCGCGCATGTTGAAGATCGTGGTGATGAAGTTGATCGCGCCCATGATCGAGCCCGCGCCCGCCAGGTGCAGCGAGAAGATCGCGAAGTCGACCGCCGGCCCGGGGGAGCCGCTGGTCGAGAGCGGCGCATAGGCGGTCCACCCGATGCCCGCGCCGATCCCGGTGCCGCCCGGCACGAACGCCGAGATCGTCAGGCTGGTGAAGCCGGCCACGGTCAGCCAGAACGAGATGTTGTTCATCCGCGGGAACGCCATGTCCGGCGCGCCGATCATCAGCGGCACGAACCAGTTGCCGAACCCGCCGATCATCGCCGGCATCACGGTGAAGAACACCATGATCAGGCCGTGCGCGGTGATCAGCACGTTCCACATGTGCAACGTCTGGTTGAAGTCGGGGTTATGCGCGCCGAAGAACCGCGCGATCGACCCGAGGTACTGGATGCCCGGGTGCGCCAATTCTGCGCGCATCAGGCCCGACACCGTGCCGCCGATCAGCCCCGCGCAGATCGCGAAGATCAGGTACAGCGTGCCGATGTCCTTGTGGTTCGTCGACATGAACCAGCGGGCGAAGAACGCCGGCTTGTGATCGGCATCATGGTGGCCATGATGCTCATCATGGTGGGCCTGGAAGGTATCGGCGGTAGTAGCCATGGCTTAATCCGGACTCTTTGAAAAATTGAAACTCTGGGCTGGTGGCGGGCTCAGGTGGTGCTGGCCGGAGGCGGCGACGCGGCGGGAGCCGGCTCGGCGGGAGCGGGCACCGGTGCAGCCGCGGCGGGCTTGGCGCCCTTCAGCGTACCGCCCTGACTCAGGATCCAGGCATTGAACTGGGCCATCGGCACCGCTTCGACCGAGATCGGCATGTAGCCATGACGCGCGCCGCACAGCTCGGAGCACTGGCCGTAGTAGATCCCAGGCTCATCGACCTCGAGCCACTTCTCGTTGATCCGGCCCGGCACCGCGTCGAGCTTGAACCACAGCGAAGGCACCGCGAACGAGTGGATCACGTCGGAACCGGTCGTCTGGATCCGGATCGGCACGCCCGCGGGAATCACCATCCGGTGATC